>JBBIUH010000018.1:0-28451 GCA_037440305.1 Acidithiobacillus sp.
AGCCGGCCCTCATTTGTTTCAATCCACGCCCGGTTTATAAGCCGGGCGATACAATTCCTCCCGTTTGGCAGGCATCTCAGGCCAGAAGTTTCAATCCACGCCCGGTTTATAAGCCGGGCGATACGCAAAGGCAATGAACAGACAGCATGACGTATACGTTTCAATCCACGCCCGGTTTATAAGCCGGGCGATACGCTTGTATGGTTTGCAGTGGAGTGGTTCTGTCATGTTTCAATCCACGCCCGGTTTATAAGCCGGGCGATACGCAAATCATAGCGACAAGGGCATTTAGTTATGATGTTTCAATCCACGCCCGGTTTATAAGCCGGGCGATACTTTGCAAAATGGATATATCGGCAACTTGAACGGGTTTCAATCCACGCCCGGTTTATAAGCCGGGCGATACCAAATTCATGCAGCGCGGCGGATAGCTCCCGGAAGTTTCAATCCACGCCCGGTTTATAAGCCGGGCGATACTGCATTGTTGCAACACATTGTTAATGAACAATTTTCTTTGTATATACCGCGAATGGCAGACAGTGCCGCCTGGAAACCTATAAGGACCCCAAGGACTTCTAATAAAAACGATGGTAGAACAGGAAGATACGCGGCGCGCGAAAGGACGGGCTTTGAGGCGCCGATCCGGGTTCGCGCATCAAACCATGAGGGGACCATTGAAGTCGATAGATCGGAAGGTTCCATATTGCTTGATACGCAGTTCGGTGGGTTCTGTGAGACGATAGAAGCGTAGATTATCCTCTTCTTCGTCTATTTCCGCCAGCAGCATGCGCTCAAAAGCCTCGTATTGCATTTGGTTGACCTGACATTCAAAAACAGATTTCTGCACACGCTGGCCCACCCGTTCGCAGGCTTTGGCGACGCGGCGCAGGCGCTTGCGCCCCGCCGCCGTTTCTGTAGAGACATCGTAAGTGACGATGATGAGCATGATTACGCCTCCTCAACGGCTCAGGTATGGCAGATACCCGGTGGTTTCCCCACGGATGGCGCGCGCCATCAATCGTGCCTGCACAAAAGGTAACAGTCCAATAGGCACCTTCTGCTCCAGGAGGGGATGGGTAATCTCTTCTTGTTTGCGCTCCTGCCAGGCCGCGACCACTTTGCGCCGACCTTTATCACCCAGCAGGACAGCGCCACCCTCGCGCACTTCAAAATCCCCATCGCTGAGTTGCCCTCGGTTCACGAGTGTGAGTGCGAGCCGGTCACAGATCGGAGCGCGAAACTCCTCCTGCAAATCCAATGCTAATGCCGCACGCCCAGGACGGACCACATGTAAAAATCCCAGTTGTGGATCAAGACCGACGGCTTCCAGCGCGCTGCGACAGTCGTTCATCAGCATGGAGTAAAGAAACGACAACAAGGCATTGATCCGGTCCAATGGTGGACGCCGGGTGCGCCCGCTCCACTGAAATTGCTCGCGCATGGCGGGCTTGACGATGCAATTGAACGCCGAGAAATAACTGCGTGCGGCATCGCCTTCTATGCCGCGCAGCGCGTCTATGGTGGATGCTTCGGCGGCAGCACGCAGCGATGCGGCGAGGTGATTGGCAGCCCCAGCGAGCTGCTTAACGTCGTCCGCCTCTTTCGCCTCACGGGCAGCACGCAGGAGCACGGTTCTGCCGTTACGGATTTTACCGGCGACGCAGGCGCGCGCCAAGTCTCTGGTAACGTCAACATCGCCCGCTCCCCGATGCTGGGCCTGACGCAGCAGAATATTTCCAGAAACGGGTCCTTCAAGGCGCGCCTTGAAGCGACCAAAACGATCCAACAAGATCAGAGACTTCCCTTCTTCCGCCAAGCGGTGCATGAGGGCAGGCGATACCATTACGTCACCAAAGCATACCAGTGTACCGACATGATGCAGCGGGACTTGCAGGCGCTTCTCATGGTCCACATCCACCCGCAAGGTGGTATTGTCCAAATGCACATAGGACAGGGGGGTCATGACGTAAAGGGTATTTTGAATTTGCTGCATGGTGGAATCCCTTTATATCACGGACTGATTTCGTCATCCGGCGAAAACAGGTATTGTTTCAGCCGGTCCATTTGGGTTTGCTGCGCCAGCATCTCCGGCTGGCAAATTTCTCGCAGTGAACATTCCCGACACCGCGCATCGTTTACCGGCGGTGGGAGGATGCCGGAGGCGAGCATGGCGCGAATCGCGTCGGCGGTCTCGCTGACGAGGGCGCGCAAGTCCTCGGTGATGTCTACTTCACGCCGCCGGTGACTGCTGGCGTGATAAATAGCGCCTTGGGGTACGGGACGCCCGAGCATGTCTTCCAGACAGATAGCCTGGGCGGCAAGCTGAATATCGTCATGAATGCGGCCACGTTTACGACCATGCTTGAACTCTACGGGATATATCCTGCCGTCCGGGTGAAACTCTACCAGGTCTGCCTTACCGATCACGCCAAAACGATCTGACCAGAGAGGCAACGCCCGCTCCACCCGCACGCCGCGCTTCACCTCGTATCCCGGTGTATCTACCAGATGGTGCACCGCCTGCCCGCGCGCCGTATGGACGTTGTCCTCAAACTGCTGCTCCAGATGGATCAACCCGCACTGACGCGGGCAGTAAATCCAGTGCTGGAGAGCCGAGAGGGGAACGGGGTCTTCGGTGACTTCCATGATCAGGCCCCGTCATCTCTCAAACAACAAATCCAACAGCGCCTCACGACTGACGCCGCGATGTGCGGCCACCGCGTCCAGGATGGCGGCCAGTGTTCCCAGGCGAAGCGGATCGTGACGGGGAACCGTGATGTGATGCTCGCCTTGTGCCGCACAGGTCAGGCGCATGTGGCTTCCCGTCTGCCGCGTGACGGTATAACCCACGCGCCCGAGCCGTCGGACCAACTCGGTGCCGGTGAGATCACGCGGCAGCCTCACGCCACCAGCACTTCTTCGCGGGTAATATGCAGGCGAATAAGGCTGGGGCACTGCGCATCCTCAAAATGGCAGTGCACCGCATCCCGCACCAGCGCATGTAACGCGGGCAGATCGTCAGCCTCGGTGAAGATGTCCGTACCAACAGCACGGGCTATGAAGCCACCTTCCGGCGCTTCTTCAACGATAAAGTGGATTTCGCTCATGGTGTTTTCTCCTCATGTTTTACAAAGCAGCGTGACCCCTGATGGCATTGCGGCCTCATTCACTAACACTTCGTAATCGGCAAAGCTGCGCGGGACATCGGCGGTGCGTGTTACATGAATGCGCTCAAACAGCGTATGTGCTGGCGCATTTCCCAATTCAGAATTGTGCCGAAACACATATAAACCCCGCGTGGTCATTTCGCCGCGCGCGGCGGAGCGGTCGTGCTCAAACATTTGCGTAAGTGCCTGCCAAAGTAACCCCAAATCATCCTCGTCAAAACCCGTCTGCCTAGCGAGAAAACTGGATACAAAGCCGTGCGCCATATAGAGCCCGTAAGGCACCGTAAACTTACGGCCCATGGTACGGTTATCGCCGCTTTGCTTTTCAGCTTCGGCCTCGGTCGCCACCGCCATACGGGTAATGGAGTGCTCCTGCGCGATTATGGGATCGACGGATCGGGCGAAGGTCATTTGTACCGGCCCACGCACCTGCCCGCAATTGACTCCCGTGGACATGACCGCGCCAAAGGCACGAACATCGAAGAAATTCTGACACATCCAGTCGCGGGCTTTGTTTACATCCTCACCGCTACCTTTGCGCTTTTTGTCCTTGGTCGCCTTTTTCTCAGGGACTTCGTCTGTCGCAGATTCAGCAGTCTCCACATCCAACTTCAGCGCGGAATAAGCGCGCTGGTTTTGCTGATTGAGGATCGCTTTTTCACGCACATAGATCTCGAAACGCTTTTCACCAGGCTGTGGGTCGCGTGCCTCCTGATCCCGTGTCATGGTCACGAAATTGCGTATTTTGCGTTTGAGCGATACATCAGTCACCAGGCCGTGGCCGGTCTCGGCATCAAGACGCGGCAGGTTTCCGGCATCCGGGTCACCATTGGGATTACCGTCTTTCACGTCAAACAGCAGCACAAAGTCGTAACGATTACTGAGGCTCATTGGGTTTCCTCCGGGGTCTTAGGTTCTGTTTTGGCGAAAAAGGCTTGGCGTTGCTGGTAGTAACCGAGAGCGAAACGCGCCTGATCCGGAAGAGCAAGATGACGCGGCGGGAACGTATCGGCATCGAAGCCGTCCATGATCTCACCGATAAGTCGCTCACGGGTAATGGCGAAACCTGCTGAGAGCTTACCGAGGTGGGCCTTACTCAGACGCAGCAGGGTCGGAAATACGGCGGCAGGGGTACTGGACGCCGCGCCGTAATAGCGGTCACGAATCGTGGCGTTGAGCTTTCCGGAGCCACCAGCGGCATCTTCCTGGATACGTTCAAGTGTAGCGAACAGCCGTCCCAACCGATAGGCGGGGTTATTGTTAGAGGGGTCGAGCATGGGCGTGAACTCCTTCTCTGCGGTTTTGCGAAAACGGATATGACGGTTGAGGCAGGTCTTGATAACAGCAGCGCGCGCATAGGTCGGTTTTTGCTCTGCGCGACAACGCACTACAGCCAAATTGAGCAGCATGGCCGGATAAGGCAGTCCTTCGAGAATGGCGCGCATGACTTCGCCGCCAAGGTTAGGCGGGATATTGTCGGCCTTGTTCAGTAATGCCACACCGGTCAGTAGTCGGAATAGCGACAGATATCCCGGTTCATGCGGTGCATGCACGATGGCTAGGTCATCGAAGTGCTGCCTGATGCGCTGCGCCAAATCTGCCGCTGTCGCGGTTTCCCAGAAGCGGATACTGATGCGGGCGGCGTTGGGGGCTAAACCCAATACATGGAAGCGTGTATCGGGACCGCCGATTGTGAACTGTCCTGACGCTACCGAGGCGTACAGCGCCTTGATCGCATCGGTGTTCCTGTCCGGGTTGTCCTTGGGCGGTTCGCCGAACAGGTCAAGCATGGCAGTTTCCAGCGTGTGTGGTTCCTCAGCCCAGAACACCGTGGAGGTATCGCCGACCTGGATGCGCCGGCGCGAATCCCTGGCTAGCAGGTAATTCAAGGCCGTAGTGTAGGCGAACACCGCAGCCTTGCCCAAGGGGGCATTTGCACCCTGCACTTTGCCGTAGGAATTAAAAGCGTCGAGGTTGAACGACACGATGTTCGCGCCCGAAGTCTGCGCGCCCCACACACCCTTGATCGCAGGATGCAGACGCTCGATGGCGGCAGGCGCGCCGCTGACCAAACACATGCCGTCGGGCACATCTTCGGCTTGGTTGGCAGTGGCTGCCACCACGGCGGGGCGCTGGCAAACCAGATCTAAGTCGCCGTGCAGGCGAAAGCTTATGATCGGGTTAGCGGCCTGAATGTCAACTAGCGCTCGCAAACCGGCGAGCACTTCTATTTGAAAATTATCGAGAAAAGCCAGTACAGCACGGATACCCGCGTCTTCGTGGACCGAAACCGGCAAGTCGTAAATTCTGGAGCGAAACGTCTGCTGCATTTCGAGCAGCCGGATCAGATACTCGTTCTCCTTGCCTTTCTTGCGATTCTCCTCCACTTTCTTGGCATCTGGAACTCCCAAGACATATTCAGCATTGTCCCACAGTAAGTTCGCCGCCACACCCGAAGTTTTCTTGACACCTTGAGGCACCAGAAAGCGCTGGCCGACTTTCTTCTTGCCCTCTCCGCTACGGGTGTCCGTGATATTGATCAGTCTCCCATCCTCATCAATGTCCAGCACGAAGGGGATTTCCTTGTCTTCCAACCCGAAGGCAGGCAGACGTTTGGCTGGGTCGGGGTCGGCCTGTTTGCGGCGGTAGTAGGCATCGAGTGTTTGCAGAATCATCCTCGTACCTCCGCACTGTCCCAGCCAGGAACCCGAACCACACCGCGCTCCATCTGCGCACGAAAAAAACGCGGCTGCGGGTCAGCCGGATTGGAAAAATTCAGATCGTGCAGCATGAAACCCAAGTCGCGGGAGTCATCGACAGGCTGGGGTTCAGTGGTTGTATCGTTAATGAGCCGGAAATGTGCTGCGAACTCGCGGGTGCCAAGATAAGGCTGATTGACGCATTGGCCCCTGGCGGCGCGACGCTCAAACATCTCGTAATATTTCATTGCGTTGCCACCTGGATCGTGCGCAGGGAGAAACTGCAGATCGGCATGCACCCGGTAAGCCACGTCGCGCAAGAACAATCCGGCGCGCTGCTGACGCTCATCCTCAATATAAAGGGCGAGATCGCCGTGGCCATTTTTCATGGCCGTCTCCACATTGCGTGTGGATACTACGCTAGCCACTTCGTTGCGCCGCAAGTTGATCCAGCGGATGGGTTTAAGCACTTCGATCTTGCGCACCTGCCAGCGGATTGCCGGTTTCCATAAAATCGCCTCGAAACAGGCACGGGCGGCGGACGGCGTCATCACGTCGTAGCTAACCCTTTCCACCTTCATTTCCGGGCGGGTGAAGCAGGCCCAGGGGCCGGAGAGTTCCAGACAAAAGGTTTTCAAGTGCTTCTCCTCTATGTCAGATGGCCAGTATCTGAGCATGGCCGACTTTACCGTACTCTCTGATTTTGCGGTCAGCCGTGACCAGACGCAGGCCATGAATGCGGGCCGCTGCAATGAGGAAACGGTCGGCAGGATCCCCGTGTGGACTGTCGGGGAGCTGGGTGCTCTCCAAAGCTGTTTCTGCATCCAGCAGCAGCAGGCGCAAACCCGGCATACCGAGGGCGCGCCGTATCCATTCGCCGACAGGTGCAGAAAGGCTGATTTTTTCTTTGGCGCAGAGCATTCCTATCTCCCACACACTGATGGCGGAAACGTGGAGGCGATTACCCAGCCTGGCCTCGTCAATGGCGGCCCGTACGGCAACGGGTAATTGCCTCGTGCTGCCTTCTGCGTACCAGACCCAAACATGCGTATCGAGTAACAAAGCACCGCTCATTTTTTGCCATCGCCGGGTCGCAGGCCGGCATAGAGATCATCTTCATCGCCACTTTCCGCAGACCACACCTCGTCCAGTGGAGCGACGATATCCCCATGGATCGTGACAGTACCCTTCATATAACCAAACATGCTTTTTGGCGTTTCATCGACGATGGGAACCAATTTGACCACTGGTTTGCCACGCTTGCTGATGACCAACGGCTCGTGTGTTGTAGCGACTTCGTCAATCAGTTTCAGGCATTTGGTTTTGAATTCGGAGGCGTTAATGTTCATGACCCACTCCATATGACCACTATAGATGGTCATCTTAGACCGCTCTATGCCGAGGAGCAAATGGCGACGAGCTACGGCGCATCAGGTAATGAGCAGGTCGGCCTGCATCGGTTTACCCTCAGGTAACAATCCAATCTGCGCGTCGTATAGCCAATCGCTCAACTGCACGAAGAGCCCCGGCATAATTTCTTCGACATCACCTTGCCCGAGCAATTGCATGACTTGCGAGCGATGCAGATTGACGGTATAGCGCTGCAGCTTACGCATGAGCCAGCGTTGCGGGCCGTCTTTGCGCAAGGTAGTCAGCCACTTATCGATGCTGCCATCCTGTCCGTCACTACCGAGGTAGCGCACAATAATGGGTGCACTATCCTCGTCCTCAATGAGGCGGAATTTTTCAGCAGCACTACGGAAATTAACGGCCAGTTCGCGGCCATCCAGGGTATTTCCGGCCATACACAGTTCGTCGCAAATGCGCTTTTTGTCGAGTTCGCAGGCGTGATACAGGCGTTGGAAATAGCTGGCGAAGTGTTCTCGCGCCAGCGGTTGCCCGGTGACGTTATATAAAACATTACGACAGGCATCCTCACCACGACGCAACAATCCCGGTGGAGCCGGCTTGGGAGGCACAAAAACGACAACTTCGCCTTTTCCGGCTAACCGACCTTCGCGGTTGCAGCGACCTGCCGCCTGGGCAATGGAATCCAATCCGGCCAGAGCGCGATAGACCACAGGAAAATCCACGTCCACACCCGCTTCGACCAATTGCGTACTCACTACGCGCGTGGGGATACCTGCCTGTAAGCGCCTCTTGATATCAGCAATGACCTGCGAACGATGCGCACCACACATCAGTGCAGATAAATGCAGTGTGCCTTGGTCGTACTTCCGCATCTGCTCCCACAACGCGTGAGCGTCCTTGCGGGTGTTGACGATAGCGAGCGCGGAATCGTGTTCGGCGATATCGCCCGCAAGCGTCGGCCAGTCGGTACTGGCGCGCCAATCGGGAGGTAAACGCACCCGCACCCGCTCCAATGCGGCGTAGAGGGCGTCAGGATCATCCATGAGTTCACGCACATCCTCCAGGCCACGTAGATTGTGGCTCGCATCAAAGTATTCGCGGGTACTCAAGGCAGGCTGGGTGGCAGTGGACAGAACGACGCTCACACCGTAATGCTGCGTCAGCAGGTTAAGCACGTCGAGCATGGGTTGCAGAAATTCCGGCGGCAACAGTTGCGCTTCGTCGAGGATGACGACGCTGTCCACCAGATTATGCAATTTGCGGCAGCGCGAGGTGCGCGCGGCAAATAGGGACTCGAAGAACTGCACATTGGTGGTGACAATAATGGGTGCGTCCCAGTTTTCACAGGCCAGGCGCGAAGCGTGGTTTTCCCGCTCGGGATCAGATTCGGCGTTGCTGTGATGTTCGATCACCGCCTCGCCGAAGATGCTGCGGAAGGTGTCAGCGGTCTGCTCAATGATGCTGGTGTACGGGATAACGTGAATCACCCGACACTTGCCGTGAATGCGCGCATGTTCCAGTCCGAAGGCCATGCCCGAAAGTGTTTTGCCGCCACCGGTGGGAACGGTGAGGGAGAATAAGCCGGGAGCCAGCGCGGCCTTTTCGCGGCACTGGCGCAGTATATCGGCGCGCAAAATGTTGACAGGGGTAGGCGCTGCGCTGGTGACGACGTGAGCCATGTGGGCGTCAAACAGCGTCGTGAGTTCAGAGAGTGTGGGCCATTGGTTACGCAGAGCAAATTTGTCCGGGTCCATGTAACGCTCGGTATCCAGGAAATCTGCATCGACCAGGGCTGAAAACAACAAACGTACCCAGAGCGCGAAGCCATTTTTGCCGCCGGGAATGGTGCGCAAATCAGGCTTGAAATCACCAGTATCGAGCAATGCCGCAGGCGGGTTCGCCTCCAGAGACTCCGCCAACTCTGCACGGCTGTCAGTGCTGGCGAGGCGCACCTCCAAGCCACCGAACCAATCTGCCAGTCCGGCATGATGTCCGGCAATAATATACGCAAGCACGCGCCCGGCGTTGCCGAAGCGTTCCGCCGCCAGCATGGCTCCCGCAGTCGAATGCGGTGCCTTGCCGCCCACCTCACCCTTGATATGCGCATCAGCCTCAAAGCCGCTGGCCTGACGGATATAATGCTGGAAGCGCGGACGGTATTTGCCAAGATCGTGCCAACGTCCAGCCAAACGCGCCCAATCGGAACCATAACGCTCTGCAAAACCCGTAGCCAGCGCACCCACTCCGGAGAGATGTTCAGCTAGATCGTGCGGATCCCGCCATGCGCCCCCTGAATCCCGCGCAGCATGGGCTATGGCTGAGGGATTCACAGAAGTTCTCTTTACCTTTACCTTTACCCCTCCCCCTCATCCCCATCCTCGCCCGCATGCCGCTCGCCCTTCAGGGCAATACTCAGATTCTTCAGCTTGCGATACAGGTGGGTGCGCTCCAGTCCCACCACTTCCGCCGTGCGCGCGATATTCCACTCATTACGCGCCAGGTGGTATTCGAGGAAGGCACGCTCAAAACGCTCCCGCGCGCGCTTCAGGGTGCCGCCAAAATCTTCTCCGTCGAAATTAGTGTTGGCGAGGACGAGGCGATTATCCAGACCCAGCGCCCCCTCCACCTCTTCCGCGCTGATCTCCGGCCCTTCCGCCAGAATCAGCAAGCGCTCCACCAGATTCTGCAATTCGCGGACATTGCCCGGCCAGGGATAATGCCGCAGCACATCCAGGGTTTCCGGGGCGAAGTGGCGCGCGGCCAAGCCATCGCGGGCGCCATAAAAGCGTACGAATTCTTCTATCAGTACCGGAATATCCGCACTCCGCGCGGACAGCGGCGGCACCTTCAGGGGCAGGGCACTGAGGCGGTAATAGAGATCGCTGCGGAACTGCCCGCTCTGCACTGCGTGCGCCAAATCCTGCGCGCTTCCGGCGATAACGCGGACATCCACGGGCACGGGCGTCGTCCCGCCCACCCGGATGATGCGCCGCTCCTGCAAGGCCGAGAACAGCCGCGCCTGGGTTTCCAGGTCCATGTCGGCAATTTCGTCGATGAAGAGCGTACCGCCATGGGCCACTTCCAGGCGCCCGCGGGTCAGTTTGCCATGATCTTCGTTGCCGAAGAGCTCAATGGCGACATTGGGGCGAGCGATGGCGGCGGCACGCAGATCCACGAAAGGCCCCTGTGCCCGTCGGCTTTGCCGGTGCAAATAACGCGCGGCCACTTCCTTGCCGCTACCCGGCTCGCCCAGCAGCAATGCCCAGGAATCCACCGCTGCCACCCGCTGCAACTGTTCGCGAAACTGGCGGATCGCCGGGCTCTCGCCGCTCGGCCGTTCTACCCAGCCGGTCTGCGCGCGCAGGTCGCGGTTCTCGCGCTGCAAGCGACTGGATTCCAGGGCATGGCTGACGGTAAGCAGGGTCTTGTCCAGCGACAGCGGCTTTTCGATGAAGTCATAGGCGCCCAGCTTGGTCGCCTGCACCGCCGTTTCGATGGTGGCGTGCCCGGACATCATCACCACCGGCTGCTCCAGACCCGCTTCGGCCCAGCGCCGCAAGAGGCTGACGCCGTCCTCACCCGGCATCCAGATATCGAGAAGGACGAGGTCCGCCATCTGATCACGCAGGAGCACTTCGGCGGCTTCCGCACTCCCCGCGGTATGCACACTGTAGCCTTCGTCCTCCAGAATTTCTGCCAGGGTCGCGCAGATATCGGGTTCGTCATCCACCACCAGAATATTCAATCGTGCATCTTCCATGCCGCCTCCTGAACGCTTGCTTCAACCCAACGGAAAATCGATAACGATACGCGCACCGCCCTGCAAACCCTGATTATCGGCGATAATCTGCCCGCCGTGCTCCTCAACGATACGCCGGACGATGGCGAGACCCAGCCCCGAACCCTTCACCTTGCTGGTGACATAAGGCTCAAAAACCCGCGCCAGCAACTCCGCCGGAAAACCGGGTCCGTCGTCTAACACACTCAACTCTAGCACCTTTGCCGGGCCGGCGTCCGTCAAACGGGTGCGAATCAGGATATGCTTACCATCCGAAGATTCCGCGCCACCCTGTAGAGCATCCATGGCATTACGCAAGAGATTGTTGAGGATCTGGCGCAGGCGATGCACATCGGCCCGCAGGGGGGGCAGACCCGCTCCCAGCTCGGCCCGAATTTCCACCCCGCTCTCTTGCCCGCGATACAGGTCGAGCACGTCCAGAATCAGCGTGTTCAGATCAAGCGGGCGCAACTCCAGTTGCGGCTGCCGGGCGTACTCCGAGAAGGCGTCCACCATCACCTTGAGGGCATCCACCTGATGGATGATGGTGCGGGTGGCACGATCCAGGGTCTCCCCCTCATCGCCAAGGCGTTCCAGATATTTGCGCCGCAACCGCTCGGCGGAGAGCTGAATGGGGGTGAGCGGGTTCTTGATCTCGTGGGCCAGACGCCGCGCCACCTCACTCCAGGCGGCGCTGCGCTGGGCGGCGACCAGCGTACTGATGTCGTCAAAAACCAGTACGAAACCCCGGCTACCGGCATCATCCGCAAAGTGCGCACCATGCACGATCATGGTCTGTGGCCCGTCGGAGCGCTCGATCTGCAACTCTTTCTGCATCCCGTTACGGGGGTGTTCCACCCAGTCCGCCACCAGCTTCCACAGGGGCTCCAGCGCAGTGCCGTCATGCAAGGCACCCAGCGCACTGCCTTTGGGCAAATCCTCCTGAAGGATATAGGTCGCCGCGGCGTTAACCTCGGCCAAATGGTTTTCGCCATCAAAGGTCAGGATGCCGCTGGAAATCTGTCCGAGCACGGTCTCCAGGTACAGCCGCCGCTGCTCCGCCTGCTCCTGCGCCGCCGCCGCCTGCTGCTTGGCCCGCGCCAGTTGTCGGGTCATATTGTTGAACGAATGTATCAGGACACCCAGCTCATCGTGGCTCGCCACCGTCTGCAAGGGAATAAACTCGCCGCGCGCCACCGCCTGGGTGCCCGCCGCCAGCCGCGCTATCGGCGCGGTCAGGCGCCGCGCCAGATGCAAGCCCATCCACACCGCCGACAGCACGGCCAGCAGCAAGGCCACCGCCAGACTGAGCTGAAAGGCCGTTTTCATCGGCTCGCGCATCAGCATCAACTGGTGGTACCGGGTATAAGCCACCTGCACGGCCTCCGCCGCCTGGGTCAATTGCTCGGGAATGGGCTGTTCCACATAGAGCATGCGGTTGCTCTCCCCCAGGTGCGGGCTCAGTACCGGAATCAGCACCTTTACCAGCAGGCCGCCTTTGGGTTCCGGCTCGATGGTGGCCGTCGGATGGCTCTCTTCCATGGCGAGGATTTCCCGGCGCGGCAAACGCGGCGCCAGACTGAGGTTATCGCTGCTGGTGGCGATGATCCGGTTATCGCTGGAGAAGAGGGTAACACTGCTCAGACGGTACTGATCGCGCAGGGCAATCACGGTGATTACGGCGCTGCTGTCAGACTCCCCCACCAGCGCCTGGGCAATGCTCTCTGCCGCCAGCAGCGTGGAATTACGGTAACGATCCACGCCCGCCTTGGCCACGTTCAGGGCCTGATCCAGCGCAGTCTGCACCGCACCGCTAAACCACGAGTCCACGCCCCGATTCAGATATTGCCAGGAAAAACCGAAGACGATGACCGCCGGCAGGAAACTGAGCAGGGTGATGATGACCACCAAACGGGTGGCGAGTTGACTGCCCACCTCGCCGCGCCGCAGGCGCAACAGCAGCGCCACCACCGAGACCAGTACCAGAATGAGCAGAAAGAGGACGATTCCTGCGGAAATCACCAGCATGGGCACAAAATAATGGCTCAGCGGCCCCCCGGCGCTGGTGAAAAAGTTGATCCCCAAAAAGACAACGATAGCCAACAGAAGCAGAACAGCGCCCCAGCGCGGCCCCACCCGCTGCTGTTCCGGGGTGGGGCCGGCACTCAGGGCACGCAGCCAGCTTCTTAGTGCGAAAGGGGCGCGCTGACGATCCATGGGGACTCCAGTTTCCAGTGGCCAAGCAGAGAACGTAAACGCAACGGCAGGGGTAAGGCCTGAACATCAATATACACCCGCAACGCCACCTGACCGCGCGCCGCGCCGTGGACCAGCGGGAGCATGAAATCATGCACACGGGCTAGTGCCGTGGCGACCGCACTCCAGTGCGGGTACAAGGTGATCACCCCGTGCTGATCCTCAATGGCATATTGGTTAGTCAGGGGATAATAGTGGATGCGCCAGTGCTGCTCCCGGTGTGCATGTACACCCACACCGGGAATGAAGGAGAAGGGTTCGGGCTCCCGCCACTCCGCCTCCACCACCCAGACTAGGGTCTGCCCCTGGTCGAGGATCTGTTGCAGGAGTGCCTCCTTGCCCAGTCGCACGCTGGCATTGATTTTAATGGCATTCTCCTGCGGGGTCACCTGCAAATGTTCCACGTGAAACGCCGGACCAGCCACGGCGATCCCTGCCAGACCCCAAAAACAGTAAAGCCCAACCAGGATAACGACACATTGCTGTTGCCAGTTTCTGCTGGTGGACAAATGCAACGCACCATCCTGGCTCACACCCCCTTCTCCAGCAAGGCATAGAAAAAGCCATCCATGTTTTCCTGTCCGGGCAGGCGTTGTCCGGTCAGCGGGTGTGCAGAACGGCGCACATCGGGATGACGCCGGAGAAAGGCGATGATTTGTTCCTCGTTTTCTTCGGGCAGTACCGAACAGGTGGCATAGAGCAGCCGACCGCCGGGGCGCAGACAAGGCCACAGGCCCTCCAGCAGGCGCGCCTGCTGCGCCACCGCCTCGGCCACCTCTTCCGGCTGGCGACGCAGGCGGATGTCCGGGTGGCGACGGATGACCCCGGTGCCGGTACAGGGCGCATCCAGAAGAATGGCGTCATAGGGCTCGCCATTCCACCAGGTAGCGGTTTCTGCGGCATCGGCCGCCCGCAAATGTACCGTACCGCCTTGTCTTTCCAGTGTCTCGCGCACGCGGTTCAGGCGTTCTGCAGAGCGGTCCAGGGCATCCAGGCGCGTCGCCCCCAGTGCCCATAGGTGAGCGGTCTTGCCGCCAGGGGCCGCGCAGGCATCCAGAATCCGTTCCCCCTCCCGGGGCGCGAGAATGTGGGCCGCCAGTTGTGCCGCTCCGTCCTGTACCGCCACCCAGCCGGCATCCCAGCCCGGCAGGGTCGCTACCGGCACACTGGCGGGCAGACACAAGGCCGCGTCACTCCACGTCACGCCCTCGGCCTCCAGGCCTTGTTCTGCCAGCAACTGACGATAATTACCGGGATCCACCCGCCGCGTATTCACCCGCAGCCAGAGGGGCGGCGCGGCGTTATTGGCCGCGGCAATGGCGGGCCAGTCCTGCGGATAGGCCGCGCGTAAGCGCGCCGCCAGCCAGGCCGGATGCCCGAGATCGCGATCGGCCAGTGCCGCATCCAAAGCCTCCCGCTCACGCAGATAACGGCGCAGAACGGCATTCATCAAACCGCGCGCCCAGGGTTTTTTCAGGGCCGCTGTCATCTCAACCCAATCATTGACCACGGCGAAGGCCGGCCGTTGCCCATGGCGCAACTCAAAAAGGGCCAGACTGAGCAGAAAGCCCAAATCCGTATCTTCCTCGCGCCAGTCTTTGCGCAGCAATTGAGCGGCCAGGGCCTGCAAGGGCAGATACTCGCGCAGCGTGCCCAGAACCAGCCATTGCAAGGTCGCCCGATCAGCACCGGTCAACGCCACCGGCAGCAGGGCGGCCTCCACCGTCTGCCCGCTATCCACGCCCCGCAATGCGGCAATAGCGGCCTTGCGCACCGCCTCTTCCCTCATCCCAGCACTTCGCCAACCTGCGGGCGATAACCGCGGGCGAAATCACTACCACTGAGTACGCCCTTGCCCGCCGGCTGCACCGCCAGCAACTGCAATTGATCTTCGCCACAGGTCACCACTACCCCGTCTTTTTCCACGGCAGCGATGGTGCCGGGTGCCTGCTCGCCCCGCATAGGCAGCACCCGCGTCTGCCAGACCCGCAAGCCTTTGTCGCGAAAAAGCGTATGGGCGACAGGGCTGGGGTTGAAAGCCCGCACCAGACGCTCCAGCGTCGCCGCGGAAAGCCGCCAGTCGAGCAGTGCCTCTTCCTTCTTCAACTTGCGGGCATAGCTCACCAGCGCCGGGTCCTGGGGCACGGGTTTGAGCCGATCCTCCCAGAGCCGGTCCAGAGCCTGACGCAAGGCATCGCTGCCCAACTGCGCCAAACGGTCATGGAGGCTGGCCGCCGTGTCATCGGGCGCAATGGGCACGCGCTCCTCCCACAGCACCGGACCGGAGTCGAGCCCAGCTTCCATCTGCATGATGGCAACACCGCTTTCCTTGTCGCCCGCCGCGATGGCCCGGGCGATGGGCGCCGCGCCGCGCCAGGCGGGCAGGAGACTGGCGTGGACATTGATGGCGCCGCGCGTCGGCAGGTCAAGAATCGCCTGCGGTAAAATCTGTCCATAGGCCACGACAATCAGCAAATCCGGCGCTAGGCTCCGGAGCAGGTCCAGGGCCTCACCCGTCTTGCAGGATTCCGGCTGAAAAACGGGAATGCCTGCGGCCAAAGCCTCCTGCTTCACCGGGCTGGCCTGCAACGCCCGCCCCCGGCCTGCCGGGCGGTCCGGCTGAGTAAATACGCCGACGACTTCTTCCGGCCCTTGCAGCAATTCGGCCAGAATGAGGCGCGCGAACTCCGGCGTCCCGGCAAAAACTATGCGCTGTTTTCTAGTCACCGAGTCGCGCTCTTTTGTCCGCCTTGCGGCGAATCAGGTTTTGCTTGAGGCGGGACAGATGATCGACAAAAAGGGTACCGTTGAGATGGTCGATCTCATGTTGCAGGCAAACCGCCAGCAGCCCATCGGCCTCCAATTCAATGGTCTTGCCCTGTACCGTGGTCGCGCGCACAGTCACCTTTTCGGCGCGCCGCACCGTCTCCACCACACCGGGTACCGACAGGCAGCCTTCCTTCATCTCTTCTTCACCCGTGTGCGCGATAATTTCCGGATTCACCAAGGTCAGCAGATCATTGCGGTTTTCTGAAACATCCACGACAATCAGCCGGTGACCAGCGGCCACCTGCGGCGCGGCCAGACCGATACCGGGTGCATCGTACATGGTTTCCGCCATATCGTCGGCCAGTTGCTGTATCTGTTTGTCCACCCGGACTATGGGCTGGGCCATGCCCTTGAGGCGGGCATCGGGGAACTCCAGTATCTTCAAGAGGGGCATTGCGTCACCACATCATTACCATCCGGCAAAAATCGTATCTTGAACTAATACTATTCCCTGCGGAAGTCCAGCGGAGATCATTCATGCAGAAGAACATCTGGCGCAATACCCTATTTTGTCTCGGCCTCAGCGCCATGGCCCCGGTAATGGCGCAGGCTGCGCCGCCCGACATACAGCTACGCAGTGAACATAGTTATACCGTCAAGGCCGGTGACACCCTCTGGGGCATTGCCGCACATTTCCTCAAAAATCCCTGGGACTGGCCACAGATCTGGCACCGGAATGCCTATATCAAAAACCCCAATCTGATTTATCCGGGTGACCGCATCGTAATCACCCGCGGACCCAAGGGCCAACCAGAACTCCGTGTTATCTCGCTGCATCCGCAGATGACTGCGGAGCCCTTGCCCACGGTAGCCACCGGCGAAGTAATGCCTTTCCTCGGCACGCCAGGTGTTATCGCTAGCCAGAAGGCTTATGACCAGCTGCCCTATCTTGCCGCCAGCGCCAGTGAGCATATCGTCTATACGGTGGGCGACGAGCTCTATGCCTCCGACCTGGCACATGCGCCCATTGGTGCCCGTTACCAGATTGTTGCCCTCGGACCGGAACTCTATCGCCACGACGGCAAAAAAGCCCTCGGTTATGCGCTCCGCGATCTCGGTAGCGCAGTCGTGCGCAGCAACGGCACCCATACCGCCGTGGAAATCACCAATGCCCTGAAGGAAATCTCTCTGGGCGACCGGTTGGTACCCGCCACGGACCGTAACGCGCCCCACTACTTCCCCAGCGCCCCCTCCCACCCGGTAAACGCGCAGATCATCGCCAAAATGAGTCATTATCCGGAACTGATGGTCGGCCAGGTCGTTATCGTGGATCAGGGCCGGGAAAGCGGCCTGAGCGCTGGTAATGTGCTACAGGTTGAAAGGCCCGGAGGAGAGACGAGAAACGCGGTGACCGGCAAACCCTTCGCTCTGCCGCCGCAGAAGGTGGGTACCGTCATGCTGTTCCGGATCTTCCCCACAGTCTCCTACGCCGTGATTACCACGGCGACGCATGGCATCCTGGTGGGTGACAAACTGGCCAGTCCGAGCCCTGTAACGGCCAGCGACAGATCCGCAGGAAACGGGTGACAGACCGGGCCTGGCTCGCCCTCGGCCGTATCCCCGGCCTCGGCCCGGTTCGCCAACGTGCCCTGCTGGAGCGCTTTGGTGCGGTAGAGCGCTGTTTTCAAACCGGCGCCGGCGCTCTGCAGGACCTTGGTTTGCAGGCGACGCAAATCGCCGCCTTGCAGAAGGCGCCCGAGGACGTTCTCACGCCCGCAGACCGGCGCTGGCTGGAAAGTCCCGACACCGACCTCTGCCGCTGGACGGACGGCGATTACCCACCCCTGCTCCGCCATATCTCCGACCCGCCCCTGCTGCTCTATTTACGCGGACAGCGCGCCTGTCTGAACCAGGCCATGCTGGCTATCGTTGGCAGCCGCAGCCCCACCGCGACCGGTGTCGCGACAGCCGAAGCCTTCGCCAAAAATCTGGGTGAGGCGGGCCTTATCATCAGCAGCGGCCTGGCCCTCGGCATCGATGCCGCCGCCCATCGCGGCGCCCTCCACAGTGGCACCGTCGCCGTACTCGGTACCGGCGCCGATCTCATCTACCCGCGCAGCCATCTGCAACTCGCCCGTCAGATTACCGAACAAGGCCTCATCCTCAGCGAACAACCCCCCGATACCGGTCCGCGCAGTGGCCTCTTCCCCCGCCGCAACCGCATCATCAGCGGCCTCAGCCTGGGCGTACTGGTCGTTGAAGCCGCTGAGGGCTGCGGTTCACTGATTACCGCCCGGCTGGCGATGGAGCAGGGCCGCGAAGTCTTTGCCATCCCCGGCTCCATCCACTCACCGTTGTCGCGCGGCCCGCACCGTCTCATCCGCGACGGCGCCAAACTGGTCGAGAGTGCCGAAGACGTGCTCAGCGAACTCGGTCCCCTGTACGCCGTGCTGCGGGACGGCCAGGCGACAGCAGCCGCAGCAGACTGGCGGCCCGAAGATCCGGTCCAGGCCAAGGTCTGGGCCGCCATGGATTTCGACCCCCTCGCCCCGGAACAAATCGCCAGCCGCTGCGGATTGACGCTGACCGAGCTTTCGGCCATCCTCTTGGACATGGAATTACAAGGTTACCTCGCGGCCTGTCCCGGCGGCCGTTTCTGTCGCCTCCCACCTGCTTCCTAGGGCCAAGGTATGGAAGACGTCATAGACATCATTAGTTATCTGCTCGACCATCTCGACGACGAAGACGACGACATGGTCGAAGACCATTTGCGCGCCGTCGGTTTTCCGGACGACGATATTCAGCGCGCCCTCGACTGGATGGAGGGCTTCGCGGTAGAGGAGCAAGAGGAGACCAGCCCCCGCTCACTGCGCGCCTACCATCCCTACGAACAGCAAAATCTTTCCGTGGCCGCCCGCGGTCAGCTCCATGACTGGGAGCGGCTTGGCGTCATCAACGGCGCCATGCGTGAACGCATTATCGATCGCCTGCTCGCCCTGGAACTGGACGACACCGATCTCGAAACCCTCGACTGGGTAACCTTCATGGTGATGGCTAACGACCCCGGCCCCGAGGCCTTCTGGGTCGATGCCTTACTCGGTAGCGACGGCGCACGGATTCTCCACTGACCTATGGCACACCAGCTCGTTATTGTAGAATCACCGGCAAAAGCCAAGACCATCCAGAAGTATCTGGGGGATGATTTTCAGGTGCTCGCGTCCTACGGCCATGTGCGTGATCTGCAGCCGAAAGAGGGTGCCGTAGATACGGAGCATGATTTCGCCATGCGCTACGCGGCCATCGAGCGCAACGAGCGCCATGTGGACGCCATCGCCAAGGCCCTGCGCGGCGCCGACAAGCTCTGGCTCGCTACCGATCCGGATCGCGAAGGCGAGGCCATCTCCTGGCATCTGGTGGAGCTGCTGCGCGAACGTCACCTGCTCGACAACAAGCCCGCGCAACGCGTGGTCTTCCACGAAATTACCAAAAAAGCCGTGCAGGAAGCCATCGCCCATCCCCGCGAAATCGCCATGGACCTGGTCAATGCCCAGCAAGCACGCCGCGCCCTCGATTACCTGGTGGGCTTCAATCTGTCGCCGCTGCTCTGGCGCAAGGTGCGTCCGGGCCTCTCGGCGGGCCGGGTACAAAGTGCCGCTCTGCGCCTGATCTGCGAACGCGAAAATGAAATCGAGGCCTTCGTCAGCCGCGAATACTGGACCATCGCCAGTCGCCTGCAGCAGGCCGGCAGCGAATTCACCGGCCGCCTGACCCATTGGCAGACGAAAAAGCTCGAACAGTTCGACGTCACCGATAGTGACCAGGCCGAGGCCATCCGCAGCGGCATGGAGGATGATCTCAGCCGCCAGGCGCTACGGGTCCGGGAAGTGGAGCGCAAGAGTCGGCAACGCCAGCCGGCCGCGCCCTTCACCACGTCCACCTTGCAGCAGGAGGCCTCGCGCAAGCTCGGCTTCAACGCCAGCCGGACCATGCGCGTCGCCCAGCAACTCTACGAAGGCATCAATATCGGCAACGAGACCGTGGGCCTCATCAGCTACATGCGCACCGACGCCGTCAACCTCGCCGAAGAGGCCATCGCTTCCATCCGTGACTTTATCGGCAGCCACTACGGCAGCGAATTCGTCCCCGAGACCCCGCGCCGCTACAAGACCAAGACCAAAAACGCCCAGGAAGCGCACGAAGCCATCCGCCCCACGGACATCGCCCGCAGCCCGGAGGCCTTGCAGGGCGTGCTCGAACGCGATCTCTGGCGCCTTTATGATCTTATCTGGAAGCGCAGTGTCGCCTGCCAAATGGCGCCTGCGCGTATGGACCTGGTCGCCGTCGATATGGACGCCGGCACCCATTGGACCCTGCGTGCCAACGGCTCCACCGTCACCTTTCCCGGCTTCATGGTGGTCTATCAGGAAGGCAAGGACGACGGTGACGAGGATGAGAGCAATCGCATCCTGCCGCCCCTCAATACCGGCGATGAACCCCAAGTGCTCGGCATTGATCCCGAACAGCACTTCACCGAGCCGCCTCCCCGTTATAGCGACGCCACCCTGGTCAAAACCCTGGAAGCCCACGGCATCGGTCGTCCTTCCACCTATGCCAGCATCATTCAGACCCTGCAGAACCGTGAATATGTTGCCGTCGAGCAGCGCCGCTTCCGCCCCACCGATCTCGGACGGGTGGTCGGCCGTTTCCTGACCAATCATTTCGAGCGCTATGTGGATTATGGCTTCACCGCCAGCATGGAAGATGAACTGGACGCCATTTCCCGCGGCGAAAAGCAATGGCAGCCGGTGCTCGGCGCGTTCTGGGGTCCCTTCCGCGCACTCCTCGACGAAAAAGCCAATGTCAGCCGCGCCGAAGCCACCAGTGAAGCACTGGACGAAGCCTGCCCACAATGCGGTAAGCCCTTATTCCTGCGTCTCGGTCGGCATGGCCGTTTTGTGGCCTGCTCCGGCTATCCCGAATGCAATTATACCCGCCCGGTGGATGGACCCCGCGAACCCGCCGAGCCTGTAGGCCGCGATTGCCCGGACTGCGGCAAGCCGCTGGTCTACAAAACCGGGCGTTATGGCCGCTTCATCTCCTGCAGCGGCTATCCCGAATGCAAGCATATTGAGCCACTAACCCAGCCCAAATCCTCGGGGGTGACCTGTCCCCAGTGCGGTGAAGGCGAACTGGTCGAAAAACGCAGCCGCTACGGCAAAATATTCTACTCCTGCAACACCTATCCTAAATGTACCTATGCGGTGTGGGGCCCCCCCGTGGCGCGCGCCTGTCCCCGTTGCGCCTGGCCGATTATGATCGAGAAAAGCGGCAAACGCCTCGGTGAACAACTGGCCTGCCCGCAGAGCGAATGTGCTTTCCACTTCCCGGTGAACGCCAGCGACGCAGAAATCGCCGCCATGCTGCCCGACTACACCCCGCCGCCGCCCCGCGAAAAGCGCGCACCGCCAGCCAAGAAGGCGGCCCCTGCCCGTAAGACGGCGGCGAAAACCACCAGGAAACCGGCCGCGGAGGCGGCAACGGCTACCGCTAAAAAGCCCGCGGCAGCCAAAACCACGGCCGCAGCGGTGAAAAAACCAGCCAAAGCCAAGACCCCTGCGGCAAAGAAAACCGCATCGTCCAAAAGTACAGTCTCAACAGCCAACGAGCCTGCACCGCGGAAGCGCTCTGTAAAGGACGTCACCAGTTCATGACCTACGTCGTTACCGAAAATTGCATCCAGTGTAAATACACCGACTGTGCCGAAGTCTGCCCGGTCGAATGCTTTCATGAAGGGCCGAATTTTCTCGTCATTGATCCTGACGAATGTATCGACTGCGCGGCCTGCGTGCCCGAGTGTCCTGCCGACGCCATTTTCGCCGATGACGAAGTTCCCAGCGATCAGCGCGACTTCACCGCCCTCAATGCCGAACTCAGCAAAGGCTGGCCGGTCATCCTCCGTAAAAAGTCGCCACTACCCGATGCCGAAACCTGGAATGGCAAGAGCGGCAAACGCCCCTTGCTGCAACGCCCATGAAACGCACGCGTCGATGTTTCACGTGAAACATGGCTAACCCCCGCTCCCTCGACACGGAATCCAGCGCACCCCTGCGCGTGTCCGGGGGCGTGTTCACCCTCTCCATCCTCCACCTGGAAAGCAACAACCCCCAACAACTGGCGCAGCGTATTACCGAAGAACATCAACGCCACCCCGCCGCTGCCGATTTCCATCGCTTTGCGCCGGTGGTCCTGGATCTGGGTGCCATACCCGAAGAAGCGCCTTTGGCTCTGCCCGAAATCCTGGCGGTATTGCGCGCC
The DNA here is from genome assembly GCA_037440305.1 of Acidithiobacillus sp. Taxonomy (GTDB): domain Bacteria; phylum Pseudomonadota; class Gammaproteobacteria; order Acidithiobacillales; family Acidithiobacillaceae; genus Acidithiobacillus. Next base: position 22,356 of record JBBIUH010000018.1, read on the forward strand.
GCCAACTGGTTCCCTGTCGGTTTACGCAATGCCGCGCCCGGCCACCAGGCCTTGGCGCGCGATCTGCACCTTCCCATTATACGGGGCCAGGATCGTAACGCCGCCCCGCAGCCGGAGACGCCCCGGCCAGCACCACCCGTCCCTGCGAATCCGGGCGGTCTGATTATTGATCACCCCATACGCAGTGGCCAACGTAACTACGCCCGTGGTGGCGATCTCGTCTGTCTAGCTGCCGTCAATGCCGGCGCCGAAATCATGGCCGACGGCAATATCCACGTGTATGGCCCCTTGCGTGGCCGTGCCCTTGCCGGCGTCAACGGGCAGGATGCTGCGCGGATTTTTTGCATGAGCCTGGAGGCGGAACTTATCTCTGTCGCGGGTCTGTATCGCACCCTCGAAACGGATCATCCCCTCTGGGGCAAAGCGGCACAGATTTACAGCCGCGACGAGCAATTGCATATTACGGCTTTAAACATATAAGTCCTGGAGAAAAGAACCGTGGCCAAAATCATTGTCATCACTTCCGGAAAGGGTGGGGTCGGCAAAACCACCACCAGTGCCGCCTTTGCCAGCGGCCTCGCCCTGCGCGGCCATCGTACCGTCGTCATCGACTTCGACGTGGGTCTGCGCAACCTCGACCTGATCATGGGCTGCGAGCGACGGGTCGTGTACGATCTCATCAATGTCATCCAGGGTGAGGCCAAACTGCAGCAGGCGCTCATCAAGGATAAGCGCTGTGAGAATCTCTACGTGCTGCCCACCTCCCAGACCCGCGACAAAGACGCCCTGACCACCGCCGGGGTAACGGCGGTCATGGATGAACTGCGCAAGGAATTCGATTACATCGTCTGCGATTCACCGGCGGGGATCGAGTCGGGTGCGCTCATGGCGCTCTACCACGCCGACGAAGCCATTGTGGTCACCAATCCGGAAGTCTCCTCCGTCCGCGACTCCGACCGCATTCTCGGCATTCTCGCGGCCCGCTCGCGGCGGGCGGAACAGGGGGAGGAACCGGTGAAGGAGCATCTGCTGCTGACCCGTTACTCCCCCAAGCGGGTGGAAGATGGGGAAATGCTTTCCCTGGAAGACGTAAAGGAACTGCTACGCACTCCGTTGCTGGGCGTCATTCCGGAGTCCGAGGTGATCCTCCAGGCCTCCAATCAGGGCATACCCGCCATTCACATGGAAAACAGCGACGTGGCTGAGGCCTATAAAGATGTTGTCGCCCGCTTCCTTGGCGAAGAGCGCCCCCTGCGCTTTATTCAGCCGGTCAAGGTGGGGTTCTTCAAACGACTCTTTGGAGGCTGATATGTCCTTTCTCGATTACTTGCTCGGCTCCCGCAAGAAAACTGCCCATGTGGCAAAGGATCGCCTGAAGCTGATCCTCGCCCACGAGCGGGATGCCGACGGTCCCGACTTCCTGCCGGCATTGCAGGAAGAACTTCTGGTGGTGATCGCCAAATACATTCCCGTGGACAAGGAAAACATCAAGGTAAGCATGGAGCGGCGGGGGGATTTTGAAGTGCTGGAATTGAACATCCTTTTCCCTGATCAGCACTGAGCACGCGCCAATTCGTTCGGGACGGGCTGAAACGCGCTGATCGCGCTCATGATTTCCGCCAGGGCGACCAACCAGTCCCATAACCCCCATAGCCGAGGAGATTATTTTACGCGGCCCAAATTCGACTCACCCATTGGGTGATTCCCTTGTTAACCATATCGACCGTCGATCCGCGGCTTTATGAGCATGGGCGCATAAACAACGACAAAAGCGGCGAAGGCAATAATCCACAGACCTTGCGACACCTCAATCCAGATTCGGTACTGCATTGGCGCTATTATAGGAATAATCACGCGCACAATGGCGCCAAGAAGCAGCGAAGAAAACACCCAGTTCAAGGCTGCTGGCGGCGTAAAGATGTTTCTCCCTGTATGCCCCAGAGAGACCCTCGCCATCATGCCAATGGTCATCATGCCTACCCCGCCATACGCAAAAGCATGAATTCCCAACATTGGGTTGATGGGTACCCAATGAGTAAGCGCCGTCAAGGTAAATCCAATGAATATCCACCCATAAGCCAGATACAGGCTCCATAACAACGGCTTACGCCAAATGCCTGGGGTATACCATCCGACCATTTGTAGAACCTGCAAAATAGCCAATGCGATGGCCGCCAAAACAGTAATTCTCGAAATCGGGTCCCATACAACAGCTACAATAAAAACCATCATAAGAATCATGCTGCTGACGTTTAGCCACGGCCGGACATCCAAAACAACTGGATAACCAACCCCCCTTTCAATAAAGAACGGTATTACCCTCTGTCCCATCAGCATGATAAGCGCGATAATTAGATAGAGGCCGGAAAACAACCCAATTCGCGTCAGATCAGGATGCCCCCAGATTAGCCCAATATAAAACAATGCGTTACTTGTCATCACCAGCAATAATATAGACCATATCCCAAGCTGTTTCCACTGCTTGGCGCGGACAAGCGGATACAGTAAGGCGGCGCAGGCTGTGACATCAAATAACAGGTCGAACAGCGCCATGATAACCAGCGCGCCAGGCGAATCGGTGAACGGCATTATGCGTGCTATAAGCCAGGAAAGGCCTAGTAGTAACAATCCATATCCACGAAGCGTCTGGTGACCAGTCCAATTTCTGACCGCTGTTAACAAAAAACCAACAGCCACGGCCATGGAATACCCAAATACCATTTCATGGGCATGCCACAAGATAATCGGAAAATTACCATTATCAAGGAACTGCGTTCCTTGATAATAGAACCAGAACCAGGCCGATATAGCAAGAACAGAGAATACCGTCCCTAACAAGAAAAAGAGACGAAACCCAAGATGGAGAAGAGCAAAACGATAGTCTTTACTGGTTTCTATGGTTGCCACGAGTTCCTTCCTAGCTGGACAAAATCAATGTATCTACCAAGTCTATTGCAATATACCAATTAAACTTTTACTAGTGGTTTGACAGAAAAGAATAGCGGAGAACGCGTGCCAATCCCGGATACATAGACACTGCGCTATGCAGACAAAAACCGTTCGAACTGCAAACAGGAATCCGGCAATCCTTGGCTCAGAGCTAATTCCGTCACCCCCTGGACCAGTCGCGTTGATCCGCAAACATACAGGTCCGGTAAAACCGCAAGGCTTCCCAAGTCATCGCGCAAGGCATCCATTACGCTACCCCGATAATCCGCCCACTGATTGCCAGGACGTGAAAGGCATATCTTAACCTGCAGTTGGGGAAGTTTATCCTGAATCTGGCGGATTTCCTCCTGACAGAAGAGTTCGTCTTCATATCTCGCGCCGAAGTACAGACGTGCCGGAAGCATTTCTCCCCAATCTGCCATGCGTCGCAGCATCGACAGTAGCGGCACCACACCTGTCCCGCCCCCAACGAACCAGCGTGGCCGCAGGCCGTTTTCTCTCAGGGTAAATGTTCCAAGTGGTCCACGTATGTTCAGGCGGTCGCCCACCAAGGCGGATTCCAGATAGGTAGAGAAGGCACCACCTGGTCGTAGCGTGATGAAAAATTCCAGGTCGCCATTCCAGTTGGTGTTGTTGGCCAGAGAATAGGCGCGACGCGCATCGCTACCCGGCACCTGGATTTCCATAAATTGCCCTGCTTCAAATTCCGCAGCTCCCCCTTGCTCATCGGGTTGCAGGCGTAACAACAGTCGTCGCGTACCCGTAGCGACCATAGTAACTTCAATCACTTCGGCCTCGCGCTCCGGAATGCGCTCAAAGCGGATGTAGTTGTAGTCATAGGGCGCTTCCAGAATCAGATCCGCTCGCGGATAGGTACGGCACAGAAGTACATCGCCTCGCTCCTGCGCATTTTCTGGCAGGGCTTCCATACTAACTTCCCCCAGGCGATAAGAACCTGCGGTGACAGTGGCCACGCAAGCTCCGCAGGTTCCCTTCCGGCATTGGGAAGGAAGCAGGATGCTTTCCCGATCCGCAGCGGAAAGTAAATCTTCCGCCTCAGAACAGACGAAGGACACCCGTTGCCTATCACGGGTATGGATAGTGATATCGTAGTTGGTCATGATGTGCTCATCCTTATGCCGCTTCGTCCGTTGCAGAACGAAGCAGCGATCCATTGTGCTATGCCGTATGCGTCAGGGCCGCCTGCAAATCCGCTTGCGCCTCGCCAATAAGATCGAGATCAAGATCGAACCGTGATTGGAGCTTCTGCACCAAGGTTGGTGTGAGATAGGCAGGCAGGGTTGGCCCTAGCTTGATCCCCTTGATACCCAAAGCCAGCAGGGAAAGATGAATGGCTGTAGCCTTTTGTTCAAACCAGGAGAGCATGATCGACAACGGCAAGTCATTGACCCCACAATTGAATGCCTCGGCCAGGGCACCCGCTACCCGGATGGCGGAGTGGGCATCATTGCATTGGCCTATATCCAGCAGGCGGGGAATGCCTCCAATATCTCCGAATTCATGCTTATTGAATCGATACTTACCGCAACCCAAGGTCATTACTACCGAGTCGGCGGGGGCATTGTCCGCTACCTCCGTGAAGTAGTTGCGCGCCGGAGAAACACCATCGCACCCACCGACGAGGAAGAAGTGGCGAATGTCTCCGTGTTTCACCGCATCTACGATTTTGCCAGCCACACCCAAGAGGGTGTGATGTCCAAAACCAATGGTGATACGCTGCTCTTCCGCATCGGCAGTAAATCCCGGCAATGCCTTGGCGGCCTGGATAACAGGAGTGAAATCCCCATTGTCAATATGGCGGACGCCGGGCCACCCCACTGGACCAAGGGTAAAAATTCGATTTTTATAACTTCTGTCCGGTTCAATGATGCAGTTGGAAGTCATGACAATGGGCCCAGGGAAATCTGCAAATTCGCGCTGCTGATCCTGCCATGCTCCCCCTAGATTCCCTGCCAGATGAGGGTATGCCTTGAGGGTGGGATAGGCGTTGGCTGGCAACATCTCTCCGTGGGTGTAAACATTTATCCCCTGATCCTTGGTCTGCTCCAGAATTTGTTTAAGATCATGGAGATCATGGCCGCTGACCAGGATTGCCTTGCCCTTGATCGGGGAGATGCGCACAGACGTAATTTCCTGTGCTCCAAAACTGTCGGTGTTGGCAGCGTCAAGCAACTCCATCACCTTCAGGTTCAAACGACCAACTTCCAATGATTCTTCCAACATTTCATCGATGTCCGTTGGATTACTTGCCAAGTAATCCAGGATTTTCTCTGCCTGGGCGTCGACTTCGTCACTCTGATAACCCAGGACGCGGGCGTGTTGAGCATAAGCGGCTACGCCTTTCATGCCGTAGAGGATCAGGGCACGGGCACCGATCACATCTGATCCGAGATGATCTACGCCAGCGTTTATGGCGACGCCAGGGGCTTGACGCAGCAGTTGTTCCAGACCATCGGCGGGTTGAAAGATGGCCGGACCGGACAGGATTTCGGGAGTCTTGCCCTGCTCTCGCGCAGCGTCCTCGTACAATAACTTGATTCGCTCACGCCTTTTGGTGGCCTCCTGGATCAGGTGGACAAAACGTGTAGCAGTGAAGTTCACATTGGTTAGCGTGGTGAAAAGACCATAAAAAATGAAGTCGTCCGTATGTCTGTCGGCAACACCTACCGCGCGCGCCCGGCGCGCATACTGGGCAATACCCTTAATAAGATGCGTGAGAATATCCTGCAGATCGGCTGTGGCCTCGTCCTTGCCGCACGTTCCCGGCTCACTGGTACAGCCTATTCCGGTGGGGGTATGTGTGGTTTGTTCGCATTGATAGCAAAACATAATAATGTCTCCTGAAGTTGTGGTGCGTGTTTGTAACAATACCTGCTGTGATCAGGATGCTCCTTGATTTCGATCAAGGGGCTGCGCCACTTTCGGATGGTCGTCGACGGGAAATTCATAAGCAAAAAACAGCGATTGACCCTGCCGGGAGATTCGGCGTAACGTATTTAGTGTCTGGCCGAAAACTCTATTGACTAAGAGAAACAATGTGTTATAATTATTCTGCTGTTTGAAGTTGCAGTTTCCAGGCATCAGTTCTTCCGCTTTTATGCTCTTTTCCGGCTTTTGTGGCTGCTA
>JBBIUH010000019.1:0-27689 GCA_037440305.1 Acidithiobacillus sp.
CAATGCGGACAGACGGGATGTTCGGCAACGCGGGATTCCAGGATCAAATGTACGGCCTGCTGCTGCTCGACAGCATGGATCTGATCTTTGATCTGCCGACGCTGGTTCGGCGTCAGGCCAGCCAGGGTCCCCTTCAGTTTGCCAAATTCCTCTGCGTTCATGTGTGTCTCCAACTCCTTGATTCATCACACCGTGAAGTCTACCACAAATCAAAGATGACATAGCCTTAACAAAACGCCTTTATGCCCCCGCAGGCCGCCGCACGGCAACCACCACGCGCTTGGTCACCTGCGCGCCGGGCAGGCCGAAGGCCTCGCGCACGAAACACCAGCCGTAGAGTCCCACCAGCAGGAGCAGAGCGACACCCAGAACCGACACGAGCAACGCGGCCGCGAAGGTGTGCAGGCGTGCCGATAAAAAAGTGATGGCCCCCTGCAGCAGCAGGCTCGCCAGCAAGAAGCCCAGCCAGACCCGCACATTGACCAATACCGCTTGAAAACCGGCCAACAAGGCGAGATAACCCCGGCGGGTGATACCCGTCACAATGACACCGACGGAAAGCAGCAAGAAGGCGTTGCTCAACATGGTTTGCGCGGTCCCCAGACCATTGGTCATCAGGGAACGCAGCCATTCTGGCAGCTTTCGCCATTCGGGTGAGCGCAAATTATGCAGAGTGGCGGCAGAGGACATGCGGTCGTGGCTCAAAAGAGCCCCTAGATAATGCCGAAAGAGCAGCAGCAGCACGAGCAACATCGTTACCAGCAGCGCAATTTCCCCCACCAGACGGGACAAGGGCCACCAGGGCACGTCGCGGATACTGCGCCCCACATCCATGATTTGCGTGCTGCCCTGATGTACCGCCATGGCCACCGCAAAAATAATGGCCATGACTCCGCAGGCGATGGGAATGCTCAACATCAATGGTTGCCAGGCGACGTTCAACAGGAGCAATACCAGATACAGCATGGCGAAAGCACTGGGTGCGCCGCGTAGCAAAAGCAGGGAGTCGCGCCACCAGCGGGTGATCCATCCCGCTTCGACGGGCTGTGGCTTCAAAGAAGCGGGCATGAGGCGCTATCCGATGAAAGCAGCGGCGGAAATCCCCATGCCCTGACGACGATATCCTGTCGTTACGGCATGGGAATCTCCCTCCCGATCCGCCTGGCCGCGATGCTTGACCTTGCGGCTGTATACCGTCTGGTCCCTTTCCACCCTTGTGGGCTGTACGCCGAAGCGCGGTTTCAGGCGCTTGGGGACGATACGTAAGGTCTCCTTTTTCATAACCTGATTCTCCTCTCAGTCGATGATAATACAACTCCATTCTAGCATGAACACGAGCGTAGCGGTGCGCCTCAAGCTGCCTGCGGAGGCGCCGCAAGCTTGCCAGCCAGCCACGCCAACGCCATGCAGACGGCAATGATCCCCATATCCGCGCTCCCCATGGCCGTTGTCGCGAATACCCGCTGAAAAAATGGGAGACAGGAGAAAATCCCCTGTGCAATCAGCGCAGCCAACATCGCTACCAGCAGGACGATATCCCCCCGGTCACCACGCCAGCGCCCGTACATGGCCAGCAGTATTCCGCCCTCCATGCCTACCAGGGCATTCACCGCCAGGGTATGCGCATGGCTGTCGCTGTGCAGAGTCGCATCGCCAAAAAACACCACAAAGACGATTATAACCAGAAAGGTACTCAAGCCGAAGATGCGCCACCACAAGTTCCCTGGAATGAGCGCCTCCCGGGCCGGACGCGGTTTGCGCTCCATCACGCCTTTATCCGTCCCCATGAATGCAAAAGCCAGGGTCAGCGTACTGGCGGTAATCGTGTTCACCCAAAGTATCTGCAGTGGAGTAATAGGCAGGGTCACTCCCGACAGCACCGCGAAAAAAATCACCAGCCCTTCCGCAAAATTAGTTGGCAGCATAAAGAAAGTCGTGCGCCGGATATTGTCATAGATGTGGCGCCCCTCCGCTACGGCGGTGGCGATATGGGCAAAGTTGTCGTCGCTCAGCACCATGGCCGCAGCCTCACGGGCCACATCGCTCCCCGATTGCCCCATCGCCACACCAATCTGCGCCCGGCGCAAGGCGGGTGCATCGTTGACGCCATCACCGGTCATGGCGACCACCTCGCCGCTAGCCTGCAGGGTCTGCACCAGTTCCAGCTTATCGGCGGGCTGCACCCTGGCGAAGACCACCGCGTCACGGGCCAGGACTTGCCGTTCCTGGGCATCCGCGCTGGCCCACTGGACGTGATCGACCACCGCCGCCGGACCATCCTCCAGAATGCCGACCTGACGGGCGATAGTGGCCGCCGTCTGCGGATGATCGCCGGTAACCATAATCACCCGGATACCCGCGCTGCGGCAGGCAGCAATGGCGGCCGGTACGGCGGCACGCGGGGGATCCAGCAGCGCGACAACACCCAACCAGGTCCAGCCACCATCGTCCAGAGCCTCCCACCGCCCGTCCATCGCGCTGGCCAGGGCAAGGGTACGCATGCCGGCAGCCGCCATGTCCGCAATGACTTTGTGCCAATAAGCCGGATCGACTTCCGCCACCCCGCTTGCAGTCGCCATCCGCCGACAGCGCTGCAGGACCCATTCCGGGGCACCTTTAATGGCGATACCGTCGCTGTGGCGCGTCGCCATGAAGGGCTGCTCGTGGCTGAAAGGCCGGGCATCCACCCGCGGAGATTCCATCCGCGACACGTCGACGTCCGCACCATGCGTGCCCGCATAGCGGAGCAGGGCCTGTTCCAGAGGGTCACCAATACCGCTCTTATCGTTGCGTAGTTGGGCGTCATTACACAAAATCATGACCCGCAGGGCACGTTGCAGCAGGGCAGGGGAGTCATCGGCGAGGGCTAGCTCCTGCACGGTCATACGATTTTCTGTCAAGGTGCCCGTTTTGTCGGTACAAATGACGGTCACCGTGCCCAAGGTTTCCACTGCCGGTAACTGGCGGACGATGGCGCCGCGTCGCGCCATACGCTGCACGCCCAGCGCCAGGGTCACACTAATTATCGCTGGTAACCCCTCGGGAATAATGGCTACCGCCAGACTGATGGCGGCGAGCAGGGCGAATTCCAGCGCCTCGCCCCGCCACCAGGCGATACCCGCCGCGATGGCCGCCAGAAGAATGACGGTGAAGGCGAGAGTCCGGGACAAGCGGCTGATGCGCTCCAGGAGCGGCGAGCGCATGGTCAGGGTGGTTCCCATGAGCTGATGAATACGGCCTATTTCCGTGGCACTGCCGGTGGCGGTCACCTGGCCAACACCATCTCCCCCGGTCACCAGCGTTCCGGCCCGCAGCAGTAACTCGCTGGCGTCGCCAGAGGTTGTTTTATCCACCGGGACGGATTCCCCCGTCAGCAGGGATTCGTCCACCCGCAGGGCATGCGCCTCCAGCAAGCGCATGTCGGCGCTGATACGTGCACCATTTTCCACCCGCACCCAGTCGCCGGGCACCAGTGCTTCAGCGGGCAGATGTTGCCAGGCGCCATCGCGACAGACCAACACTTGCGGGGCGAGAAAAGATTGCAGTGCCTGCACGGCTTTCTCCGCGCGGTTCTCCTGAACAAAGCCGAGCAGGGTGTTGATCAGGATCACCGTGCCGATGACCGCGCCGTCTACCAGATGTCCGAGCACCAGCGACAAGAGTGCAGCGGCCAGCAGAATCGCGATGAGGGTGTTACGAAACTGCGCCAGCAGTTGTTGCCACCAGCGCGGCGCATGCGCCGTGGGCAGACGATTAGGCCCGTATTGTTGCTGCAACGCCGAGGCCGCAGCGTTGCTCAGACCGCATGCCATTGGATCATGCTCCGTGGCGTCCATGTTGATGTTGCTCCCTCCGGTCGCGCAAAAGCAGAAATTACGGTGGACTCAGTAGCCGCAAGGACCATTGGCCGTTCTCCCAGCGCCCGATTTGTGCGCTATCAGCACCCCAGGCACCCAGCACCATGCGCCGTCCCTCCGGACCCTGCTCCCAAACGGGGCGATGGGTATGGCCGTGAATCAAAATGTCATAAGTGGCACCATCCAGCGCGAAAGCGCCCTCCCCGTGGAGGGCGGCGAGGATGGTCTGCGGATTGGCATCGGTTATGGCTGGTGCCTTGGCCCGCACTTCCCGGCTACTGCCGCGACGCAATCCGCGGGCGATACGCTGGAGCCAGGCATAAGGCAGGCGTCCCAGCGTCAGCCGGGTCAGCGGATGGCGAATCACCCGGCGAAAGCGCTGATAACGATGATCGTCGCTACACAGCAAGTCACCATGGGTCAGCAGGATACGCTGATCGCCCAGTTGCAGTAGCGCCGGGTCGGGCAGAGCGATAATCCCGAACTGCGCCAGAAAGGCGGCATCCAGCGCAAAGTCCCGGTTACCGACCATGAGGTACACCGTGGTGCCCTGCTTCTGCAGATCATGGAGCAGGGCAAGAATTTCCGCATAAGGCGTTTCCGCCGCCTGATCCCGATGCACCCAGTAGTCAAACAGATCGCCCAGAATAAAAACAGCCCGCGCAGCCCGGCCCTCGTGCAAACAAAAATGGCGGAAGAGGGCGGTCAGCGCGGGCTGTGCGGAGCACAGATGCAGGTCAGAGATAAACAGCACGGGGCCATTACCAAGGTCTGCACCCTGCACCATCATAGACTCAGGCCGCAGGCAGACGCTCTCCCTTGTCGATGGAGATGGTGTCTTTGGGAACGTCCTGGTGCATCCCCTGGTTACCGGTCGGGGTCTTGGCGATATCGTCCACCACATCCATCCCGCTGACCACCTTACCAAAAACGGCATAACCCCAGCCCGATCCAGAGGCCATCTTGAAGTTGAGGAAATCATTGTCTGTCAGATTGATGAAAAACTGCGCGGTGGCGGAGTGGGGATCATTGGTCCGGGCCATGGCGAGCGTACCCCGTGCATTCTTCAGACCATTCTCCGCCTCATTGGCGATGGGCGCGTGGACCTTTTTCTGCTGCATGTCCGCCGTAAAACCGCCACCCTGAATCATAAAGCCGGGTATCACGCGATGAAAGATGGTGCCGTCAAAAAAACCCTCGTCGACATACTTCAGAAAATTCTCGACGGTGTTGGGTGCCTTGTCGGCGTCCAGCTCGATGACGATATCACCCTTGTTGCTGTGCAGCACTACTTGCGGATTTGCCATGAACACTCCTCAGAATTCAGGGCACCAGCGCCCTGCTAGAAAAATTCACCACTCAGGCCAGCGGCGACGAAGGCCAAGAGTAAAGCGACAGAGCGGGCCTTGTCGATACCCGGCATGCCGCGCTAATCACTTTTCTCGAGGACCTCGCAGAGCAGGGTGCCCTGCGCCAGTGTCGCGGTAACCTGTGCATGCGCCGCGACAGACGCGCTGCCAAAAATGACCTTGCCGGACTCGTCGCGAAGGACGGCAAAGCCACGTTGTAGCACGGCCAAGGGGTCCAGCAGGCGTAAAGCCGCTACTTGCTGCTGCTGTTGCGCCTCGGCGCCGGCCAATCGCTTGTCCATCGCCAGAATCAGCGCCGCGCGCCGGGTTTCCAGCATCTCATTCAGACTTCGCAAGCGCTGGCGCGGGTCTTGCCGCAAACGTCGCGCCTGGAGAACCTGCAGTCGTCCGCCCCATACGGCCTGCTGACGCTGCATGGCCTGCCGCAAGGCCCCACGCGCCAGACGCAAACGGCGCTCGGCATCCTGCACCCGCTCGCCGGGATGACGCAGGCGCAGCCGCAAATAGTCGAGACGCTGGGTCGCGTCCCATAGCGTGCGCTGCATGGAGCGCTCCAGTTGTCGCCGTTGTGTCTGCACCCGCGGCAACCACTCGGCGCGGTCAGGGCTAACCGCTTCCGCCGCCGCCGTGGGGGTCGCCGCGCGCAGATCACCCGCGAAATCGGCAATGGTGAAATCAATTTCATGACCAATACCCGTCACCACCGGCACCGGGCAGGCACGAATGGCGCGCGCCACGCTTTCTTCATTAAAACACCACAGATCCTCCGCGCTGCCGCCACCACGCGCCAGGATCACCACATCCTCCTGCTGCCGACTGGCGATGACGGCCAGCGCGCTACAAATCTGTGCCGCAGCTTGATCGCCCTGCACCAGCACCGGATAAACCATGACCGCGAGCATCGGCCAGCGCCGCACCAGCGTCACCCGAATGTCATGCAGCGCCGCGCCGCTCACCGAAGTGACCACGGCAACCCGCTGCGGCCAGCGGGGGAGGGGTCGCTTCAACTCCGGCGCAAAAAGCCCTTCGGCCGCGAGTTTGTCCTTGAGCGCGGCAAAACGCGCCTGTAAATCGCCCTCACCGGCATCCAGCAATTGCTCGACAATCAACTGAAAATCGCCCCGTCCTTCATACAGGGTGGGCTGCGCCAGTACCTGCACCTGCATGCCGTTGCGGGGCTGAATCCGGGTATAGGTATTGCGCTGGCGGAACATGGCACAGCGCACCTGCGCCCGCGCATCCTTCAGCGAAAAATACCAATGTCCCGATCCGGGGCTGCTGAAATTGGACAGTTCACCCTCCACCCTTAACAGCGGAAAATTCCCTTCAATAATCTCGCGGGCAGCGCTGTTCAGGGCGCTGACCGTAAGTATCGGGATCTGCGAATCACTGATAGTCATAGCATGCTCTCATGGCTGGTGAGACGAAGATCAGGAACTCTTGACCCTGTCACCCTCCGCGTTCTAAGGTCAGCACAACACGTTTTTCTGTCATTCGGGATGGTCCCGCATGCTTGGCGCATTCCCGCGCGAACGCCCACTTTAAAAGGAGTCATCATGGCCGTAATAGAGCTCACGCAAGACAATTTTGAAGCCGTTGTCACCGACAACGATATGGTAATCATCGATTTCTGGGCCTCCTGGTGCGCGCCCTGCAAGGCTTTTGCCCCCACCTTTGAGGCGGCTGCGGAAAAATATCCGGATATTGTCTTCGGCAAGGTCGATACCGATGTAGAACAGGAATTGGCTGGCTCTTTCCAGATTCGTTCCATTCCGACGCTGACCATCTTCCGCCAGCAGATTGGCATCTTTTCTCAGGCGGGCTCACTCCCGGCCAGCGCGCTGGAAGAAGTGATTCAACAGGCGCTGGCGCTGGATATGGACAAGGTCCGCGAAGAAATTGCCGCCCAGCCGGATACGATGCACTGACCGCGACATCGGTGTCTGCTCAGGCACCGATACTTTACGATCATCGCCGATGAGATTAACGCCCGGCCGACACATGCCGCACCCCCAGAAAATGCATGTTCAGCGGAATTTCTATTTTGCGGGTTTGTTCCGCGAGCTGCTTTGAGAACGGCATGTACGGGAAGGAGAGCCGGATAATCCGTTCCGCCGCCGCATCCAGGGCTTTGTTCCCCGATGACTGCTCCAGGATGATGCGTTGAAGGTCTCCCTGCGGATTCAGTACCACCTTGACCTTAAGCTGCCCGACCATCTCTCCCGGGTAATTGAGATCGCCGATCCGCTCCAGTTTTTGTATCCATCCCGCGATATAAAAATCCGCCACTGGCCCTTTTGGATTCTCAAACTTCGGTAACGGCGGGCTGGCCGTTGCGGCGCGGGCCACTTGATCCATTTGTTGCTCCAGCCTGCCGATGCTGATACGGGGCAAAGACTGGGGCTGCGCACTGGGAGATGCCGACGTCATCTCTGGTGTCACCCGCTGCGGCAGAGAATGCGTTCGCGCCGGGGTACGGCGGGGTTGCGGCACCGATCGCAGTCTCGGCTGCGGACGCGCAGCGGGCGCGACCCGATGTGGCACTACTACTGGCCTGCTGGGCGGCACGACCCGGGGCCTGGCTGGACTGGGCGCCTGGGGTCGAATGGGTTTCGGCATGATGTGGAAGGTCTTGTGGACCGTTGTTTGATTCGGTAACGACTGCATTTTCGGCTTCTGAATATGTACAAAGAAAAAAATACCCGCCGCCATAAGCAGGGCGGAGAGCAGCAACCAGGGCAGCAGGCTCTCACTCCAGTGGGGCTTTTCCTCCGGGACCAAAAAATAAAACTTGTGTTCAGCGATAGCCAATCGTCTTTACCTCGCGGCTACGCCGCCCCCACGCAATTCAACCCGCCCACGCGCCGCGGGCACTGGGCGTAAGCTTGAATCATCGACAGCCCTGAGTAAAGGCGGTGCGCCGTACTCAGGCCGCCTGCTCTCCCGCACGAGGGATGTGGGGCAGAAATCCGGCCAGCACCCCGAGCAAAGGCAGGAAAGCGCATATCTGATACACCACCTGGATACTCCAGACGTCTGCCAGCTCCCCCAGCAATGCGGCACCCACCCCACCCAGACCAAAAGCCAGCCCGAAGAACAGACCGGAGATGGTCCCGACCTTGCCGGGCACCAATTCTTGCGCGTACACCACAATGGCGGGGAAGGCCGAAGCCAGCAGGAAACCAATGATCACCGTCAAAATAGCGCTCAGAGTCAGACCCACATAAGGGAGCGCGAGGGTGAAGGGCGCGATCCCCAGCAAAGAGACCCAAATCACCTTCTTGCGGCCAATCCGATCACCAATCGGCCCACCCATCAATGTCCCTGCTGCCACCGCTGCGAGGAAAATGAAAAGGTGCATCTGCGCTTCCTGCGTCACGATATGAAAGCGCTGCATCAGGTAGAAAATCAGGTAGCTGCTGATGCTGGTCAGATACAGAAACTTGGAGAACATCAGCGCGACCAGAATGATAATGCTGCGTCGTACCAGTTTGGGAGGCAGCGGGGGCGCCACGATCTTCGCCGCTGGCCTTTTGGGATGATGGTGCTGATGCTGATACCAACGCCCCACGAAAGAAAGAATCACGATGGCCAGTAACGCCGCCAGTGAAAACCACGACAGGCTGTGTTGACCGTTAGGCATGACAATAAAGGCGGCCAGCAAGGGACCCACCGCCGAGCCCACATTACCACCCACCTGAAAGATGGACTGCGCCAGCCCGTGGCGCCCGCCAGAGGCCATCCGCGCCACCCGTGAGGACTCCGGATGGAATACCGATGAACCCAGGCCCACCAATGCAGCCGCCAATAACAGCCCTTCATAATTCGGAGCCACGGATAGCAACAGTAGTCCGCCAAAGGTAAACAGCATGCCGAAGGGCAATGAATAGGGCATGGGGTGGCGATCGGTAAAACGCCCGACCAACGGTTGAATGATGGATGCGGTCAACTGATAGGCCAGAGTAATCAACCCGATCTGCGCAAAACTCAAATCAAAATTACTTTTGAACAGCGGATACACCGCCAGCATCAGCGACTGAATGCTGTCATTGAGAAAATGTGACACGCTGATGGCGCCGAGCACCTCGAAGCGGGTGACATCGCCGGCTGCGCTCGGAGCACTCCCGACCTTTTGCAGAAACATGGCTGAAGCCTTTAAGATATGGACGGCACGAATTTTAGGGTCTGGCGAACGTACCGTCCAGTCTGAATCTTCGTTATCCCTTGCCCCGAGGACTGGGCCTAGTGTTTAATTGGCGAACATGAAAAAACGCATGAACGATGAATCGTCCCCCGTGGAAGCCCCCGCAGACTTCGCAAGCACCTTGGACGCCCTGGAAGAGACCGTTCGCCGCCTGGAAGAGGGGCAGTTGGGTCTGGAAGACTCCGTCGCCCTTTTTCAGCGCGGCATGGAACTGTCCAGGCGCGCCGAGGCGCAGTTGCAAAATGCGCGGCAGGCCGTGGAAATATTGCTCGGAGAGGACGCGGTTCCCACTCCGCTTACTCAGGAAGAAGACGTATGACCTTGGATGCCGCTGTGAACAATGAAACTTTTGCGCAGTTCCGGACGCGCTCGGTACGGCGCACCGAAAGCGTTCTGGGGACACTGCTGCCGGCGGTGCACATACTGCCCGCGCGTCTGCATGACGCCATGCGTTACAGTACCCTGGGCGGCGGCAAGCGCATCCGTCCCTTGCTGGTGTACGCGACGGGTGCCTGCCTGGGTGTGCCACGGGAGCATCTGGACCGCCCTGCGGCGGCATTGGAAATGATTCATGCCTATTCGCTCGTGCATGACGATCTTCCGGCCATGGATAATGACGACTTGCGCCGGGGTCAGCCTACCTGTCATCGCGCTTATGACGAAGCCACCGCCATTCTCGTGGGCGATGCCTTGCAGGCGCAGGCCTTCCAGGTGCTGGCTGAGCCGGGTTGGGGAGTGGTTGCCGAATGGCAGGTGCGGATGCTGGCGACTCTCGCGCAGGCCTCTGGCTCGCGGGGTATGGTAGGTGGACAGGCCATTGACCTGGCCGCCGTGGGGCATGAATTGGCCCTGCCCGCACTGGAGCAGATGCACCTGCACAAGACGGGTATGCTCATTCGTTGCGCCATACAGTTGGCGCTCTGCGCCGCGGGCATTGGTGAGAAAGAATCCACGGGTGCGGCGTTGCTGCGTTATGCCGACCGTGTCGGTCTGGCTTTTCAGGTGCAGGACGACATCCTTGACGAGATTGGCGACTTGCAACAGACCGGAAAAGCGCAACAAGGCGCGGATCGCAACCGTAACAAGCCCAGTTTTGTTACCTTGCTCGGTCTTGTAGAGGCGCAAAGCTATGCCCGACGCCTGCTCGACGGGGCTTTGGATGCCTTGCAGCCCTGGCAGACAGAAGCCGATCACCTCCGCGCCCTGGCGCGCCTCATTGTAGAGCGGAATAAATGAGCGATTTGTTGAAGGGTATTCCCATGCCCGCCGAGCTGCGGCAGATGTCACGCAGCGAACAGAAAGCTGTGGCCAAAGCGGTGCGCCAGTTCCTCCTGGAGACGGTCAGCCGGACAGGTGGGCACCTCTCTTCCTGTCTGGGGGCAGTGGAACTGACCGTGGCATTGCACGCCGTATTCAATACTCCGGACGATCGCCTGATCTGGGATGTCGGCCATCAGGCTTATCCCCACAAAATTCTTACCGGACGTGGCCCGCTTTTTCCCCAGTTACGGATCAAAGACGGTCTCTCCGGGTTCCTCAAGCGCGATGAGAGCCCTTATGACAGCTTTGGCGCCGGTCACTCCAGCACTTCTATCAGTGCCGGATTGGGCATGGCAGTGGCAGCCAAGCTGGGGCATAAATCGCGGGAGGTGGTGGCGATCATTGGCGATGGTGCCATGACGGCGGGCCTCGCCTATGAGGCTCTGAATAACGGCGGCGTTTTGGATGCCGACTTGCTGGTCATCCTCAATGATAATGAGATGTCCATCTCACCCAATGTGGGTGCGGTGTCCCAGTACCTGACGCGGATTCTCTCTGGTCGCCTCTATAACACCATGCGCGAAGGGGCGGGGCAGGCATTGAGTTTCGTACCGCCCTTGCGTGAACTGGCGAGGAAAGCGGAAGAAGGCGTTAAGGGGCTGGTGACGCCGGGGACGCTGTTTGAGGAAATGGGATTTCATTATTTCGGTCCTATTGATGGTCACGATCTGGACGCGTTGATCCCGACTCTTGAAAACCTAAAAAAAATCAGGGGGCCACGCCTGCTCCACGTCATCACCAAAAAAGGGAAGGGCTACGGTCCCGCCGAGCAGGATCCCTGCGGTTATCACGGAGTGACCCCGTTTAACCGGACGAATGGCAAAATGGCCAAGAAAGCCGCCGGGGCGCCGAGCTACACGCAAGTGTTCGGCGATTGGATCTGCGACAAGGGTGCGGCAGAAAAGCATCTGGTCGCCATCACGCCAGCCATGCGCGAGGGCTCCGGGCTGGTGCGCTTTGAGCAACTGTTTCCCGAGCGCTATTTTGATGTGGGTATCGCCGAGCAGCATGCAGTGACTTTTGCCGCAGGTCTGTCCTGTGACGGCATTCACCCGGTGGTCGCCATCTACTCCACTTTCTTGCAGCGGGCCTATGACCAACTCCTGCACGATGTGGCCATCCAGAATCTGCCGGTGCTTTTCGCCGTTGACCGCGCGGGATTGGTCGGTGCTGACGGGGCTACTCATCAGGGAACTTTTGACATCGCCTATGCGCGCTGCATTCCTAACGTAGTCATTATGGCACCCAAAGATGAGCAGGAGATGCGCGACATGCTCAACACGGGCTTTGCCTATCAGGGGCCGGCACTGGTGCGTTATCCGCGCGGTAGCGGCCTGGGCTTGGCGCTGGACAAGGATTTGTCACGACAGATCCCCATCGGCAAGGCGGAGGTCCTGCGGGAAGGTAAGTATCTCGCGATTCTCGCCTTTGGTACGCGGGCTGCGGCAGCCATGGCGGCAGGTGAGGCCCTCGACGCTACCGTCGTCAATATGCGTTTCGTCAAGCCGCTGGACACGGAATTACTGACCAGTCTGGCGCAAAGCCATCGGGCGTTCTTGACAGTGGAGGAAGGCTCACGCATGGGGGGCGCCGGTAGCGCCGTCGCGGAGTTCCTGCTCAACGAAGGCGTCGTGCGGCCCATGCGTTTGCTCGGTTTACCCGACATCTTTATCGAACAGGGCGATGCCGGCCAGTGGCTTGCAGACTTTGGCCTGGACGCCGCAGGAATCGAGAACTCCGGTAAGGAGTTGCTCGCATTGCTTGCCCAATCACCGGCCGGGGCGTAGTATTTGAGCGATTCAGTCTGCTATTCCCAAGAGAGGCCCGCAGTGAGAGATTGCGCGGTTGAAGTCCTGGAAGACGTACAAGGTCGCGCTGACCCGCGGGCTATTGCTATCCAGCAGGTGGGTATCCGCGCCGTGCGCCATCCCATGCAGGTTCTGGATCGTGACGGGGCGGTGCAGCCCACCGTCGCCCAGTGCAATATGTACGTGAGTCTGCCCGCGCACCTGAAGGGCACGCACATGTCACGCTTCATCGAGATCCTCAATGCACATGAGGGGCCCTTCAGTGTGGAAGGCTTCGGCGCTGTGGTCGAAGAGATGCGGCAGCGTCTGGAAGCGGATTCAGCGCGGCTGGAGATGCGCTTTCCGTTCTTTGTTCAGAAGGCCGCACCCGTATCCGGCGTCAAGAGTATGATGGATTATGAGGTGGAGCTGGCAGGAGAGATTACCCCGGCAGGTTATCACCTGACCATAGGTGTCATGGTGCCCGTAACCAGCCTTTGCCCCTGCTCCAAAAGCATTTCGGAATATGGCGCCCACAACCAGCGTGCCCATGTCTGGGTCTATGTGCGCGCCCGTGAAACGGTCTGGATTAAGGATATTATTGATCTGATCGAAGCGGAGGCATCCTGTCAGCTTTACGGTCTGCTAAAGCGCCCCGACGAAAAATATGTCACGGAATACGCTTATGACCATCCCAAGTTTGTGGAAGATATGGTACGGGATGTCGCGCTACGACTGCAGGAAGACCCGCGCGTGCAGTGGTTTTCGGTTTCTTCAGAAAACTTCGAGTCGATTCACAATCATTCGGCTTATGCCATGATTGAAGTGGAAAAATAACTCATGGCGGGAAGCAGCATCGGCGAGCGTTTCCGGGTCAGTACCTTTGGCGAGAGTCATGGCCCAGCCATCGGCTGCATTGTCGATGGCTGCCCGCCGGGCATGCCGCTCAACGAAGCTGATATCCAGATTGAGTTGGATCGCCGCCGCCCTGGTCAGTCGCGCCATACCACGCAGCGTCAGGAAGCGGATCAGGTCGAAATTCTCTCCGGTGTCTTTGAAGGTCTGACCACCGGCACACCCATCGGGCTGTTGATTCGCAACACGGACCAACGCTCACAGGATTACAGCAAAATCAAAGACCTGTTTCGTCCTGGTCACGCCGATTACACTTACTTGCAGAAATACGGTCGGCGCGACTATAGGGGGGGCGGTCGCTCCTCGGCGCGGGAAACGGCGACGCGGGTCGCTGCCGGGGCCGTCGCCCGTAAGTTTTTGCGCGAGCATCTTGGCGTGAACATACAGGCCTGGATGGCGCAGATGGGTCCCATCCATGCCGAGGGTTTTGATGTGGCGGAAATCTCCCGCAACGATTTTTTCTGTCCGGATGCTCAGGCTGCGATCCGTATGACCGACTTTCTCGACACCTTGCGCAAAGAGGGGGATTCTATTGGCGCGCGGGTGGACGCGCGGGTGACCGGCATGCCGGTCGGGCTCGGTGAACCGGTCTTTGATCGTCTGGAGGCGGACATCGCCAAGGCGATGATGAGCATCAATGCAGTCAAGGCGGTCGCCATAGGCGATGGTTTTGCCGTGGTAGAGCAGCGCGGCAGCTATCATGGGGACGCGATAACCCCCGCGGGTTTTCAGAGCAATCATGCCGGCGGTGTTTTGGGCGGCATTTCTTCCGGGCAGGATCTCACGCTGTCCGTGGCCATCAAGCCGACCTCCAGCATACGTATCCCGCGGCAAAGCATGGATGTGTATGGTCAGCCCGCCGAGGTGGTCACCACGGGCCGCCATGATCCCTGCGTCGGCATTCGCGCGGTCCCCATTGTCGAGGCCATGCTGGCGCTGGTGATCATGGACCACTGGATGCGTCACCGCGCCCAGAACGCCGACGTGCAGGCACCCCTGCCTCCCATCCCCGCCTAAGGTATGCAGGCAGACCGGGAAGGGGGCTGGCTCGCCACCTTCTATTTCCTGTACTTTTGCGCGCTGGGTGCGTTCATGCCCTACTGGGGTCCGTGGCTGCATGCCCAGGGCCAAGGCCCTCTGGCCATCGGCGTCCTCACCGCCGCCGTGCAGTTCAGTAAGGTGCTGGCACCCAATCTCTGGGGCTGGCTGGCGCACTTCTGGGGAAGTCGGCGGATCGTCCCCTGGGCGGCGCTGATTACGGCGGCGGGTTTTCTCTCCTTGTGGCTGGCCCACGGTCACTTTCTGCCCCTACTGCTCATCACTCTGACTTTTTCCTTCTTCTGGGCGGCGACGCTGCCCCTGGTGGACGCCACCACCATGGACTGGGCACAACGCCGTGGCACCGCCTATGGGCGCATTCGACTCTGGGGCTCCCTCGGGTTTATCGCCCTGTCACTGGGCATGGGCGGGCTGATCGCCCGCTGGGGGATGACCGCGTTTTTGCCAGGTATCGTCATTTTTCTGATGGGTGCATGGTGGGCCAGTCGCTATTTGCCCTATGGCACGCTGCCAGCCACCGGTACACCACGTCCCCGTCTTAGCGGCACACTCCGCCATGTGAGCCTCTGGTTTTTCCTGCTGGCGGGTTTGCTGGAGCAGGCCAGTCATGGCGCCTATTACGCGTTTTATTCTATCTACGCGGAACAGCACGGTCTGGGGAGTGCTGCTGTCGGGATGCTGTGGGGATTTGCAGTGCTCTGCGAAGTCGCGTTTTTCTGGTGGGGCGATCGTTTTATCCGGCGCTGGGGTGTGCCACTGGTATTCACCGGCGCGTTTATTCTGACCGCCCTGCGCTGGGGTGTTATCGCCTGGTGGCCGGGACTGATATGGATCATTCTGGTGCAGACCCTGCACGCGGCCAGCTATGGCGCCTTTCATCTAGCGGCCGTACATTGGTTAGCGGACCGCTTTCCCGGTGCTCTGCGCGGGCGCGGCATGGCCCTGTATGCCAGTATCGTTTATGGTTTGGGGGGAGCTCTGGGCGCGCTCGGAGCCGGCTGGACCTGGGCGCAGTGGGGCGGGCAGGGCACCTTCGTCGCAGCAGCACTGCTGGCGCTTTTGGGTGCGGTTTTCCTGATCTGGGCACTACAGCCAGCACCGGCTCTTGAAAAAGGGGCCGGATAATCCCATTTCTTGGGAAATACCAATCTATAGGAGTCACTCCGTGCGCACCGACAAACTGACCACCAAGTTTCAACAGGCTTTCCAGGATGCCCAGAGTCTCGCTTTGGCCCAGGATCATCAGCAGATGGAGCCCGTCCACTTGCTTGTTGCTTTTCTCGATCAGGAAGGTGGTATCGCCCGGCCACTCCTGTCAAAAGCCGGCGTACGGGTCGATGCCCTACGCAATCAGTTGAACCGCGCGCTGGAGTCCATGCCGAAAGTACAAGGGCATCCGGGTGAGGTGCAGGTGGGCCGCGATCTTACCAACATGCTCAATCTGGCCGACAAGATAGGCCAGAAGCGCGGCGACACGTATATCTCCACCGAACATTTCCTGCTGGCCTTGATGGACGACAAGGGCGAGGCTGGGCGCCTCCTGAAAGAGGCGGGTGCCACCACCAAGGATCTGGAACAGGCCGTCCACGATCTGCACGGCGGGGAAAAAATCAATGATGCCAATGCCGAAGAGCAACGTCAGGCGCTGGAAAAATATACCATCGACTACACCGAGCGGGCCAGTCAGGGCAAGCTGGACCCGGTGATTGGCCGTGACGACGAAATCCGCCGGACCATTCAGGTATTGCTGCGGCGCAGCAAAAATAATCCGGTCTTGATCGGCGAGCCAGGGGTGGGCAAGACGGCTATCGTCGAAGGACTGGCTCTGCGCTTGATTAATGGCGAAGTGCCGGAATCACTGCGGGACAAGCGCTTGCTCGGTCTGGATTTGGGAGCGCTGATTGCCGGTGCCAAGTTTCGCGGTGAGTTCGAGGAACGTCTGAAGTCCTTGCTCAATGACCTGGAGAAGAGTGAGGGTAAAATCATTCTTTTTATTGATGAAATTCATACACTGGTGGGAGCCGGCAAGGCCGAGGGCTCCATGGACGCGGGCAACATGCTCAAGCCGGCGCTGGCACGCGGCGAGTTACACTGCATCGGTGCCACCACGCTGGATGAATATCGTAAATATATTGAAAAGGATGCGGCGCTGGAACGACGTTTCCAGCGGGTACTGGTGGATGAACCCAGTGTGGAAGACACCATCGCCATTTTGCGTGGTCTGAAAGAACGCTATGAAGCCCATCATGGGGTACGTATTACCGATCCGGCGCTGGTCGCCGCAGCACAGCTTTCACACCGCTATATCACCGACCGTAATCTGCCTGACAAAGCCATAGATCTGATGGACGAGGCAGCCTCCCGCATCAAGATGGAAATCGACTCAAAACCTCAGGAACTGGATGAACTGGAGCGCCGCATCATTCAGTTGAACATTGAGCGCGTGGCGCTGGAGAAGGAGAAGGATGAAGCCAGCCGTAAGCGCCTAGATATCCTGCAGGCCCAAATCAACGAGTCGGATCGCAAATATCAGGAGCTGGAAGAGGTTTGGAAAGGCGAAAAGCTGGCCATCGAAGGCACCTCACAGATTCAGAAAAAACTGGACCGAAAGCGCGTTGAACTGGACACAGCGCGTCGTGCCAACGACTTGGAGCGTATGGCGGAACTGCAATATAGCTCTATTCCGGCATTGGAAGCACAGCTTCATGTTGCGGAAATCCACGCGCAATCCGTCGGCTCAGGCACTAAACCTACTTTGTTGCGCACGGAGGTGGGCGAAGAAGAAATCGCCGAAGTGGTCGCCCGCTGGACCGGCATTCCTGTCTCCAAAATGCTGGAAGGTGAAAAAGAAAAACTCCTGAAAATGGAAGAACGTTTACAAGCGCGGGTGGTGGGTCAGAGCGAGGCCGTCGCCGCGGTATCCAACGCCATTCGCCGCTCCCGGGCAGGGCTGTCTGACCCCAAGCGCCCCAACGGTTCTTTCCTTTTCCTTGGCCCCACAGGTGTCGGTAAAACGGAGTTGACCAAGGCCCTAGCCGAGTTCCTCTTCGACAGTGAAGATCATCTGGTGCGCATCGACATGAGTGAGTTTATGGAAAAGCATTCGGTGGCACGGCTCATTGGGGCGCCTCCGGGATATGTGGGCTACGAAGAGGGCGGCTATCTCACGGAAGCGGTACGGCGCAAACCCTATTCGGTCGTATTGCTGGATGAGGTGGAGAAAGCCCACCCGGAAGTCTTCAACATCCTTCTACAGGTACTGGATGATGGTCGACTCACCGATGGCCAGGGGCGCACGGTAGATTTCCGCAATACCGTCATCGTCATGACTTCCAACCTCGGCTCCGACCGAATTCAGGAATTCAGTCGCAAAGGGGACTACGACGGTATGCGCGTGGCGGTACTGGACGTGGTGCAAGATCACTTCCGCCCGGAATTCCTCAACCGCATTGATGAGTTGGTCATCTTCCATCCCCTCACCGCAGTGCAGCTCCGTGAGATTACCGGGATTCAGATGGGCTTCCTGCGGGCACGCCTGCGCGAGCGGGATATGGATCTGGTGCTCAGTGATGGCGCACTGGATCGTCTGGCCGAGGTCGGCTATGACCCCGTCTATGGCGCCCGTCCCCTGAAAAGGGTGATTCAGCGGGAGATTGAAAACCCCCTCGCCCAGAAACTCCTGCGGGGCGACTTTGGACCCGGTGAGATTATTGACGTAATTCTTGAAGGAGACCGCTTTACCTTTGTCGGGCAGCGCCTGCACTGAGTGTACGCCGCGAAATAGCAGCGGTCCGACCGGCGATCTCAGCGTAGAACTGTGACAGGTTCTGCGCCATCCGGTCTTCCGACCATTCGCCGGCCAGTTGGCGAGCCTCCGCTGCCAGTTGCGTCCGCAGGCTATCATCCCGGAGCAGGGTAACGCACTGACCGGCAAGATCCAAGGGGTCATTGCGGGCGCTACGGATGCCTTTACCCAGGCCGAGCAAGTCTGCGCTGCCCAGCGCGGGTACGCCCACCACCGGTAGTCCCGCCGCCAGCGCCTCAATCAGGACCATCCCCTGGGTTTCCGTCTGGGATGGGAACACAAAAAGATCGGCCGCCGCATAAGCGTCTTTCAAGGCCTCCCTGCGCTCCAGATAACCGAGAAAGCGTACCGAGCCCGCTAAACCGTGTGCTTCTACAAAGGTCTCCAACACGGGCCGCGCCGGGCCGTCGCCGGCCAGCATCAGCAACACATCCGGTATCTGTTCCAGAATGTACGGCAGGGCATTGAATAACAGCGGAATGTTTTTTTCTGGCGCAATCCGGCCCGCATAAAGCAGGATGGGGCGTTGCCCGGCAATGCCGTGCTGCTTGCGGAACTCCGCGCCTTTACCCCCCGTAAAATGCTCGGGCTTCACCCCCGTCGGAATGACTCGCACCGGCTGATTGACCCCGTAGCCCCAGAGAATTTCCGCCATGGCGCGCGAAGGCACGACAACCCCATCCACTCCGTGGCATTGCTGCCGCGATAAACGTCGTACCGAGCCACGGCGCAGGCCGCCGGGAATTTTTGGATAATAATGATCCACATAGGCTTCAAAGTAAGTGTGATAGGAAAGCACGGCTGGTATGCGCCAGCGGCGCGCCAGGCGTACCCCGTGATAATGGGCAATAAAAGGGGTCTGAATATGGATCAGGTCGTAGGCGGCATCACCCATATCCCGGTGTCGGGAGCGCAAAGCACGAAACTTCATGAAACGCTCTTCGGGATACAGGGGAATCCGCCAGGAAGGTATACGCCATAAAGCCCGCTCATCGTCATCTGGCGCATATCTTTTACGACCGTCATAGGCGGGGAGCAGGATATCTACTTCGTGCCCCTGACGGACCAGACCCGCACGAAAGCTTTCGATAGAACTGGCCACCCCGCTGATCCGGGGGAAATAGGTATCCGTGGTCATCAGTATGCGCAAGGCAGGACTCCGCTAAGGCAAAAGAGGGTTCCAGGCTTTACGCCGGAAACCCCTTTAGTCTGCCAGAGCAAGATGACACTTTGATGACGGCGCCGCGCACACGGTGCGGAGATCACTTATCGCTTTACAGTACCCAGGTTCTGCAAGGTCCCCTCATCTTCCAGCGTACTCGTGTCTTGGGTAACCTCTTCACCACGGGCAATGGAGCGCAGCAAGCGGCGCATGATCTTGCCGGAACGGGTTTTGGGCAGGGCGTCGGCGAAACGGATGTCGTCGGGACGGGCAATCGCACCGATCAGTTCAGTCACCTGCGCGCGCAGCGCCGCACCCAGCTCATCACGATCATCACCCTGATGCTGGTGTTTCAGTATAACAAAAGCACAAATGGCCTCGCCTTTGATTTCATGAGGAATCCCCACTACCGCCGCTTCCGCGACCGCAGGGTGCGCCACCAACGCCGATTCTACCTCCGCCGTGCCCAAGCGATGCCCGGAGACATTGAGCACGTCATCAATACGTCCCATCACCCAGAAATAACCGTCCGCGTCGCGGCGCGCGCTGTCTCCGGCAATGTAGTAGCGATTATCAAACTTGGCCCAGTAACTCTCCACATAGCGCTCCGGATTACCCCAAACGCCCCGCAGCATGCCTGGCCACGGCCGATCAATGACTAGGTAGCCACCGGCGTTGGGGGCGGTGATGGGGTCACCCTGGTCATTCACAATGCGCGCGCTGATGCCGGGGAGGGGGAGGGCGCACGAGCCTGGCTTGTTGGCTGTCACGCCAGGCAACGGCGCGATCATGTGTCCCCCGGTTTCCGTCTGCCACCAGGTATCGGCTACCGGGCAGTGCCCACCACCAATCTGTTCGTAATACCACATCCAGGCCTCCGGATTCATGGGTTCGCCCACCGAACCCAAGAGCCGCAGGCTGGAGAGATCATGGCGCTGCGGCCACTCGTCGCCCATTTTCATGAAGGCGCGCACCGCCGTCGGTGCGGTGTAGAGAATACTGATGCCATGCCGTGCAATCATTCTCCAGAATCGGTCCGGCTGCGGATGCATGGGTGCCCCTTCATAGAGGAAGACGGTGGCCCCATTAGCCAGCGGACCGTAGACCACATAGCTATGGCCGGTAATCCAGCCGATGTCGGCGGTACACCAGTAGACATCCTCAGGCTTGATGTCGAAAACCCAGCGCGTGGTGAGCATGGTCCAGAGCAAATAGCCCGCACTGCTATGAAAAACACCCTTGGGTTTACCGGTGCTGCCTGAGGTGTAGAGGATGAAGAGGGGGTCCTCAGCCTGCATGGGGAGGGCAGGGCAATCGGCGCTCATGTCGGCGATGACATCCTCCCACCAGACGTCACGGCCTTCTTGCATATCGATTTCGGCGCCGGTACGACGCAGGACAATAACCCGCCGCACGGCGTGTTCATGCTCCCGCAGCAGAGCCTGATCCGCATGGCGTTTGAGCGGCACGACCTTGCCCGCACGCCAGGCGCCGTCGGCAGTGATCAGTACCTTAGCATCCGTATCCTCCAGACGGTCCTTGAGGGCTTCCGCCGAGAATCCGCCAAACACCACCGTATGAGTCGCCCCGATCCGCGCACAGGCGAGCATGGCGATAACCGCCTCTGGCACCATGGGCATGTAGATCGCGACCCGATCCCCTTTTTGCACCCCCTGATGTTTGAGGGCATTGGCAAAAAGGCACATTTCGCGGTGTAACTGCGCGTAGGTCAGGGTTTGGACGCTACCATCCTCGCCCTCCCAGATCAGGGCCGCTTTGTGCCGGGTCGCGCCTTGCAGATGGCGATCCACGCAGTTGTGCGCCACATTGAGCTGACCATCGCTGAACCAGCGATAGAAGGGGGCACGATCGGCCTCCAGCACCTGTTGAAACGGAACCTCCCAGTCCAGATACTGGCGCGCCAAATCCCCCCAAAAGCGATCTGGATACTCTATCGCTTGCCGATTCATGCGTGCAAAGGTTTCCGCATCCATATTGGCCTGATTGGCAAAATCGGTGGGGACGGCAAAGGAGCGAGTTTCGGCTAGGGTAGAGTCAATGGATGTCGGCATAAATTACTCGGTGAAGGTGTTAATACCGCTGAACGGGCAGCTTTTAAACATAGCACTGCGCAAACTCTGTTGCCACTCAATGCGGCCAATCGGCTCACACCGTTGCCGCTTCCTGTATCGTATTGCCTTCCAGCACGTAGAGCTCGGCTTTGGTGAGCGCCGCGGGCGTCCCGAACAACACCAGCACATCCCCAGGCATGAGTACCGTATCGGGGGAGGGTTCGCGCCCGCGAATCCCATGGCGGCGCACAGCCACGACTGCCACCCCGAAACTGGTCAGGTTCAGTTCGCGCAGACTGAGATGGAGGCCAAAGGCCGTTTCGCCCAGAGCGATAGATGCCAGTCGCGCCGAACCCTGATCTTCGCCCGGCTCCGAACTCCCCCAAAAGGCCCCCCGAAAAAACTGATAGCGCTCCTGCCGGAAGCGCCGTACCCGACGTAGCACCGTACTGATCGGGAAACCAATCAGCAACAGGGCCTGCGAGGCCAGCATCAGCGCACCTTCGGTCACTTCCGGCACGACTTCATCCGCCCCTGCGGCCTCCAGCTTCTCCAACTGACTGTCGTCATGGGCGCGGACGACCACCGGCAAGTCCGGTCGCAATTCCTTGATAATAGACAGGACCCGCTGGCTGGACGCGACATTCGCGTAGGTGATCACTACGGCCCGAGCCGAAAAAATCCCTGCCGCCTGCAACACATCGCGGCGACTGGCATCCCCGTAAAAGATGGATTCACCCGCGGACTGCGCCTGACGTACGCGTACCGGGTCCAGATCAAGGGCCACAAAGGGAATGCCTTCTTCTTCCAAGACCCGCCCCACACTTTGTCCCACCCGGCCGTAGCCGCAGAGCACGACATGGGCCTGCAAATTTGCCGAGCGAATATCGGCCAGTTGCCGATCGCGATGGCTGCGATAGCTGCCCACCAGTTGGCGCGCCAGCCAGCCATTGCGCTCCACCAGGATGGGCGCCAGCATCATGGACAGGAGCATGCCGCCCAGGACCGGTTGCAGCACGCGAGCAGGCAACAGATGGTATTGATTGGCTAAAGCCAGCAGCACAAAGCCAAACTCCCCTGCCTGCGCCAATACAATGGCTGAGCGCAATGCCACGCCCGGCTCATAGCCGAAAAGACGGGCCAGCCCCCAGACCAGCACGCCCTTCAGCAGCAAAATCAGGGCCAGCACAATTAAAACCCAGGCCAGATTCGCCCACCACGCTGGGAGATCCACGAGCATACCGATGGTGACGAAAAAGAGCCCCAGCAAAATGTCGCGGAAAGGCGCGATGTCCGCTTCCACCTGATAACGGTAGGCCGTCTCGGAAATCAGCATCCCCGCCACAAAAGCCCCCAAGGCCAACGACAATCCCGCCTGTTCGGTGACCCATGCCAGACTCAAGGTCACCAGTAACACATTGAGCATAAACAGCTCCGTGGACTTGCGATTGGCCACGAACTGAAACCAGGGACGCATCACCGGCCGCCCGATCACCAGCAAGACCAACAGCACCAGCACCGCCTTGAGTCCGGCCATAGCCAAATCATGGGGCAGATTGGTGGTCGAACCGGCAAGGGCGGGGATCAGAATCAGTAGCGGCACTACGGCCAGGTCCTGGAAAAGCAGCACGCTCACCGCAATACGCCCATGCCGGGTCTGCGTTTCCATTTTTTCGGCCAGTGCGCGCACGACCATGGCGGTGGACGACATGGCCAGAATCCCGCCAAGGATCACCCCTGTTTTCCAGGAAAGCGGGATGAGCAAAGCGATACCGACGAAGAGCAGACTGGTCAGGACCACCTGCGCCAGTCCCATCCCGAACACCAGACGACGCATACTTAAAAACTGCGCCAGACTGAACTCCAGCCCGATGCTAAACATCAGGAAAACCACGCCGAAAGCGGCGAGTTGGCGGGTACTGGCAAGATCTGGCACGACAGCCAGGGCATGTGGACCGAGAATAATGCCAGTCAGCAGATAAGCAAATACCGCCGGCAGACGCAGATAGCGCAGAAAGCCAACCAACAGCACCCCGGTAGCCAGGAGCAGGATAATCGTCAACAGACCGTGGTCTTGCATGTTCCTCCTCGGACATGGCGGCGCCCTCTTAGGGGTTCCATTTATTTTGTGCAGCAGGAATAGAGGTAGGTCTGAGCCCGGATAAAAGAGCAGGGCGATGGCGCCTTATAGGAAGACGCCTGCTTTCTGCTATCATAGCTGGAAAAGGAGGATCACGCATGTACATCGTCACTGGCGGTGCCGGTTTTATCGGCGCCAATCTCGTGCAAGCCCTCAATCAGCGGGGCATTACGGACATTCTCGTCGTGGACCACCTGACCCGCGCCGACAAGTTTCTCAATCTCACCGATCTGGAAATTACCGACTACATGGAGGCAGAGGCTTTTCTGCGCCTGATAGAGGATGGACACCTGAAGGATGTCGATGCCATTTTCCACGAAGGCGCCTGCTCCGATACCATGGCCACCGACGGCCGTTACGTCATGGAAAACAACTTCGCCTTCAGCAAAGCGCTGCTACATTGGTGTCAGCGTCATAATATCCCCTTCCTCTACGCCTCCAGCGCGTCCGTCTACGGTATGACTGGCGCCTTCGTCGAGGAGCGTGCCGCGGAATCTCCGCTCAACATCTACGGGTTCAGCAAATTTCAGTTCGACCAGTATCTCCGACGGATGTGGGCAGATTTGCGTGCCCCGGTGCATGGCTTTCGTTATTTCAATGTCTACGGCCCACGCGAGTTCCACAAAAATCGCATGGCCTCAGTGGCGCTGCATTTTTTTAAACAATACCGACTGGATAATCATGTTTGCTTGTTCGCGGGTACGGGCGGCTATACCGATGGCGAGCAGCGGCGTGATTTCATTCACGTGGACGATGTGGTTGCTGTCAATATGCACTTTTTGGATCACCCGCATAGCGGAATCTACAATGTGGGCACCGGGCAGGCACAGAGTTTCAACGAAGTGGCAGTTGCCGTCATCAATAGCCTGGAACGCCGCGCAAACCGCCCGGCACAAAACCTGCCT
Source organism: Acidithiobacillus sp. (assembly GCA_037440305.1). GTDB lineage: Bacteria > Pseudomonadota > Gammaproteobacteria > Acidithiobacillales > Acidithiobacillaceae > Acidithiobacillus. The sequence continues at coordinate 24,597 of JBBIUH010000019.1, forward strand.
GCACTACAGAAAGCGCAGACGATTCGCTACGTCAGCATGCCCGAGGCCCTGAATGGCAAATATCAGAGTTTTACCCAGGCAGAAGTGAGCAAGTTGCGTGGCGCGGGATATGCCAAACCCTTCCTGACGGTGGAGCAGGGGGTGGATCGCTACGTGCAATGGCTGGCGGCGCGGCCCGATTGATGGACGGGCGGGCACTCGTTACCGGTGCTGCGGGTTTCATCGGTTTTCATATGGTCCGTCGCTTACTGGCAGACGGCTGGATCGTCAGCGGCATAGATAATCTCAATGACTACTATGATCCCGGCCTGAAAAGGGATCGTCTGGCGCAACTGGAGGGGCATCCCGCTTTTCAGTTTCAGCCTCTGGATCTGGCCAATCGCGAGGGTATGCAGACGCTCTTTGCGGGTCCGCACTTTGACGTCGTCATCAATCTGGCTGCCCAGGCGGGGGTGCGGCATTCTCTGAAAGCGCCGCACAGCTATGTGGACAGTAATGTTGTCGGCTTTCTGAACGTGCTGGAGGGCTGCCGTGCGCAGGGGGTGAACCACCTGCTCTTCGCTTCCTCTAGTTCGGTATACGGCGCCAATAGTCGCCTGCCTTACAGTGTCCATGATCCGGTAGATCATCCGGTCAGCCTCTATGCGGCTACCAAGCGGGCGGGCGAACTTATGGCGCACAGCTACGCCCATCTTTATGGCATCCCCAGTACGGGATTGCGGTTTTTTACGGTCTATGGGCCTTGGGGGCGTCCCGATATGGCCTACTTCAGTTTCACGCAGAAGATTCTGGCCGGACAGCCCATCCCCGTATTCAACCACGGCCAAATGCGGCGCGACTTCACCTATATCGATGACATCATCGAAGGGGTGACGCGGCTCATTCCGCATGCACCGAAAGCGCAAAATATCTGGCCGGAAGATCCGGCAAGCAGTGCGGCACCATTCTGCATTCACAACATTGGCAACCACACGCCCATTGCACTCACGGACTTCATCCATACTCTGGAGGGATGTCTCGGCAAATCCGCGCAGATTGAATGGCTCCCCATGCAGGATGGCGACGTAGTGGCCACCTACGCCGACATTTCTGTGTTACAGCAGAGCGTTGGCTTTGCTCCTGACACCTCCTTACGCGAGGGTCTGCAACACTTTGTAGCCTGGTATCGTCAGTATTACGGCTGAGTACTCTGGAGTGCTCTATCTGGCAGTATCCGCAGTGCTTTTATACCCGCTGGTTGAGCGACTTCTGAAGATTTTGCACACCTTTAGGCACGCAATATGCCCTCTCCAGGACAGGGAAACCAGCACCCAGACCTCTCAGAAGACTGAGTCACCGCCGGGTGGTGGTATAAAACGTTTTTCAATACTACTTACTCAGTGCGCCGTCTTGCCTGGGTACACAGAAGAGGCGGCGGATGCAGCGATGTCAGCGGCCTTTTCCTCAATCCAGCTACGGCCGGAACGGAAACTCATCCAACATTTCCCTTCATAATCATATAGCTTACATTCCTTGAAGATGCGTCGAACCTCAAAAAAGCTGAAGCGGGTTTCATGAATATACTGGCCGTATTCCGCGCGTAAATCTTCGTAGGCCCCTTTCAGACGGTAGAAGGGAATCCGCGGGTCCACGTGGTGCGGTGTGTGGATCAAAATGTTGTGGATCAGGTACTCGCTGATTTTGGAGCAACGCACAATAGTGCTGCAATAAAGTTGGCCGATGCTCTGGCTCCACTCCTCTTTCTCTGAGAAGAAGGGTACTTTAGGATGCGTGTGATGGAGAAAGACAAATAAAGCGATGTAGTAGTTGAACAACAGGAAAGGCAGAATCACCGCCGCGATGACACCCATCAGTCCTGCAGCCCAATACGCTAGCGCGGAAAAACTGAGAAAAAACACCAGTGTCACCATTTTACTATAGAAAAACGCCCGCCGATCCTTGCCGTTGGCGTCCGCCTTGAAACGCACCATGCCTGGCCACCAGATCCGCAATAGATAGTGCAGGGCACAAGTGTAAGGGCTGCGTTCCAGGCGGTAGATCAGTTTCTGCCAAACTGTCTTGCTTCGATACTCTTGGGGTGTCCAGGGACGCCATACCCAGTCAATAGCAGTCAGGCTGGTAAAACCATGATGGACGCGGTTATGCCCGAAGGCCCAGAGGCGATACATGTTCAGCGAGGGCAGCATGAAGATTGTGCCCATGATTTCGGCCGTGCGCTTGTTCTGGAAAAGCGCCCCGTGCGCCGCGTCATGCGCCCAGACGAACATAAAAGCGACCGCCGACCCCGCAAGGAGCCCGAACAGGAGCTTAAGCCACCAGGCTTCGACGAGCAGCGTACCAGCGATAGCAGACAGGTAGAGAAGTGCGTCGAATGCATACCACGCAATGGCAATACTGGCTGAGCGCTGGTAGCGTTCAGGTCGGATCGCCTCACGGATGGTTTGAAGTTTGACGGGGCGCAGTGCCTCGTAGTCGGCATCAGAAGAGGTAAGTGGCATGGTAATGTGCTCCCTAGCAAATCCATTTCTTTATTACAGCACAACGGCATATGCTATTATATAATATAAAGCGGGGCAAACGTGGGCCCGGCACCCCCACGGTAAATTTGTTCTCATCTGCCAGCCCGCATTACGGGTGCTGAGTTTTTCCGGGCCGAAGCCGGTGCGGACGCGACTGCGGTCCTCATCGAAATTCCAGTCAATGAGATCAATGTGGTTCACTGAACTACATTGATCCTATGAAATTCGAATGGGATGCAACGAAAAGTGAAACCTGCTTTCAAGACCGCGGGTTCGATTTCGCCTACGCCGCCCGAGCGTTTTTTGATCCGCGTCGCCGTATTCAGGAAGACACCCGGCACAGTTATGGCGAGGCGCGTTACCAGTTGCTGGGCAAGATCGAACAGCGCGTGTTCGTCATGGTTTATACTCGCGCGGGGGCGCCATTCGCATTATCTCGGCACGCAAAGCCAACTTACGAGAGGTCAACGCTTATGAAAACAGTGCGCGTGACGATTGATCCGGCCTCACAGGCCATGGGTCGCATTGATCCTGCTCGTGTGGACGCCACCACCGAGCAGGTCATTGCCTTGCA
>JBBIUH010000020.1:0-27595 GCA_037440305.1 Acidithiobacillus sp.
CCCTGATCGTTATCGGCCTTTTCGGGCTGCTGAGCCCGGTCATTCTTTCGGCCGTTACCGATGGGGTGCTGGCGGCCATATTGATCATGGCCGGGTTCACCTGGATCATCCACAGTTATCAGATGCACCAGCACCAGTTGGCAGACTGGCTGAAACCAGTGCTTCTGCTCATTACCGGCGCGATCATGATTGCACTGCCCAACGCCGGTATCGCCGCCATCGGCCTCATGTTCATCCTCTACTTCGTGCTCGATGCTTACCGCAACTTCACCCAATCCAACGCCCACGCCGGCCACGGACGGGGCTGGTTTATTTTCAGTGGCGTGATCGATATTGCCATAGCCATTCTGTTTTTTGTCACCTGGCCGCAGGGCTCGCTCATTCTGGTCGGCATCTTTGTGGGCGTAAATCTGATTTTTGATGGCGTCATTCTGCTGATGCTCCGTAATGCCGTCGCCGGAGACAACAAATAGTCTCGAATACCGCCATGCGCACGTGCACATAGCGGGAACATCAACCCTTAATGGGGCGTTGCCGCATTATCTGAATCACCTGGAGGACTAATGATGACCACGATTCCACAACATTTTGCCAACCGTGAAGCAGCAGCGGAATTACTAGCCCATCGCTTGGCCTCTTATGCGGGTAAACACCCCTTGGTACTCGCTATTCCACGCGGAGCGCTGCCCATGGGACGCATCATCGCCAACACCCTCCACGGGGACCTTGACGTCGTCCTGGTGCGCAAAATCGGGGCACCGGGCAACCCCGAATACGCCATAGGCGCCGTCGATGAAGATGGGCGGATATGGACCGATCCCATGGCCAGTCGCCTGGGTATCGACACGCAGTACATTCGCGACGAAGCGGCCCGGCAACTGGAGGTGATCAAGGCGCGGCGCACGCAATACACGCCGATTCACCCGGCCATTGATCCCCAGGGCCGCATCGTTATTGTGGTTGACGATGGCGTCGCCACCGGCGCTACTTTGGGGGCTGCATTGCGTCTCCTTCGCCAGCAGCGACCTGCCCGCCTGATCGCCGCCTTTGCCGTGGCGCCTCCCGACACCATCGCGCAGTTGCGCCCCCTCGCCGATGATCTGGTGTATTTGGCGGCCCCGAAACCGTTTTATGCGGTGGGCGAGTTCTTTACGGACTTCCGTGAAGTCAAGGATGAAGAGGTGCTGGAGATTTTGCGCGACACATCGCCCAGGCAGGAACCGGAGCAGCCATAAACATGCCCATTCTCAATCCTGATATTGTCCACATCTTCGACGAAATCGCCGATCTTTTGGAGATTGAGGATGCCAATCCCTTCCGGGTACGAGCCTACCGCAATGCCGCCCGTCTCATACAAGGCCTGAGCAGCGATGTCAAGACCATGGTAGAGGCCGGTGAAGACCTCACGGAACTGCCCGGCATCGGCGACGACCTGGCTAAAAAAATCATCGAGATCGTTACCACGGGCCACTGCTCCTTTCTCGAAAAGCTGGAAAAACAGACCCCGCCGGCGTTGACGGAGCTGCTCAAGGTGCCAGGCCTTGGACCTAAGCGGGTCAAGGCGCTCTGGCATGAACTGGACGTGGAGACCGTGGACCAGCTCACCGGCGCCGCCAGGGAGGGACGCATTCGCAGCATCCCCGGTTTTGGCGAGAAGATTGAAGCGCGTATCCTGGAAGCCATCCAGGCCCAGATCACCGCCGTTCCCCGTTTCCCTATCGCCACCGCCGCCCCTTATGCAGCCGCCCTGGTCCACCACCTGCAGAACGTACCCGGCGTGCGGCGGGTGGTGGTGGCCGGCAGCTTCCGGCGTGGCAGGGACACGGTGGGCGACCTGGATATATTGGCTACGGCCACTGCCGACAGTCCGGTGATGGAGCGCTTCACCGCCTATGAGGATGTGGCGGAAGTCCTCTCCCAGGGCACTACCCGGGCCACCGTGATCCTGCGGAACAAACTCCAGGTGGACCTGCGCGCCGTGGACGAATCCGCCTATGGTGCCGCCCTGCATTATTTCACCGGCTCCAAGACCCACAACATCGCCATCCGCCGCATGGGTCAGGATATGGGTCTGAAAGTCAACGAATATGGGCTTTTTCGCGGGAAAAAACGTATTGCCGGCGATACGGAGGAATCCGTCTACGCCGCTGTCGGCCTGCCCTATATTGAGCCGGAACTGCGGGAGAACCGCGGCGAAATCCAGGCCGCCCGCGCCGGACATTTGCCGAAACTGGTGGCGATGGGCGATTTACGCGGCGACCTTCACGCCCACAGCAAGGCCAGCGATGGTCACTATAGTGTGCGGGACATGGCCGCGGCGGCCAAGGCCGCAGGTCTGGAATATCTGGCCATCACCGAGCACAGCCGCCACCTGACCGTCGCCCATGGCCTCGACCCGGTGCGTTTGCGCCGGCAGTTGGACGAGATTGACGCCCTTAATACGGAACTCGATGGCATCACGCTGCTCAAGGGCATAGAGGTGGACATTCTGGAAGACGGCAGCCTGGATTTGCCCGACGGCATTCTGGGTGACCTGGACCTGGTGGTAGCCGCGGTGCACTACCGGTTCGATCTGCCCAGAAGCAAACAGACGGCACGTATCCTCAAGGCCATGGACAGCCCCCATTTCACCATCCTCGCCCATCCCAGCGGACGGCTCATCGGCAGCCGGGAAGCCATGGATGTGGACATGTCCCGCATCATCCGCCATGCGCGCGAGCGGGGCTGCTTTCTGGAGATCAATGCCCAGCCCGAGCGCTTGGATCTCGTCGACATCCATGCCCGGATGGCCAAGGAAGAAGGGGTGCTGCTGGCCGTCAATTCCGACGCCCACAGCATTCACGATTTCGACAACCTGCATTTTGGCCTACAGCAGGCGCGGCGCGGCTGGCTGGAGAAAAAAGACGTGCTCAATACGCGGACCCTCAAGGCGTTGCGGCCACTGCTGGCGGCGACCATGAGCAGCTAGGCCGACGCGTGCGGGGACCCGTTTCACCGCCTTATCACATCGGCGGCTCCGGCCGCGGCTTTGAAATGGCGCTGAAACCATTCCAGAGCCAGGCGGGCCGCCGCTTCCAGCGTCCCTCGTTCCTCAAAGAGATGGGTGGCGCCGGGGACAATGGCCAGTTCCTTCTCCGCCCGCAAAGCGGCGAAAGCCTGCTCATTCAGACCAATCACCACATCGTCCAAGCCGCCGACGATAAGAAGGGTGGGCGCTTTTACCTGGGTGATGGCGGGACCGGTGAGATCGGGTCGCCCGCCGCGGGAAACCACCGCAGCGATCGCGTCACCAAACTGGGCGGCGGCGCGCAAGGCCGCCGCAGCGCCGGTACTGGCGCCGAAATAACCCAGAGGCAGGCCCGCCGCCCCCGGCTGTCGCTGTGTCCAACGGGTAGCTAACGCCAGGCGCTCGCTCAGCAGGCCGATGTCGAAGCGGGTGGCGTAGACCCTGTCCTCCTCTTCACTCAGCAGATCAAAGAGCAAGGTACCAATACCGCCATCGCGCAGTATCTGCGCCACGTAATTGTTCCTGGGGCTCAGGCGGCTGCTGCCGCTGCCGTGGGCGAAGAGCACCAGACCGAGGGCGTTTTCGGGAATCGCCCAGATACCTTCCAGGCTAACCCCTTCTGCCGAAATGTGAACGGACTGTTCTGACCCCACCATGCCTCACCTCCCGTTGATCTACACCGTTCATTATAGAACCAGTCACGGCCAGTTGCGCGCGGAACCTGGGTATTATCCAATGGTGAAGCATACCGTTTATGCCGGACCGCCTGCCGAAGTAGAGATCACCTCCATACTTTGCTAAGGTGAATATTCAAACCCATCACAGGACCCTCCACCATGACTCTCCTGAGCATCATCACCTTCCTCTTCATTGGCGGCATTGCGGGCTGGCTGGCGGGACTACTGATCAAGGGGCGCGGCTTTGGGATCATCGGAGATATCATCGTTGGTATCATCGGCGCGTTCATCGGTGGCTTCGTACTCATTTTCTTCGGCCTGGCCGGTCTTTTCGGGGCGGGTATTATCAGCGCCATCGTTGTGGCTTTCATCGGTGCGGTCATCCTGCTGAGCATCATCAAGCTCGTCAAAAGGATATGAACTGAGCCAGATGAATGCTATGGCTGTTCTGGTTGGCGAGGGCGGCATCGCCCTGCCGCATAAGCGCAGCGCGTATTGAGCGGACAGGCATCACAGCGCGGACGAGACCGACAGTAATCCTTGCCCAAAGAGACCAGCAGGGCATGCAGCGCATTTCGTACCGCTGCGTCGCCCGGCTCCAGCTCCGCATCAATACCAGCCTGCACCTCGGTATAAGACAGATGATCACCCAACAGACCCACACGACCACCAATCCGGCGGGTGTAAGCGTCCACCACCATCACCGGCAGGCCCAAGGCATAAAGCAGAATGGAATCAGCGGTTTCCTCACCGACACCGTGGACCGCCAGCAAGTCTCGCCGCAGCACCGGAATGGCCGCCTGCCGGGCGAGTTGTTCCGGCACCGCGCCCACACCCTGCGCCTCCAGAAACCGGCACAAGGCCAGCAAGCGTTTGGTCTTTATCCGATAAAATCCGGATGGCCGGAGCAGTTCAGCCAGATCACTTTCGGGCAGTGTCAGGATGGCCACCACGCTCAGGGCATCCGCCGCCCGCAGATTGGCAATCGCCTTTTCGACATTACGCCAGGCGGTATTCTGGGTCAGGATCGCGCCCACCATGACCTCAAAGGGCGACTGCGCGGGCCACCACTCCTGCGGGCCGAAAGCCTCTTGCAGCGCCCTGAATACGGCTAACCAGCCATTTTCCCCTGGCATCGACAGGCTCTAATCCCGGACCATCCGACGTCCCTGCCCCGTTCGGCCACGCGCTGCCCCCTGTCGGGCTTCTCGCCGACTGTTATTTTTTCGCGGTTCGGACACATCTGTCCCTCGTCCCGCTTTGTCAGGCGGTGGCGTAGCAGGGTTGACCCACTGCACGCTGGCGAGCAAGGCTTCGCGCTCTTCGTCGGGCAATTCGTCAAAGTAACCGGTCTTGAGCAAACGCGGCATTTCCACCACCCCGTAGCGCACCCGGATCAGGCGACTCACGGTCAGACCGACGGCCTCGAAGAGTCGTCGCACTTCGCGATTACGCCCCTCGGCCAGAGTGACGTGATACCAGTGATTGAGACCCTCACCACCGGCTTCCTGCACGGTCGTAAAACGCGCTTCACCGTCTTCCAACGCCACCCCCTGCAACAGGCTGGTCTGCTGCTCCGGACTCACCACCCCCATCACCCGGACGGCATATTCCCGTTCGATGCCCGCGCGCGGATGCATCAGTGCGTTGGCGAGATCGCCGTCATTCGTCAGCAGTAACAAGCCTTCGGTGTTGTAGTCGAGACGCCCGACCGCAATCCAGCGGCTACCGCGCAACCGCGGCAAGCGATCAAAAACCGTGGGCCGGCCCTCGGGGTCACTGCGGGTAGTGAGCTCCCCCGCCGGCTTGTGATAGCGCAGCACGCGCAGGCGCGGACGCACCCAGGAGGGAATCCGCAATGCCTCCCCGTCAACGGTAATTTTGTCCTGTGCCGTCACCCGATCCCCCAGTTTGGCGGGCTGGCCATTCACCACCACGCGCCCTGCCGCGATCCACTCCTCCATCAGGCGGCGGGACCCCAGGCCAAAACGAGCGAGTACCTTCTGCAATTTTTCGTCCATGTTTCTCCAAAACCTACACAAGCTGCGGCAAATACTCCCCGGATCATATCCCGTCCGCGCTCCCGCACCTACAAAAAAACAACCCCCGCACACAGGCGGGGGTATTTTCACTGCTCAACAGAACGATCAGGATGCCTTACGATGGGTCTCGTCCTCCTTAAGACGGGTGATACCCATCATCTTAAACAGCACCTTCTCATAAAAAGGCTCGGAGACGCCTATCTTCATCTTGCGGATGAAGTACTTCTCAAAGGCCACCTTGGCCAGGTGCACCCAGCGGCCATAGGCAAAGATGTCGACCTTACGGGGTCGCAGCTGGGGCAGGGCAATAAACGCTGCGCCGCGATCACCCATATCGGCAAAACACACCGCATTCCAGGTGCCCATGGTCTGCTCACCCTTACGGCCTTCCAGATCCGCCTTGATATTATGTACCGCCGCCGACACCATGGACTCGATCATATAACCGGTCTTGGGCGCACCAGTCGGCACCGGGGTTACTTCCACCGGCGGAATCGCGATAGCGATACCCGCCGCAAAGATGTTCGCATACTTCTTGCTGCGCTGATGTTCGTCCACCAGCACAAAACCGCCAGGATTGCACAACCCCTCGACACCTGCCACGGCGGGCACGCCCTTGAAGGCCGGGATCATCATGCCGAACTTGACTGGCAGAACCATTTCTTTGACGGTTTCACCCTTCTCATCCACTTGGGTCACATACATCTTGTTGTCTTCGACTTTAGTGACCTTGCAATTGGTGTAGGCCTCAATACCCTCTTCCTTGAGCCCCCTGGTCAGGATACCCGTAGAATCACCCACGCCCTGAATGCCCAGGTGACCAATGTAAGGCTCGCTCGTGATAAAGGTGAAGGATGGAATCTTGTCGCGCATGCCGCGCTTTTTGAGGTCAGAGGCAACAATCATGGCATATTCATAAGCGGGACCAAAGCAACTGGCCCCCGCCATAGCGCCCATAACGATAGGGCCTGGCTCGCGTAACAACGTCTGATATTCAGCAAAGGCCTTTTCTGCATGATCCACCGTACAAATGGACTGCACCGGGCCTTCATGCGGGTTAGAACCTGGCACATTCTCAAAAGCCAGCTTCGGACCGGTAGTAATCAGCAGGTAGTCGTAATGAACCTTGCTACCATCGTCGAGGGTAATATTCTGCGCTTCGGCATCAATGTGCTCGGCGGACTGCGGAATGAAATGTATCCCTTTGCGTTCCACATAAGGTCTGATCGGAAACGCGATGTCGTCGCGCTCCTTCCAGCCTACGCCCACCCACGGGTTGGACGGCACGAACTGAAAATAATCATTGGCGTTGATCAGCGTCACCTCATGCCCCGAACCCAGAGCTTCTTTCATTTCGTAGGCTGCCGGCATCCCGCCTGTGCCTGCACCCAAAATTACGACTTGTGCCATTGTTTGCTCCTCACGTAACTTACTGCGCCAGATTCAAGATAAGCCACAACACCCGTCTCCGCTTACCGAGCCCAATTTCAAATTCTGTTTTGGATATTATAGTACACCCAAAATTCGTCAAATCAGATTGTTATAACTTTCCCATTATCTTTTTTATCATGTTTCGTTCTGTTACACTTTTCATATTCCATCAAGTCTCTCCGCCCCCATGACCTTTGGCAATGCTTCCAACGAAGGCAGCGAAAAATGCGCCAGGAAACCCGGTGTTGTCGCCCAAAGTGCAGGTCGCCCCGGCGTATCCCGGTGCCCGGCGACCATTATCCATCCGCGCTCCTGAAGCTGCTGCATGATCGGCGCACTCACTGCAACCCCTCGCCAGTGCTCGATTTCCGGACGCGTTATCGGCTGCTGATAAGCGATCACGGCCAAGGTCTCCAGCGTTGCCTTGGATAAAGGTCGTGGTGCCTCCACGTGAAGGCGCACCAGAAGGGCATTGTGACGCGGATGAATCTGCAAACGATAGCCACCGGCGACAGAGACCAGTTGCAGAGGTCCTTCGCCAACGGCTAACAGCATTTCCAGCGCCGCCTCCCATCCTGCGCAGTCGGGATCGTCGTCGAGGAGGGCCGCCAGGTGCTCGCGGGAGAGCGGTTCAGCGCTGGACAGAAACAATGCCAAGAGCGCTTCACGCATCAGATACCACCAAGCCCATCGACACCAGTCACCGCGACCTGCCAGACCCCCTCTTCGTCTTCGACCAAAGCCAGTGCCTCTTGCCGGAGTAATTCCAATATGGCTAATAGTGACACTGCCAGAGCCAGGCGATCTGCCATGGGCGGCAAGAGCTCGTTAAGAAACCAGGGGCGCGGTTCCCGGCGGCAATACAGTAGTAGCTCCACCATCCGTTGCCGTAATCCCATACGCGGATTCGTCAGGGTATGAGCGGGAGGTGGCTTGCGCGCGGGGCGCAGAAGCAACGCCTGCCAGGCGTTTACGATATCAGTGAGGGCTACCAGCGGTGGTGCCAAAGGCAGATCGGGATGTGGCGCGGGGTAAATCGTCCAGAAATCCCGTCCAGCCTGAGGCAAAGTGTGGAGCGCCTCCGCTTGACTCTGCACCGTAGCCAGCGCCTCCAGACGGCGCGCCAGTTCCAGACGGGGATCGAAGTCTTCATCCTCCGCTGCGGGCGGCACGGGCAGCAACATGCGTGCCTTGATCTCCGCCAGCCAGGCCGCCATCAGCAGATATTCCGCTGCCAGTTCCAGATTGCGGCGACGCGCTTCGTGCAGGTAGTGCAGATACTGCCGGGTCACTTCGGCCACCGGAATATCGCGGATATCCATGCGGTTACGGCGGATCAGCCAGAGCAGCAATTCCAGCGGACCGGAAAAGCTTTCCAGCAACAGCTCCAAGGCATCCGGCGGAATGAAGAGGCCGTCGGGCAGGCCTTCCAGCGGCTGCCCATGAACCTGCATGGGCGCCGCCGATAGACGGGATTCAGAGATGGCGCTGCTCATGCATCAGACCCATGGCTGCGCGCACCCGCTCCAGCGTCTGCTCGGCACGTTGGCGGGCACGCTGGGCGCCCGCATGGGCAATTTCCTGTAGTTGCTCCGGTCGTGCCGCCCAGTACTCCGCCCGCTCACGGATCGGCGCCTGCTCAGCGAGCACCGCTTCAATTACCGGTTGTTTACAATCCAGACAGCCGATACCTGCCGTTGTACAGCCGCTGCGAACCCATGCCTGCGTCTCTGGGCCGGAATAAACCTGATGCAGGGCCCAGACCGGGCACTTTTCGGGCGTACCAGGGTCCGTGCGTGCCACCCGGGCTGGGTCGGTGGGCATGGTACGGATTTTCTTCTGCACCACTTCTGGCGCTTCGCGCAAAGAGATGGTATTCCCGTAGGACTTGCTCATCTTCTGCCCGTCGAGCCCCGGCATTTTTGAGGCCGCCGTCAGCAACGCCTGCGGCTCGCGGAGAATTTCCCGACCCTTGCCCTCCAGGTGGGCCAGGAGTTGCTCGCACATCCCCGCACTGAGCCCCGCCTGTTGTTCCAGGAACGCCGCAGCTTCGGTCACCGCCAGACCGTCACCGTTCTGCTGAAAACGCCGCTGTAAGGAGGCAAAAGCCTTCGCCGCGCGCTTGCCCATGGCCTGCATGCCCTTTTCTACCTGCGCCGCCGCATCGGCATCGCGCCCGTAGAAACTGTTGAAACGCCGTGCCAGCTCCCGGCTGATCTCCAGATGCGCGACCTGGTCTGCCCCCACCGGTACCTTGTGGGCATCATAAAGCAGTATGTCGGCCGTCATCAGCAGCGGGTAGCCCAGAAAACCGAAGGTGGCGAGATCTCGCTCCCGCAATTTTTCCTGCTGATCCTTGAAGGTCGGCACGCGCTCCAGCCAGGACAGCGGCGTCAGCATCCCCAGCAGCAGCGCCAGTTCGGCATGCTGCGGCACATGGGATTGGATAAAGAGTACGGACTTATCCGGGTCTACCCCCACCGCCAACCACTCAATGAGCAGATCCCAGACCGCCTCACTGATCCCCCGTGTCGTTTCATAATGGGTGGTCAGCGCATGCCAATCGGCAACAAAGAAATAACACTCCGCCGCATCCTGCAAATGCAACCAGTTTTTGAGTACGCCGTGATAATGCCCCAGATGCAAACGACCCGTCGGCCGCATGCCGGAAACGATGATTTCTGTCATCACAAACCGCCAATTGTCAGAAAAAAGTGACGCACCAACAGAAAAAGAGGACCCAGGACGGACCACAACACGCCGGTAAACAGCAGTACAATTAGAATGATAAATCCATAAGGTTCAATCCGGCTCAGGGCCATACTGGCTGACGCCGGCAAAAGCCCCACCGCCACCCGACCACCGTCCAGAGGCGGAATGGGGATCAGATTAAAAATAATCAGGATGACATTGATCATAATACCCGCCTCACCCATCAACTGCATGGGTTCACCGATATACGCCAGAGCGCCGGGGAGATGCCCGCCCAACCACAGCACCAGCGTCCAGAAGAAGGCCATCAACAGATTAGCGGCCGGCCCGGCGATGGCGACGAGCACCATATCGCGTTTGGGGTCTTTCAGCCCGCCAAAATTGACCGGCACCGGCTTGGCGTAACCAAAGAGAAAGGGCGAGTGAAACAGGAGCAGTATGCCCGGCAGCAAAATTGTCCCAAAGGGATCAATGTGTTTAATCGGATTCAGCGTTAGACGACCCATGAGCATGGCGGTAGGATCACCCCGTTTCCAAGCGACCCAGCCATGGGCCACCTCATGCACGGTAATGGCGAACAGCACAGGTATGGCCCAAATGGCCAGGGTTCGGATAAATTGCGTGGCATCAGACATGGATGGAGTATATCAGCGTAATGCCCTACCCGCCTAATACTGCACGGGACTAGACGGCAACGCTGAGACCGAGCAGCCGCGGGTCACCAGCGCCTTGACGGAGCAGGCGCGGCGGCCATTGCAAAAGATCCACCACCGTCGAACAGAGCGCCCCACCCACACCCGAGAGCAGCACCATATCCACCTGACCCCCCAACACGTCGCAAATTTCATCGGGATCCGTCAGCGGTGCGTTGGCGCCCGGAAGTTGCAGGGTAGAGCTCATCAAGGGCTCTCCCAACTCCGTAAGCAGCATTTCACACAAGGGATTGGCAGGTATGCGCACACCAATACTGCGCTTTTTCGGGTCGGCGAGGCGCCGCGGCACATCTTTGGTCGCTGGTAGAATGAAGGTGTAGGGTCCAGGCAAGGTTTTACGCAGCAGCGCATAGGCACGATCATCCAACTTGGCATACTCCGCCAATTGGGAAATGGTGGAAAACAGCAGCGAGAGGTCATGCTGCAAATCCAGTTGCCGGATGCGCCGCAGCCGTTCTTGGGACTCCCGTGCCGTCACCATACAACCCAAGGCGTAGCAGGTATCCGTTGGATAAACCAGCAAACCTCCGGCACGCAGTACCTCAACCGCTTGCGCCAGCAGTCGCGGCTGTGGATTCAGGGGATGCAATTCTACACACAACGCCATGACATCCTCCTTGGGACGCAAGACGGCCTTCACCGGGCAGACGCCCCGAGGCACCAAATGGATACCGCCACAACTCAAACGGGAATGATACGTCAGCCGCACCCGGTCCCGCCAGCCTCTCCCTGGCCCTCGACGCGCCCCATGACACACTGACCAAGACAGAGCGCATTGAGAGCGCTGCCGCTTAGGAGCGCCGCCTTTGTTGCCGCAGGGGCATCACAACAAGATGTGCGCTATAATCATCAACCCCATTGGCAGAATTTTAAGGAGGCGGCAAATACAATGCCCACAGATAACGTCCGTCCGACCTGGTCTCTGGCCGATATTCCTTACGCTGCCATTGAAAAGGGGAAGATCATCGGCAATATGGACTGGTTTTATCTATTAGCCGGCGCTTCCTTTGTAGAAACGCTGTCTGATCTCTACACCCGTAACCTGATGGAATACTATCAGGAAAATGTGAGCGCCACTGTGTGGTTGCGCCAGGAATGGGAGATCGAAGAGGTACAGCATGGGCACGCATTGCGCCAATACGTGCTCACTATTTGGCCGGATTTTGATTGGGAACGTGCTTATCAGGGTTTTGTAGACGCTTATGTGCCTTACTGCCGCACTGATTTACTGGGACCCACTCACGCCTTGGAAATGGCCTCACGCTGCGTCGTCGAGACGGGCACGGCCAGCTTCTATACGATGATTCAGGCGGCCAGCCCGGAGTCCGTACTGTGCCAGCTCGCTGCACGCATCCGCGCCGACGAAGTCCATCACTACAAATATTTCTACCGATTTTTCCTACAATACCAAGCACGCGAGAAAAATTCACGCTGGCGCATTGGCCGTGAACTCTGGAAACGTGTGGCCGAGGTAGACCAGGAAGACAGCTATCTTGCCCTCAAAAATGCTTTTGAAGTAAAAAATCCCGGGCAGCAATTCTCCCTGGAGGATTTTTCGGCATTCCGACAACGCATGGGCAGTTGGATAAGTCGTCACTACCCCTTTGATATGGCGATGAAAATGCTGCTCAGACCGATCGCCCTGCCCCCCATGCTGCAAAAGGCCGTACTCCCCTTACTGACGCGCGGCGCACGGCGCGCCATCATCAATTAACAGCGTCACCGTGGGGGTACTGCCTGCCAGCCTCCATCAATCGTCATCGCCCCAGCCACGGTCGTGCTCATGGTGCCAGTAATGTTCACGACGCCGATACCAGCGCGGAGGCGGAGGCGGCGCATAATAGTAAGCTGGAGGTGCTGCATAATAGGTTGGCGCTGGATAGACGACACCGGGGACACCGATAGACAAGCTCACTGCCGGACCACCCCAGCCATCCCGATCCGCAAACGCAGGGTTCGACAGCAACAGGATACCCGCACCCAACGCTGTCGCCGACAGCACAAAACGCCATTTATTAGTAGACATCACTTCCTCCGCATTCTTCTCAATAATGACGGGAGACGGTCACCCGTCGCCCACATGGCTACACGGACCGTACCGTAACAGACGCATACTGAGCGTGAGGGGCGACCGAAGATTGATGGGTGGACTCTTCCGGTGTGAGCAGCAGCCAGTCCGCCCGCTCAACATGACCCATCACCAGCTGCACCTCGCCCACCATCCGCCGGCCGCTGGACACCACCGGCCGGGCAGAGGTAGTCGTTGTTGGATCCAGCGGCGTTACCTCGTGCACAAAGCCTCCCAAAGCGATGAAAGGTGCGGCAATCAATGCCGTGAACAGGGCATTATAGATGGGCTTCTTCATGGCTAATTCCTCTACGATCATTACACACCCTACACTTAAGCATTTTTCCTGCCATACTGCCGAAAAGTCGGCGGTGCCAACGTGCAGGAAAGTCTGAAACACCCACCCATAAGGCCACAATCCCTTTTGTGATCATTCACCATCAGATAGTCCCCGAAAAAAGTTTAGCCTCAGGAATCAGGGATCACACCAAGCTGTCGCCATATGCCGACAGCACATAACCCCCTCGTCATTTTTTATCGTGCAAATAACCACCTAGCAAGGTGGCCAGGCGACTACAACAAGCAGCCTGAACAGAAGCAAACAGCCATCACCCGTGATAAGATGGTGCTCAACGCAACCCAATGCCCATTTATCGTTCCATAAATGGCTTCAGCAAAGGAGTGGCATGTGATTCAGCGGACGATCATTTTACCGATCAGCATCTGGAACGCTTCAAACAATAGACCTATCTTTTCGTATTTATCCTGGTTAGGCACATGCCTTGTTATCCTGAT
The DNA here is from genome assembly GCA_037440305.1 of Acidithiobacillus sp. Classification (GTDB taxonomy): domain Bacteria; phylum Pseudomonadota; class Gammaproteobacteria; order Acidithiobacillales; family Acidithiobacillaceae; genus Acidithiobacillus. The sequence continues at coordinate 13,446 of JBBIUH010000020.1, forward strand.
CTTTCCGCTATTGGCATACGCCTCCAGCACGCCGGTGTCACAGACCGGTGCGACGCTACAATCGATACACCACGATTTGTCAAAAAACGTCGATTTACAGCAACTTCTGAGCTGGCAGAAAACCGTACGTGTGATCAGCGACAACGCGCACCAGTGTATAACCGAAAGGAGCAGCAACCTCAACCAAATAGATAAAAGTCTGGGTATACTGGGGTCCACTGTTGCCGGCGAACCAAAGAATCTCAGTGCATTACGCCAGAAACTACAGGATACTCAAAGAAATCTCAGCGGAGAACTTGCTACATGCAAGGTTCTCGCCGTCGCGAGCGCAGATCTGAGCCAGCAAATCAGCAAAAAACGTGATGCACTACATGCCGAGATGCTATTACGCCATGATCACGGCGTCTGGAAGCAGGCAGTTGCTTTTCAATCGGTCTCTACCGCCATCTGGATTGACGAACAACATTTCTGGCTCGCTCACAATGGACGTTCTATTTTTGCACAACAAAACTTACAGATATCCATAGGAATTGGTGTATTTATATTTGTGTTGTTATTGTTTTTACGTGCATCCTTAGCCAAAATAATTTATCGCACACTAAATTTACCTGATATGAAACATAATTTTTATCACTATATACCATTGCTGGCGGGCATCGCCGCCGTTGCAACGGCAACCGATCTCACAGACACTCTTTCGCCCCTCATCGTTCTCACTTTAGGCACCTGGGGCGGCTATGTTTTTATCTCCTTGCTACTCGCATTGGCTCTCAGTCCGTCAGGAGTAGTCAGCCGTCATTGGCCTCGGAAACCGCAAACGCTACGCTCCATACTGCGAACCTTACGATTTATTGCAGTCTTATCCGTATTTCGCATCACCTGGATCAGCATGTCTCCCAACGATCCGCTATCGCCGATAGGACAAGTCTTTTTTGGGTCTATTTACCACCTGGTAGTTCTCGGTGCAGTATTTTGGCTGGTCTGGCAGACCGGCGACAGAAAATCTTTCCGTGCTTATTCGCTGCTTAGAGTACTCATATTATTAGCCCTGATCGCCACCGCTATATTCGCTATCATTGGTTATCGTAATCTTTCTAACTATATGTTCTTTGGCCTGCTAATGTCCTTGCTTGCCTTCGGAATGGGCCTGTTTTTTTCCTGGGCGAGCACCGACTTTTGGATGCATACAGCGCGAAAATCCGGGCGCTGGCAACATCTCCTGCGCCAACGCCTCGGTCTGAAAGAAGATCAACCATTGCCCTGGATAACATGGTTCAGTGCAATGAGTTACACCGCCGTATGGTTAGGCATAGTGGCTTTTATTTTATATGCCTGGGGTCTGACACATACCGGATTTACGCTGATCGGGAAATATTTCATCACCGGCTTCTCCATTGGTAGCTTTCATATTCAGCCTTTTCGCTGGGTGATTGCTGTGCTTCTGCTCGTGCTGCTGTTCAACATTAACAGCCTGATCCAGAAATACCTGTCCGACAACTCCCGGATTATTGGACACTTGGAAAGCGGGGCCCGCCACTCCGTGCTGTCCATCGTCAGATATGCGGGATTTATCATCGCCGTATTGATTGCGCTTTCCACCGCGGGTGTAGCGCTGCACAATCTTGCCATTATTGCGGGCGCATTATCCGTTGGCATCGGCTTTGGCCTGCAAAATATCGTCAACAATTTTGTGTCTGGTCTGATTCTGCTATTGGAGCGTCCCATTCGTGTTGGTGACTGGATTCAGGTGGGTACCACTCAGGGATATGTGCAGAAGATGAGCATCCGTTACACCCTGATCCTTACTTTTGACCGCACTGAAGTCTTCGTTCCTAATTCTGAACTGATCTCTGGCCAGGTGACCAACTGGATGTACACAAATAGCGTGTTGCGCCTCATGATCCCCTTCAGCATTGCCCATGATGCCGATATCCCGCTGGTAAAGCAGTTGCTGGTAGCGGAAGGTCAAAATCATCCCGACGTCCTGCAAGATGATCCGCGCGGTATTCCGCCCACCGCACTGTTGCTGGATGTCAGCGAAAATGCCCTGCAATTCTATCTGCGGGTGTATCTGGACGACTGTAACAAGAGTTATAACGTGCAGACCGACCTGCGTGCTTCCGTGGTGGAAAGTCTGCTCCGCCATAACGTAACACTGGCGCATCAGCAGCAGGACGTCCACATCATTCCCAGCCGAATTTTACCCACGGACGGGAATAATGGCTCGGCCGACGGGGGTCATTAACCACCACCATCAGGTTGTCGCGATGGGCCAATATCGGTACATCCCCGCTCACTTCGGGATCATCCGCCAGTTCACCACTGTTTTTTAGCGTAACAAATCGTTGATTACCAAGTTGTCACGATGAATCAGCACATCTTCCAGCACCTCAGGATCATCCACCAGTTCATGACTCTGTTTCCGGCAGCAGCGGGCAGCGACCGGCGCGTCGAGATTGATCAAACCGCGAGCGATCTCCCGCCCCAGTGGATCTTTGCAAACGACCAAATCACCCCGCCGGAATGTACCTTCTACCGCAATAACTCCCACCGGCAGTAAGCTGCTTCCCTCCTCCAAAATCGCCCGGGCCGCGCCCTGATCCAGATGCAGCACTCCGTTGCTGCGCAGATGCCCGGCCAGCCAGCGCTTCCGCGCAGCCAGCTTAGGTAAGCGGGCATGAACGAAGGTACCGATCGCTTCCCCCTGCTGCAAGCGCGGTAGGACTTCCGGACTGCGTCCATCCGCAATGATCGTCGACGTACCAGAACGCGCGGCACGAGCCGCAGCACGCACCTTGGCCAGCATACCGCCCGTTCCCAGCCGGGAACCGCCTCCCCCGGCAATGCGCTCCAGCATCGGATCACCTGCACCAACCTCCGTCAGGAGCGTTGCTTCGGGATGGCTGCGCGGATCGGCGTCAAACAGTCCCGTCTGATCGGTAAGAATGACCAGGATATCGGCATCCAGCAGATTGCTCACCAGTGCCGCCAGGGTGTCGTTGTCGCCCAGATTGATCGCACTGTAAGAAACCACATCATTTTCGTTGATGATGGGCAGCACGTTCATGTCCAGCAGCGTGCGTAACGTGGAGCGTGCATTCAGGTAGCGCCGGCGGGTACGAAGATCATCGTGGGTCAACAGCACCTGACCACAATATAAACGGTCATTCTCGGGCTGCGCGCATTCCTGCAGCATCTTCTCATAGGTATGTATCAGGGCGGATTGACCGACGCTGGCCGCGGCTTGTCGAGCTTTGAGTGAAACCGGCCGATCTGTCCAGCCCAGGCGTTGCATTCCAGCGCTTACCGATCCGGAGGACACCAGTACCACTTCTACACCGCGCTGATGCAACTGCAGAATTTGCTGCACCCAGGCGTGTATCGCGGTGGTATCCAGATGCTGGCCGTCATTCGTAAGCAAGCTGCTGCCAATTTTAATCACCCAACGCTTCGCATCCGTTTGCAGATTTGAACGATTCGACCATCGGTTAGGTTCTTTTGCCCGTTTTTTCCCGATGCGGTCCGTCATGCACCCCTCCTGTTCACCGAATAGATCTGTTACTGAAAAAAATAAACCCATGCCGGTAGCGCCGTCACCCATTACCTGCTGCTCACGGTACATTCGCTTCCTGCTTTCTGAAATACTGCATGTAGGCTCTCATGGTACTGTCCGCCACCGCCTGATGAATGGCCACATAAAATATCAGCAGACTCAAAACGGCCACCGCCGCCATGCCGGAAAAAAATCCAAACACCCCCGTTCCGCCCAGAACCGCCGGGCTCAGCCAACTGATTCCCCACAAACCCAGAAAATAGGGAATAATCCACCACATATACTGCCACCCCATTTCGGACCATCTTCCTTTCCGCCAGATGCCGGTGAGGGCATAAAAGATTAGCAGAGCGAACAAAGTGCCGAAAATGAAATTCAGGGTGTTCAGACCCGACCAGAACACGATCCAGCTGGCCACGACGAAAGTGATGGGTGCGATAACTGGTGCTGCCCACAAGCGAAAAGGGCGCTCCAGATCAGGCATCGCGCGACGCAACTGAATCAGCGCAACGGGACCGATGACATAGGACAGTACCGTCATGGAAGCGATATAACCCACCATTTTCTGCCAGGAGGGAAACGGAAAAAAGAACACCGCACCGACAACGTACAGTAAAATCAGGCTGGCCCAGGGAACCCCATGCCGATTGATGCGTGCCACCCACTTGGGCGCTGCTCCGGTATCGGCGGTCGCCAGGGTAACCCGGGCTGCAGTGGTGGTATAAATCAATGCGGCCCCACCCGGTGACACAAACGCATCGACATACAGGAGCACTGCCAGCCAGCCAGCTCCCACCGTAGCGGCAAGGGCGGCAAAAGGACCGTTGATTCCGGAAAAATGGAGGTGCCGCCAGCCCCCTGCCGCCAAATCGGCAGGATGTATCGCACCGATAAACGCTACCTGTAAAGCAATATAAATTCCCGATGCAATCAAGACGGAGCCGATAACAGCAATCGGTACATCCCGTTTCGGGTTTTTACTTTCTCCAGCCAGGTCGATAGCATGACGAAAACCCAGCAGGCTGAAAATCACACCGCCGGAGGCCACAGCAACGAACATCCCGTGAAAATCGGCCGTGGCATTCTGTGCATGCACCACGAAATTACCGGGGTGCCACGATGTGGCGAGCAACACCCCAATCGTCAACACAGGAATCGAAATTTTCCACCAGGTAGCGCCATTGTTGATTTTCAACACCCAGCGCACCACCAAAAAATTAATGGCAACGAAGAAGGCTAGCAACACCAGCGCGACGGCGAAACCTTTGACGCTGAGGAGGTCAGAATGCTGCTGCAGCAATCCCGGCAGGTAATTATTAGCGTAGGTCAGTATGGCTGTAACTTCGATGGGCGCGATGGTGGCGTAAGAGAGAAAGAGAATCCAGCTCCACATATGACCAACAATCGGGCCGTTTCCCACGTGGGCCAGATGAACCACTGCCCCCGCCCGGGGAATCAGCGGACCAAGTTCCGCAAAAACCAACGCCAGCAAAAGGATGGCGCAGACGCCGATCATCCATGAACCGACCGCGTAGGGGCCTGCCTGCTGTGCCGTATACAGTGGCCCAAACAGCCATCCGGAACCAATTGAAGCGCCCACACACGCCAGTATCAAACCTTGCAGAGAACCCTCTCGTCGCAGCCTGCTTTTTATATTCTGGAGCTTTATGGATGCCATTATTTCTCCCGGAATGTAGTGAATATCACGGTGCAGAATGACTATGGAATCGCGCGTTATCTCCACACCAAATATTTTTGGTTTTTTATTATCACATTTCGCAACTAAAATGTCAACATTATTTATTTTATATAAAAATAGCTATTGTAGTTTTACATAAAAACACAGAAAAATGCAATACTACATATTTTCGCCAAGAAAAATAAAATACCACAATATATGGCTATTAAATAAAATAAATCATGAAACAAGAAACACTGCGGGAAAGCGCTACAGAAGACGCACCTATTCGAAAATCGGGCGATTTTTCATAAAAAAAGCGGCAACCCAAGCGCAGAAAAACGCCCAATTGCCGCCATAGGCACTTAGTTACCGCCCGATCATTCCACTCGATTATCAATTAGCCAAAAAACTAAACCATATTCAGCGACCTGCGAGGCGCAGCTTGTTCTTGCGCCATGAAAAATACCATGCTCAGTTTTTAGGATGCTTCCAGCTCAGTCAAGGTGCATCCATGGTACCACGAACGCACAAAAAAACAGATGTGTTGCTTTTTATTTGACAAACACAACACATCTGTTTATGCTTCGCCCATAAACTCCAAGCAGCTGAAGAAATGGCTAGAGCAACAAGGCGCGGCTTTTCAGCCCGGTAAAGGATCGCACCTGAAAGTATTTCTCAACGGCAAGCAGTCTTCCCTACCCATGCACGGCACCGCCGAGCTTGGGAAAGGACTCGAAGCCGCGATCAAACGACAGCATGGTTTGAAGTGAAGGAGAGAACGATGTTTGACTACCCCGCGACCTTGACCCCCGATGACGGCATTGTGCTGGTCACGTTTGCCGACGTGCCTGAAGCCATCACCTTTGGTGCCGATGAAGACGAAGCCTTGCTGAACGCAATCGACGCGCTGGAAACCGGCCTGTCGTTCTACGTGGATGCGCGGAAACCTCTACCTGCTGCCAGTCAGCCGGCAGCCGGACAAAAGACCGTGCGTCCGTCGGCACTTGAATGCGCCAAATTGGGCGTATACCAAGCGATGACCGATCAAGGCATCAAGAAGGCCGAACTCGCCCGCCGCTTGGGGTGGCATATGCCGCAAGTTGATCGCTTGTTTGACCTGCGTCACGCCTCAAAGCTCGACCAAATCGAGGCTGCTGCCAACGTGCTCGGCAAGCACCTCTATGTACAGATTGCCTGAAAAAAATACTGCGAGCTTTTCTGGTGAGGACAGGAAAACTCGCATGACAGCTGTCGCCGAAACCAATCTTGTAGATGGCGCATTAAATAGCGAAGGGAGCAATGACCCTATGACAGTCGACTTTTAGGTGCACCGCGAGATAACGCGCGTAGCAACCATGTCCCGGCTGCCATGATTCTGATGCATGGAAAATCACCCTCAACATACTGAACAGGAGAGTCTATGAGATTGCCGTCAACATCTCAAATACCATCCCACAAAAAATACGGTGTATACATAATATTTAGTATAACTTTCGTTTTTATCGCAGGGATCACATCATTCACATGCGCTTTCGCCAACACAGCCAAAAAGCCAAAGCTGTGGTCAGGGAGCGTGGCGTTCGGATTTTCCAGCGCCACGGGAACATATCCATCCTTAAATCTCCACAGCAACGACTGGGTACGTTGGCAATATCACCGTTGGGAAAATCGTGCGCATGTGAGCTACAATTATACTGCCGCATCGACGGCAGTTTACGCCAATCGCCTCGTTCTGGAGAATCAATTTCGATATTATTTCAAGCCAAATGTTCACTATGTTTTTGGTGACATCCGTTATGACCGGAATCAATTTAACGGATATTATTACCATTTGATAGAAACCATAGGCGAAGGCAATATCTTATCTATCGACAAAACCATGTCCATAGATTATCAGGGAGGCATCGGCGCTCAGGAAGACCAGCCTATAGGCATGAAACATCAAACCAACCCGGCCGCTCGTTTGGCGGTGGGCTATCAGTGGCATCTGACCCGCCATGCAACTTTTAAGGAATCCATCACCGCTCTGCTATCGACAGCCAACAACAATACCTATGAGTCGGTTACCAGCCTGCAATCCCGGCTGTATGGTCCCTTAGCCTTGCAACTATCTTATACCGCCACATACAACGAGTTCCCCGTGATCAGTTATTATAAAAAATTTAATACCATTACTGCGGCGGATTTAAAATACCACTTTTAGTCACTCAGGACTATGCAGCGCAAAATGGTGCCCATCCTGCTCTCTGTCCTGAGAACCGAAGACGGACGCCCTGGTACGGTGGCACCAGATCCCGATGGCACGGTTGACCTGGGTCCGGCCCAGGTCAACTGAGGTGTTGCTTAGAAAAACCGCCTACTCCCACTCAATTATCAAGCGCAGTCAGCCACTTGTTCCCAGGCACTCGCTCTCTACGCTCAATCGCGGACTAATGGCCACTGGCGCGAAGTGTGGACCAAGGCAAGCATCCACACGGTTTCGCCGCTGATTTCGTACACCAAGCGATAGCTTTCATGCGGCACCAGCTCGCGAGTTCCTTGAATCTTTCCCGGTCGCCCCAGTTTCGGATGATCGGCGAGCCCAGCGGCCGCATCGCTGAAAAGCTCATCCATACGGGCCGCCGCTCGCGGGTTATCGGCTGCGATGTAGTCCCAAACATCAGCGCGATCCTGTAGCGCTTCAGGCGTCCAAATGACCCTCACGCACGGTTCGCCACGGCTGCACGCCGAGCGGCGAACGTGGCTTCAACCTCATCATTGGAGTGACCAACGCCAGCGCGCATCGAAGCACGACCAGCATCAACCTTGCGGCCCAGGAACTCATCATATTCCCTACTCTCCCGCTGACGCTGGACGAACTCGCGCATCAACTCGCGCAGGACCTGCGAAGCCGGCCTGTGGGCGGCTTCCGCTTCGGCCATGAACTCGGCACGCAACTCAGGTTCCAGCTTCATCGTGAAAACAGCTTCTTTGGACATGATGCACCTCATCAAATGTACTTCCACGGTATATACGCTTTCAGTACCATGGGCAACCGCTCCGCGTATCCTTTCGCCAGCAATTTGGGTGACAGTCCTCACAGGATTGCTTACAGCGCCTGCATCACCCGTTCCAGCCGCTGGCGCACCTCGCCCGCCAGCCGGGTGATGTCCGGCTTGTCGACCAGCTCCAGAACGGCGTCGGGGTCCATGAACTCCACATGGACCTTGCCGGCCTCGTCCTGGCGCACGACCACGTTGCACGGCAGGAGCAAGCCGATGGACGGTTCCGCCGTCAAGGCCCGATGCGCCAAGGGCGGGTTGCAGGCCCCGAGAATCCGGTAGGGCGGCATGTCCTGGTTGAGCTTTTTCTTCATCGCGCCCGCGACGTCGATGTCGGCCAGCACGCCGAAGCCCTCGGCCTGCAAGGCCTGAGTGACGTGCTCGATTGCCTGGTCGAAGGTCAACGCGACCGTTTTTCCGAAGCCATACTTGATTTCCATAACACACTCCTTGATTAGTAATCTCTGTTCAGCGCCGCAGCATGCGCAGTCCACTCGCGATCACCACGAACTCACTGATCTCGTGGGCCAGCACCGCGATGGGCAGGGTGAAATAGCCGCCCACCGCGCCCGCGATCAGACCGCCAATCACCACCGCGGACAGCGCGAGATTCTGCCGGATCACCCGCCAGGTGCGGCGGCCGAAGGACACGAGGTACGGCAGCCGCGCCAGGTTGTCGCTCATCAGCGCCACGTCCGCGGTCTCCAGCGCCACGTCGGTACCGGCCGCGCCCATGGCGACACCCACGTGGGCCGCCGCCAAGGCCGGCGCGTCGTTCACGCCGTCGCCGATCATCATCACCTTGCCGTAACGCGCATCGAGTTCCGCGACCTTCTCCGTCTTGTCTTCCGGGGAAAGCTCGGCGAACACTTCGTCGACGCCCACTTGCCGCGCGATCGCCTCCGCCGCCAGCGGGTTGTCGCCGGTCAGCATGACCACCCGTTCGATGCCGGCGCGCTTGAGATCGGCGATCGCCTGGGCCGCTTCCGGCCGCAGCGGATCGGCGATGGCGATCAAGCCGTGGACGGCTTGATCGGTGCCGACCAGCACGACGGTCTTGCCTTGCCGTTGCAAGGCTTCGATGCGGGGCGTCACGTCGCCCAACGGAACCCCCAGCCCCTCGAACAGCCGCGGGTTTCCCACAAAGCACTCCATGCCTTCCACCAAACCGCGTGCACCCGCTCCGGTGACGGACTGGAAATCCTGGGCCGGGTTGATTGAAATGCCTTCGCTCCGGGCCCGCTCCAGCACGGCCTGCGCCAACGGATGCTGTGAGCGCGATTCGACCGCCGCTGCGGCCGCCAAGATGTCACGTTCGCTGCGCCTGTCCAGCGGGACGACATCCATGACCTGCGGTCGGCCCAGGGTGAGCGTGCCGGTCTTGTCCAGCGCCACCACGCGAACCTTGGCGAGGTTCTCCAGATGCACACCGCCCTTGATCAGCAGGCCGTTGCGACCGGCGGTGCCGATGGCGGCGACCAGCGTGATCGGGATGGAAATCACCAGGGCGCATGGGGCCGCCGCGACGATGAACACCGTGGCGCGGGTTATCCAATCCTCCCAAGGCAAGCCGAACAGGGGCGGCAGCAACCCGATGAGGATGCCTATGCCCAAGACAGCAGGGCTGTAACGCTTGCCGAAACGCTCGATGAAGCGCTGGCTGCGACCCTTGCTCGCCTGCGCCTCCTCCACCAGATGGATGATGCGCGACAGCGTGTTGTCTCCGAAGGTCTTGACGGCGCGCACCGTGAGCGCGCCCTCGCCGTTGATGGTCGCGGCGAAGAACTTGCTGCCTGGCAATTTCTCCACCGGCACGGATTCGCCGGTGACCGGGGCCTGGTTGACGCTGGAGTGACCGTCGATCACCTCGCCGTCGGTGGCGACCGATTCGCCGGGCAGCACGGTGAAGACATCGCCTACCCTGAGCTGCTCCACCGGGATGCGCTCTTCCCGATCACCACGCCGTACCAGCGCGGTCTTCGGTGCGAGGTTCATGAGGGCGCGGATCGCATGCCGGGCGCGTTCGGCGGTGTAGCCCTCCGCCGCCTCGGAAATGGAATACAGGAAGACCAGCGTCGCGGCTTCCGCCCATTGCCCCATGACCCCTGCCACGATGGCGGCGGTAGACATGAGCAACTCGATGCCCACCTCCCGTTCCTTGACCAGCTCCTCCAGCGCCTCACGGCCGAAATAGTAGCCGCCGACGAGCACGGCTGTGACGTAGAGAACGGTTTGGAACTCGGCGCGCAAGCCGATGTACCCACCGACGAAACCGAGCAGAAGCAAGAGGCCGGAGCATACGGACGTGACGACCTTGGCGTTCCGCCAAGGGCGCGGCATGGCCACTGGGGCATCGGCGGCGCAAGTGCAGGCCATTACTCGCCCTCCGCAGCCGCAAGCGACGGCGTCTGGATGCCGACGCGGCAACGTCCGCCTTCCCTCAGGCACATGCGCTGTTGGAAGTTGTGCAAGTCATGAGCGAAGACTCCATCGCTGTCAGGCAGGGCGCGCAGCGTGTCGTAGGCCAATGCCAGGTAAGGCACGCCGCGCACAAGGCGGTGATAGACCCAGCGCCCGTCCTTCTCCGCGGACAACAACCCGGCCTGCCGCAATATCTTCACGTGGCGCGACAGCTTGTATTGTGGCTCCAGCAAGCTGTCGACCAACTCGCAAAGGCATGCCTCCTCGCCCGTCTCCGCCAAAAGCCGGACGATCCGGATTCGGGTCGGGTCGGCGAGGGCCTGAAAGATTTCCTGGGGACTTACGCTAATCGTATGCATAGTTGCATGATAACGCATATATATAGAGGCGGCAATTCCTTGCTATGACTTGCCACCGGCGGTTGCTGCTACCGTATCGATATGAAAGAGCGACTTACTCCATTGATATTCCGCGCCGCCGTTCAAGCTCCCATGACACATTGCTTCCTCGAATTGTTTTCCGATAGGTGCCGAATGCCCGCGAAGTAGCCTGAATTACTCCCACTCAATGGTGGCCGGCGGCTTGGATGAAATATCGTAAACCACACGATTGATCCCGGCGACCTCGTTGATGATCCGGGTGGAGATGCGCCCCAGCACTTCATAGGGTAGGTGCGCCCAGTCTGCGGTCATGCCATCCGCCGACTCCACCGCGCGCAAGGCGACGGTTTCATCATAGGTCCGCGCATCGCCCATCACGCCGACACTGCGCACCGGCAGCAATACCGCAAAAGCTTGCCAGAGGCGGTCATACAATCCGGCGTCACGAATCTCTTCCATGACGATGCGGTCGGCACGGCGCAAGACTTCCAGGCGACGTTCGTCAATCGCCCCCAGACAGCGGATAGCCAGACCAGGCCCCGGGAAGGGCTGACGCCGGATCACTTCTTCGGGCATGCCCAGCTCACGGCCAAGTTCCCGCACTTCGTCCTTGAACAGCTCACGCAAGGGCTCGACCAGTTGCAGGTGCATGCGCTCCGGCAAGCCACCCACGTTATGGTGAGACTTGATAGTCGCGCTGGGACCCTTAAACGAAATAGACTCGATCACATCGGGATAAAGGGTACCCTGGGCCAGAAATTCGGCACCTTCCAGATGCTTCGACTCTTCCTCAAAAATCTCGATGAACAGATTACCGATGGCCTTGCGCTTCTTTTCGGGATCAGTGACATCCGCCAGCACATCCAGAAAACGCTGCCGGGCATCCACCACCTGCAGGGGAATCTGAAAATAATTGCGAAAGACCGTCGCCACCTTCTCCGCTTCCCCAAAACGCAACAGCCCGTTATCCACAAAAATGCAGGTGAGTTGCTCGCCGATGGCGCGATGAATGAGCACCGCCGCCACGGCCGAATCCACTCCACCGGAAAGCGCGGCAATGACCCGGCCCTTACCCACCTGGGCACGGATCGTCGCCACCGCCGTGTCCACATAAGAGTGCATGGTCCAGTCACCAGTGCACCCGCATACGCCGCGCACGAAGGCCGTGAGCATCTCCGCACCGCGCGGGGTATGGGCGACCTCCAGATGGAACTGCACGCCATAGAAGTTGCGCGCAGGGTCGCCAATAGCCGCCAGCGGCGAATTGGCACTGCTGGCCAGCACCCGAAAACCATCGGGCACGGACTCGATCCGGTCGCCGTGACTCATCCAGACTTCTTCGGCGGCGCCAGCAGCCCCGAAAGGTAAGAACGGGCCGACCGCTTCTTTTATCTGAATATGCGCCCGGCCATATTCCCGATGCTCCGCCTTGCCAACTCGTCCGCCCAGTAAATGGGCCATCAACTGCAGGCCATAACAAATACCGAGGATCGGCAGGCCCAGGGTAAACACGCCCAAATCAACCATGGGAGCGTCGGCATCCTGTACCGAAGAAGGTCCGCCGGACAAAATGATCCCCTGCGCTTGCCACGCACGAATGTCCGCGAGTGGCATATTATGGGGATGTATTTCACAATAAACGTGGGCTTCGCGCACCCGCCGCGCAATAAGCTGGGTGAACTGCGAACCGAAGTCGAGAATCAGGATACGTTCTTGCATGGTTCACTCCACCCGGTAATTGGGCGCTTCTTTGGTGATATTCACGTCATGGACATGGCTCTCACGCACGCCCGCCTGGGTAATCTTGATGAAGCGGGCACGACTGCGCAGAGCCGACAAATCTTCTGCCCCGAGGTAGCCCATGCTGGAGCGCAGGCCACCGAGGAGTTGATGAATCACCTGTCCGGCCGGACCCTTATAGGGCACCCGGCCTTCCACGCCTTCGGGCACCAGCTTGGGGGCCTCCGGACTGGCATCCTGAAAATAGCGGTCGGCAGATCCCTGCTGCATGGCCCCCAGCGACCCCATGCCGCGATAAGCCTTGTAGGAACGACCCTGATAGAGTTCGATTTCACCTGGCGCTTCGTCGGTACCCGCGAGCAGGCCACCGACCATGACCGCATGCGCCCCCGCGGCCAACGCCTTGGCGAAGTCCCCGGAATAGCGGATGCCGCCGTCGGCAATGAGCGATACGCCGGTACCCGCCAGCGCGTCCGCCACATTACTGATGGCCGTGACCTGTGGTACACCCACCCCGGCAACAATACGCGTCGTACAGATAGAGCCAGGTCCGATACCCACCTTGACGGCGTCAGCGCCCGCTTCCACCAGCGCCAGGGCTGCCTCTCCGGTAGCAATGTTGCCGCCGATTACATCCACATCCGGAAAATGATCCTTCACCCAGCGTACCCGGTCGAGTACCCCCTGACTGTGACCATGGGCCGTATCGACGATAATGACATCGACCCCCGCCTCCGCCAGTGCCTGTACCCGCACGTCGGTGCCTTCGCCGACACCCACCGCTGCGCCCACCAGCAGGCGGCCTTGCCCGTCACGGCAGGCCAGCGGATGCTCGGTAGCCTTGCGGATATCCTTGACCGTAATCAGCCCGCGCAACTCAAAACACTCGTTGACCACCAGGATTTTTTCAATGCGATGCTGATGCAGCAATGCCTTGGTGGCATCCAGACTGGTCCCTTCCGGCACCGTGACCAGGCGTTCACGCGGTGTCATGACACTGCTCACCGGGGCATCCATGCGCGTTTCAAAGCGCAAATCGCGGTGGGTCACGATGCCCTCCAGACGCTCACCATCCACGACGGGCACGCCGGAAATGCCATGCACGGCCATCACCTGCAACACTTCGCGAATACTCACATCGGCGCGGGTGGTAATGGGGTCTTTAATAACGCCGGACTCGAACTTTTTGACCCGCCGCACCAAAGCGGCCTGCTGGTCCGGGGACATATTCTTGTGAATGATGCCGATCCCGCCCTCTTGCGCGAGTCCGATGGCCATGGCGGCCTCGGTTACCGTATCCATCGCGGCCGAGAGCAGCGGGATGTTCAGCCGGA
>JBBIUH010000021.1:0-26643 GCA_037440305.1 Acidithiobacillus sp.
TTTCGCGATCTCGTGGCCAATCCAAAGCCAAGAAAGGCTGGGCAAGATCGGCCAGTGCCGCCCGGCGTGCGCCGCGCAGCCCCGCCGTCGCTGCATGTGCCGACACCGACAAATCCTTGGCGTAGCTAAATCGCCGCATTTGTATGGATACCCCACTTGATCTTTCTGTTACTCGCTTTGGGATTTTCCTTGGTTTCCTATCGACGGATACTTTTCCTCGATCGGCGGTGGGAAGATCAACGCCAGAATTTTGAGCGCACCCTGACCACGCAGGCCACCCACGATGCCCTGACCGGTCTGCCCAATCGCGAGGGCCAGCGCCTGATTTTCGATCAGGCGCTGGCCCGATCCGAACGCCAGGAGCGGCTTCTGGCGGTGGGTTTTCTCGACCTCGACGACTTCAAGCCGGTCAACGACACCTACGGGCACGCCGCCGGTGATGACCTGATCAAGGAAATGGCCCGCCGCCTGCAAGACGCTGTGCGCCGAACGGATACCATTGTCCGCCTGGGCGGCGATGAGTTTGTGCTGCTGCTGGAAGGGCTGCGCGGTGTGGATGAACTGGATCAGGTCTTGGCCCGTCTCCAGGCCGCGATTGCGCGGCCCTTCAACATCAAGGGGGAGGCGATCAGCATCCAAGCGAGCTTGGGGCTGACCATCTATCCCTTCGACGAGGCAGACACCGACCTGCTCCTGCGTCATGCGGATCAGGCCATGTATGCGGCCAAGGCGCGCCCCGGTCGGGCGGGCGAAGGCTGGGTGCAACTCTATCATCCGGATCTCGGCACCATCACTATGGGCGATGAAGTGCTCCGCCAGGATTTCCTGCGGGCTTTGGTAGCCGGAGAGGTGACGCTGCGCTATCAGCCTCTGGTGGCCCTTGCGACGGGCCGGGTGGCCGGCCTTGAGGCATTGACCCGCTGGCACAGGGAGGGCCGGGAGGTCTCCCCTGATCAATTCCTCTCTGCTCTGGGCGTGCGGGAACGTCAGGCGTTGGGGCGGTTCGTGCTGCAGACGGGACTGCGGCAACTCGCGCAGTGGCGGGAGATGGGCCTGGATATCTTCCTCAGCATCAATGTCACCCCGGAAGAGCTCGACAATCCCGGATTTGCCGATGCGGTCTTTGGTGTCCTGGCCACCCAGCCGAATAGTCCCCCGGAATCCCTGGTACTGGAGGTGCTGGAGATCGGGGAAATCCTTGAACAGGAGGTCGCCCTGGGGCATCTGCAACGACTGCGCAGTGCGGGCGTGAAGATCGCGCTGGATGATGTGGGAAGCGCGTACGCCTCGCTCCTGCGGCTCAAAAATCTGCCCATCGACGAGATCAAGATCGATCAGGGCTTCATCCGCGAGCTATCGAACAAGCCCCAGGACCTGATCTTCGTCGAGAGCCTCGTCAGTCTGGGTTTGGGCATGGACGTCATCATCACCGTGGAAGGGGTGGAAACCGAAGCCCACATCGCCCTCTTGCGCGAGATGGAGGTCCACTATCTCCAGGGGTATGCTATTGCTAAGCCGCTGGAGGCGGAAGTGGTAGCGAATTTTGTGCGCACCTTTGTCCTCGGTTGTGGGGATGCGGACACGCCGCTGCTGGCCCTGTATCGGCATCTGGGATGGGTGCATGCGGCAGAAGAGGCCGCGCTGAATTCCAGACTTTGCGAGGATGGGGAATTGGCCGTATGTCCGATCACTGCTTGGCTGCACGCTCATGCGCCAGATCTGCCAGGGATAGGAACCTTGTTGGCCGAGCATGAAACCGTGCATGCTCTGGGCTGTGAAATTCACCAGGTGCGACACAGTGGAAAACGCGAGGAATTCCATCGCCTGCTCGGCCAGTTGCATGTGCATAGCCACCTCTTTCAGGAAGCGCTGGGACAGGCGGTGAGGGCCATGCGGGAAAGCGCAGCGGCCAAGGCCCAACCGCCATCTTCAGGAAGCACCCATCCATAACAATTGAAGCCATCTCCCCAAAGCCCTTTCAATCTTCCTGTCCGTCTTGTACTGACTCAGCGCATACGTGCCCGCCCTCACCTACAGGAGCTATAGTGACCGCCGCTAAACCAGATCGGACTCGAAGACTACGCATGCTGCGCCGCTGGGCGCTGGGTTTGTTGCTGGGCGCGCTGGCGCTGTTTCTGGTGGCGGCGGTACAGGACTTTGCCGGACCCTGGGCCTGGGCGGGGGCCTTTGCGGAGGCGGCCATGGTGGGTGCTTTGGCGGACTGGTTTGCGGTAGTCGCGCTTTTCCGGCATCCCCTGGGATTGCCCATTCCGCACACGGCGATCCTGCCGCGGAACAAGGCGCGTCTGGCGCGCCGTCTGGCAGAGTTTATCCGCGATCACTTTCTGGAGACCGACGCGATTGTGCGCCTGTTGCGGCGCGCCGATCCGGCCACCTGGCTGGCGCAATGGCTGAGCGATGCCGGGAACAGTGCGCTGCTGGCCCGGCAGATGACGGCCTTGCTCCAGCAAGGGTTGGCCCTCAGTGACGACCGCGAATTGCGCACCGCCTTGCGCGCTGCGTTGGGGCGGCAACTGCAGGGCATAGACGGCGCGCGCTGGGTGGGGAGTATTCTGGCGCTGCTGACCGAGGATCACCGGCACCAGGCCCTGCTCGACGATGGCATTCAACGCCTGCGCCGCTGGCTGGACGGTGAGGACACCCAAAGCCTGCTGGCGGATCAGATCGGGGCGATTCTCAAGCGCGCCTATCCGACCCTGTTCGCGTGGATGGGGGCGATCATGGACCCGGCCACGCTGAGTGAGAATCTGGCCCGCAATCTGGTGAAAGCGGCGCATCAGTTGCTGCAGGAAATCGCGGATGACCCGGAGCATCCCCGCCGCCTGGTCTTCGATCGCTGGATGCAGGATGCCATCGTGCGCTTGCAGACGGATGCGGCTTTTCAGGCTCGGGTGCAGCGCTGGCAGCATGGTTTGATCACCCATCCAGCGGTGCAGACCTATGTGGATGGCCTGCTCCGCGATCTGCGCTCCTGGCTGGAAACCGACTTGCAGCGCCCGGATTCCCGGTTACAGGGGCGGGTGCAGCGCTTGTCGCAGCAACTGGGCTTTTTCCTGGGCGAGCAGCCGGTATTGCGCGACGCGCTCAATGGCTACCTGGAGGACAGCGCCCGTCGTTTGGCGCCTGCCCTGCGCGACGGTCTGGCCCAGCACATCGAAGCGACGATACATGCCTGGCCGGATAAGGACATGGTCCGCCTCCTGGAGGAAGGGGTGGGTACGGACCTGCAGTATATTCGCGTCAACGGGACGCTGGTGGGCGGAATGATCGGTATCGCCATTCATGCCCTGGCTCTGGCGGTACCGCTGCTGATATAGCCTCCCTATTGGTCAGAGAGGCCTGGATCGGGGTACTCCCTGCTGCGGTACGCGGAATGAATCCTGATTCGTATCCATGCGCACCCCGCTTGCGGCCAAAAGCTGGCGAGCCAGGTGGCTTTTTACGTCATTGTCGGCAGTGAAGTACAAGGATATCCGGGCGTGACGGGGTAGCGGCGGCGCTGTGTTTGTCCCGATGGGGACACCCAGTCGGCGACACAACTGACGGGCAACTCCGTCATTACCATCGACGACGGTAATATCACCGCCCAAGGTGTCGTGTATCAGGTCGTCGATCCAGCAGTAATGGGTACAGCCCAGGACGACCGCGCCAATATCCGCAGTTCGCGCGGGCTGGACCTGCGCCTGCAGATAGCGGCCGGCGCGGACCCTCCAGTCCGCATCCTGTGCCTCGATGATCTCGGCGAGCCCGGAACAGGCCAACGGGCGGACGCGTTCCTGCCCGTTTTCCAGCAGATTCAGAAGGCCCCGTAGTTTTTCGCCGCTGACGGTGATGCTGGTGGCGAGCAGGAGAATCCCGCCCTGCGGGTGGTCGGCAAGCGCCTTCTTGATGGCGGGTTCGATGCCGATAATGGGTACGTCGGCGCGCTCCCGCAACGGCGCAACGGCGGCGCTGGTAGCGGTATTGCAGGCGAGCACCACCGCATCTACGCCGGCGGCGATGAACCAGGCATAGGCTGCTTCCGTCCACTGCCGCACCTGCGCAGGGCTTTTGTCGCCGTAGGGGGCGTGGGCGCTGTCGCCATAAAAAAGATAGTGCGCATCGGGCAGGTAGCGCAGGCAGGCCAGCAGGGTGCTGAGGCCGCCGATGCCCGAGTCGAATATGCCGATACGCATCAGGTATGGAGAAACGCTTGATCGGCGAGCAGCGCGGCGCCGCGCATGCCGGCGAGGTCATCATCATTGCCGCGCTTCACCTCGACATTGCCGCGCAAAGCGGGAATCAGATCCGCATCGAGGCGCTGCAGCATGGCCGGAGCGAAGCGGTCCCAAGCGGCGCTCATACCGCCGCCAACTCTCACCACGCCGACATCGGTTACCTTGAGGATATGGGCCAGTGCCTGCCCCAGATAGCCGCCAGCCATCTGAAAAGCGCTCACGGCTTCACGGTGACCATCGCTGGCCATTTGGGCGATGACGGCGGCGTCTGGCGCGGTACCCGTCAACTCCACATAACTGGATTGCACCCCGCGCGCCGAGGCGTATTGCTCCAGGCAACCCTGATTGCCGCAGCCGCAGCGCCGCCCCCCCGGTACCACGATAATGTGGCCGATTTCCATGGCGCTGCCGTGATCCCCTCGCCAAGGCCGGCCCTGATGAATCCAGCCGCCGCCGACTCCCGTGCCGAGACCGACGTAGAGCAGATTTTGCAACCCGGGCCGCTCCTGACGTTCCTCCCAGAATTCGCCATAACCCGCTGCGTTGGCATCGTTTTCGACCAGGACGGGGAGCTGACAGGCGGTGCGCATGGCCGTTTGCAGATCGAACTGGATCAGTTGCGGGATGTTGGGGGATTGCAGCAATACGCCGTCATCGTTGATAAAGCCTGGGAAAGCAATACCTACCCGCGCAATATCGGGATGATGTCGACGCAGGTCGGCAATGCCTGTAGTCAGGAGCGTGGCGACCAGTGTGGCCGCGGTCTCCGGGTCCGGCGCTTGGCCGCATTTCTCGCGCAAATCCACTTCACTGCGCGTGGAGTCCAGAAAATCGTTGCCGCGAAAGACGCCAAAGCGCAGGTTGGTGCCGCCCACATCGATACCGATGGTCAGGCCCTCAGCCATGGGGAATGACCTCGACCTGTATTTCTATGACATGCGCTTTGCCCGCTTGCACCGGCCATTCCAGATCCAGGCGTAAAGCCTGCATGATCTTCTCGAAGCCCGCTTCCGATTGTGAGACGGTCAGGTGCGGTGCGCTCCGCCAGCGTACCGGGGGGTTGAAATGCAGGACGATTTTACCGCCCATCACCGCATCCTCCAGGATGATTTCCCCGGTCGCTTCACCCTGAATGGGACTGCCAAAGCCGCCCTGTGAACTGCCATTGGCAAAGAACTGGCCCGCTGGGCCATCGCAACTCGGCATGGCCAGAAAGAGCCGGGTACGGAAATGCTGCGCTTCTACCCGCTGGCGGGCCGACTCAATCCGATAGTCCACCGTGAGTCGGTTTTCCGCCAGGGTGTAACGTTTGCTGACTGCCCACTCGTCTGCGACGCCACCGGAAAAGTGCGGGGCATCCTGTAAACTGTTTTCACTGTAAGTGACAGCGCTCTCGTCGATCCATTCCTGAAAGCTGTGGCAGGGTGTGGCGTCCGGGGTAAGGTCTTCAGCGCTGATGTCGGTTTTGAAGCTGACGCGGTCGTGGGCGGAAGCGATGCCTTCGCTGGGGGCTTCATGCGCAATGGTACCGTGCTGAATCTTGTCATAATACGCCTCATCACGGCGGGCCAGGGTATCACCGAGATTGTGCCGCAGCGCGTAGCAATCCCACTCCACCACGGCGGCGCCCGGCTCCGGGCGGATAATCAACTGGAGGGCGTGATTGTGGTAGAGCAGTTCGCCGGCCCCGTCCATATCCACGTCAGTCGTTTCCAAGGCCGGGCGTGCCTGAATCCGGTCCAGTTGTGCCTCCAGACGGACGATGGCGTTGAAGACGGCGCGCCGCAGATGGGGCAGATAAATACCGCCGAAGAGTCCGTGCCAGTAGGCATCGTTGGCTTGCGCTTCGTGCAGATCTTCGCGCATGGTTTTGCTCTGCTGGCGCTTGGGCAGGGCATGGAAGCGTTGGGAGAGCTGAAGCATGCGCTTGTGCATCCAGTTGGATTCCGGGTAACGGGTCAGGAAGTTTTTCCAGGTGCCGCCGCGGATCAGGGCTTTACGCTTTTCCAGTCGGCCCGCGGATTTTTCCTGCTCCAGGAAGGCGGCGTAGCAGCGGGCCGCATCGGGGGCCAGGGTCCATTCGTTCATCTCGCTGTAGGATACCGTCGGCAAATAGATGATGCCCTGGGGGCGGTTCTGTGCCAGATAGTCCCGGAAGCGCACCGGCTGAATGTGTGCCGAGTCAAGCACGCCACCCAGGAATTGCTCCAGCCAGCCCTTCTCGTACACCCAGCTATAGGTCTCCGGCCAGACACCAAACTTCTCGATGTCGTCGAAATAGATACCGGCACTGCCCGGATGCTGCTCAGAAATACTTTCAATGTACGACACGGCGGCGGCGGCTTCGGAGAAGGGCAGGCGGTAGCGTAGCGCCTCAGAAATGGGAAAAACGTCGATGCTTCGACCATTTTCTTCGGTGCGATGGAAGCCGCCAAGCTGACGTTCTGCCGCGCCGGCACAGAGGAAATGATAGTCGTCCACCATGACGTAGCGCACCCCGGCTTCGTTGAGGGCGGGCACCACGCTGGGGTCCCAGACCCGTTCTGTGAGCCATGCCCCGACCGGACGCTGTCCGAAGCGCTTCTCCAGTCGGCTGGCCATAGCCTCAATCTGGGCGATGCGGTCGGCGTGGGGAATCGCGGCAAGCACCGGCTCCGTATCACCGGCACCCACCAGTTCCGCCTGATTGCGGGCCACCATCTCCTGCAGCAAGGTGATGGTCCTGGGGTGCTGGTCGATCATATAAGCCAGCAGCCAGCCGCTGATGTGGATGGCAAAGGGAAACTCAGGAAAGCGATGCATCGCCTCTAAAAATGGGTGATAACAGCGATATACGGCATCGTCGATGACGTGGGGGAAGTTGCCGACCGGCTGATGGGCATGGACGCCCAGGAGGAGCGGGGTGCTGTGGGTCATTCAGTATTCTTCCGTGTGGGTGCGGCGCATGGTGCCACCGGCCTCCGCCGCACCACCGCCATGGCTGATGGGTTCGCTGAGGGTGTCGGGGGCGGGGATTTGCATCAGGGTGTAGAGCTTGCGGAGGTTGAGACGATAGAGATGGTCGAAATCGCGGACGGAGTCCGAAGGATTGTAATCGCCCAACCACCAGAACCAGTCGGAACCTTCGCAGCGGCCGAGCTGTTCAAGAAGTTTGGCCTGCTGCTCCGCAGGCAATTGCCCGAGATGCTGATCCACATCCTGTTTGGCCGTGCAGAGCAAGTCCCAGGCACGGTTCTTGGCGGCGTCGCCAATCCAGGTGCTGAAGCTACCGTAGACCCAGCTCCCGGCGGCCAGTCGTGGCATGGCTTTCACGTCGTCTGGATGGCTATTGACGAAATCGCTGAAGGTACACATCTGGATGTGGGGATGGTTAGCCAGCGATTTGTAAAGTTCTGAGAGGAAATAATAACCGTTGTAGGGATAGTATTCCCAGGCGTTTTCTCCATCGAGAATGATGCTGACGACGGGGTTTTCCTGATGCTCGGTCTGCCGCCAGACTGCCTCCAGCTTGTGGATGAAGTCGGTGACGGCATCGTGCCCGGACCAGGTTTTGTAGTCGAAGCCGATGGTGTCGGAGAGCGCATCGTCACGGAAGAAGAGTGCCGGACCCTGCCCTTGCAGTCGATAGGGGCGGTACAAGTATTCCGCCCGGCCGCGTGGCGCGCTGTCATCGTCACTGAGCAGCAGGCTGTGGGCCAGTACGCCTTCACCAGAGGCAGTCCAGCGCACACCGGCGCTGCCGAGCATTTCGACAAAGGCGGCAGAGATGCCCCCTTCTGCAGGCCACATACCCTGCGCCGGCACCCCGAAATGCGGGGAATGGCTATTCTGCGCCCGTTCGATGTGCCAGCGCGCACGCTCAGCGCCGCCGGGGTAGGTCGGGCAGGCGGGCAACGGCGCGTCCGCCACCGCCTCTCGCGCCGCCGTGAAGTCAAGCAGCAGCGGGCCGATGGGATGGTAGTAGGGGGTGGTGGAAATTTCGATGCGTCCCGCTTCCGCCAGAGCACGATACCGGGGGATCAGGCCGGCGATGAGTTCACCGAGAAAGGCCACCAGTTGCCGACGGTCTTCCTGGCTGAAACCATGGCCTTTGGCGAACAGCGACTGGAGAAAGGGGCTGCTACGCCGCACGGTTTCCCCGGTCCAGGCCAGGTGATACCAGACCAGAAGGTCCGCGATGTATTGTACGGAGAGGTAATCCGCCATCTCCTTAACGTCCTCCAGCATGAGCTGATAAATCTCATGCAGGCGACGATAGGGCGGGAAGGGGGTGAGCATGTGCTCATGGTCGAGGCGAAAGCATTGCTCCAGCAGGAAATGCCGCTGCTCGTTCGACAGTGCTGCCTTGAGATCTTCCGTGGCGAGTGCAATCAGCAGCGGATCGCGGAACTGTCCACTCTGGAACTGCGCAGTGTAGTCCTCCAATTGCTCGGCCAGGATCGGTACGACGTTAAACACCCCCCGGGCAAGGGGGTTCTCCTCATAGTGGGCCACCATGTCCGAATAATCTTTGCAGGCATGCAGATATGTCCACGGTAAGGCGTAGAAGCCGTCGGCATCGCGGTAATCTGGCTGGTGCATGTGCCAACAGAAAATGACATGAAGCGCGCGCGCCGGGAGCATAGGGATTACCTCACAAAATGTAGTTGCTGGCCAAGTAACTCCGGGGTAATCAGGGTCACGCCGTTAGGCGTGCGATAGAAACGGCGGGCGTCTTCGGCCGGATCTTCACCGACCACCAGCCCCTTCGGGATAATAGTACCTTTGTCCACTACGACCTTGCGGAGGCGCGCACCTTCGCCCATGCGCACGTTGGGCAGGATGACCGAGTCTTCAATCAGGGTGTGTCCGTCATTGACCCGCACGTTGGAGAAGAGCAGGGAGCGGCGGACGGTGGCGCCGCTGATGATGCAGCCGCCGGAAACAATGCTGTCCAGCGCCATGCCCCGGCGGCCTTCGTCGTCGAACACGAATTTGGCCGGCGGCAATTGTTCCTGATAGGTCCAGATCGGCCAGCGGCTGTCATAGAGGTCGAGATCGGGAGTGACATGTACAAGGTCGATATTGGCGGCCCAGTAGGCATCCACCGTGCCCACATCCCGCCAGTAACAGCGGCTGTTGCTTCCCCCGGAACTGGAAATACAGCTATTACGGAAACGATGCGCCATCACCCGGTAGCGCGATACCATATAAGGGATGAGATCGTTGCCGAAATCGTGGCTGGAATCGTGGCTGTCGGCATCGCGAATGAGTTGCTCATAGAGGAAGTCGGTGTTGAACACGTAGATGCCCATGCTCGCCAGGGCGCGATCGGGACTGCCGGGGGTGGGGACCGGGTCCTGGGGCTTTTCGGTAAAGGCGGTGACACGATCCTCGCTGTTGACGGTCATCACGCCGAAGGATTTGGCTTCTTCCAGTGGCACCTCGATGCAGGCGACACTCATGTCGGCCTGGCTTTGGACGTGCTCGGCAAGCATCTGTCCGTAATCCATTTTATAAATATGGTCGCCCGCCAGGATGATCACGTAGCGCGGCCGGTGGGCGCGGAGGATGTCGATATTCTGGAAGATGGCGTCGGCGGTGCCCTTGTACCAGCCGGTGTTCATGCGCTGCTGAGCGGGAAGAATCTCGGTGAACTCGCTGAACTCGCCGCGAAGAAAACCCCAGCCAAGCTGGATATGACGGATGAGGCTATGGGATTTGTACTGGGTGAGGATGCCAATGCGACGAATGCCGGAGTTAAGGCAGTTGGAGAGGCAGAAGTCGACGATGCGGAATTTGCCGCCGAAGGGGACGGCAGGTTTGGCGCGCCAGTCGGTCAGTGGACCGAGACGACTGCCGCGCCCCCCGGCGAGCACCAGAGCTAGGGTATTCTTGGTCAGGTTGCTGACGAAGCGGGGTGAATTGGCTACTCCGAGACTGCCTTCTTCCGACATGACCCTCTCCTTTTTTGGCATAGATACAATCCTGCCTGCAGTATAGGTAGGATTGCCGATGCGCTGGCTTTTAAGGTACTGAACTTAACCGGTGGCGGCAAGGACTCTGTGTATGAAAAAGCCGCGCGTCCGGTGGAGCGGCGCTGCTTTCTGGATGTGTTATGCTCAAGGGGCGGTGGCATGATATCAAAGCGAGAACGGGTTCACCCCGGACGGCGGGTAGAGGAGGGTGCGGTGACGGCAATGCAAAAGCGCAGTAGTACGGTGACAGATATGTCCGGCGACAGTGAAGACCGTTTGGCGATCTGTGAAGCGCGTCACCAGGACCCCTTCGCCTGGCTGGGCCAGCATGTAGCCGGTCAGCAGGCCGTGCAGAGGGCTTTTCTACCTGGCGCGTTCCGCGTGGAGATGCAGACGCCGAAGGGATGGGTGGCCATGGAGCAGACCCATCGCGATGGCATCTTCAACCATCTGGGCGAGGCCATACCGGTGCCCTACCGCTTGCGCTGGGAGGACCGGCACGGGCTTCACGAACGCTACGATCCCTATGTCTTCGGCCCGGTGCTGGGGGATCTGGAGGTTTATCTCTTCGGCGAGGGGCGCCTCTATGAAGCCTATCGCCATCTCGGCGCGCATCGTCGCCATCACGAGGGAGTGGATGGGGTATTATTCGCCGTCTGGGCACCTAATGCCGAGCGAGTCAGCGTCGTCGGCGATTTTAATGATTGGGACGGCCGCGCTCACCCCATGCGCGCGCGCGGCCAGAGCGGCATCTGGGAACTGTTTGTCCCCGATCTGGTTGTTGGCGAAATCTACAAATTCGAGATGCGCCACCGCGATTCCGGGGCCGTCTTTGTCAAGACCGACCCCTACGCCCATGCTTTTGAGCTCAGACCCAGCACCGCAGCGCGGGTAGTGGAGACGGACCACGTTTGGGCCGATCAGGACTGGATGGCGGCGCGGGTGGGTCAGGACTGGCAGCATGCCCCCATGAACATCTACGAGGTGCATCTCGGTTCCTGGCAGCGCGATGCGGCGGGCCATTTTCTCAGTTATGCGACGCTGGCGGAGCGCCTGGTGGCCTACTGTAAAGACATGGGCTATACCCACATTGAGCTGATGCCGGTGATGGAGCACCCTCTGGATGAATCCTGGGGCTACCAGGTGAGCGGTTATTTTGCACCCACCAGCCGTTTTGGTACACCGGATGGCTTCCGCGCCTTTGTAGACCACTTTCATCGGGCGGGTATCGGCGTGCTCCTGGACTGGGTGCCGGGGCATTTCCCCAAGGATGACTGGGGGCTGGCGCGTTTTGACGGCACCGCGCTGTATGAACATGCCGACCCGCGCGAGGGTGAGCACAGCGACTGGGGCACTTACATTTTCAACTTCGGGCGTAATGAGGTGCGCGGTTTCCTGCTCGCCAATGCGTGTTACTGGGCGGACAGTTTCCATATCGACGGGTTGCGCGTGGATGCGGTGGCGTCTCTGCTCTACCGCGATTATTCGCGCCAGGAAGGCGAGTGGATTCCCAACCAGTACGGTGGCCGGGAGAATCTGGAGGCCATCGATTTTCTGCGCGAGATGAATGTGGTCCTCAATGAGCGCCATCCGGGTATCCTCACCATCGCCGAAGAATCCACGTCCTGGCCAATGGTCTCCCGCCCCACCTATGTGGGCGGCCTGGGTTTTTCCATGAAGTGGAATATGGGCTGGATGAATGACACCCTCGCTTATCTGGAGCAGGACCCGGTCTACCGGCGCTTTCACCAGAACGATCTGACCTTCAGCCAGCTTTATGCCTATACGGAAAACTTTGTGTTGCCCCTGTCCCATGACGAAGTGGTGCATGGCAAACATTCACTGCTGGACAAGATGCCGGGGGATGCCTGGCAGCACTTCGCCAACTTGCGTTTGCTCTTCAGTTACCAGTTCGCTCATCCCGGCAAAAAACTGAATTTTATGGGCAACGAGTTCGGCCAGGGACGGGAGTGGGATTGCGGGCAGGCACTGGACTGGGACCTGCTGCATTGGGACTGGCATCAGGGTATTCAGCGCTTGAGCCGGGATCTGGCGCATCTGTATCGGGATATCCCGGCTTTGCATGTGCAGGACTTTCACGGCGAGGGCTTCTCCTGGGTGGATTGTCACGACGCCGACCAGTCCGTACTGAGTTTCCTGCGCTGGGATCGGGATGGCGGCTTTGTGCTCGCCGCGTTCAATTTCACGCCGGTGCCACGGCACAACTATCGCCTGGGGGTGCCAGCGGCGGGCCGATATCATGAAATCTTCAACAGTGATGCGGGCGCCTATCACGGCGGCAATATCGGTAACTTGCCGCAGCAGGCCCAGGCCCAGGCCTGGATGGGGCTGCCTTATTCGCTGGAACTGGTGCTGCCGCCGCTCGGGGCGATTTATTTACAGTTGACCGGGACAGAATGACCCTGGGGGTGACGATGTTTATGGTCTATGTCGTCATTGCTTTTGGCGCCGGGCTGGCGGAGCTTTTTACGGGCACGTTCTACTTGGCGGCAGTGGCGCTGGCGGCCCTGTTTACGGCTATCACCGGGCTGCTTTTGCCGGGCACGGTGCTGCACTGGGTTTTTCTCGGATTTTGTCTGGTCTTGCTGCCCACCGGACTGTCGCTACGTCATCGTTTGGCGGCTAAAACCAAAAATCTCGGCGACTTTGATCTGGGGCAGGGCGTGGATGTTGTCAGCGGGCCGGACAGCAATCAGCAATACAGTGTGCGTTATCGCGGTGCCGAGTGGCTGGCGGTTGTCGATGATGGTCCTTCCCCTTGCCCGGGCGACCGCGCCGTCATCATCGCCAAGACGGATAACCTGCTACATTTAGGTGTGCTACCCCGACAAAATTCTGGCAAGGAGCCATTATGTCCTCCCTCATCGTCATCCTGATTGTTGTTGTTGCGGCGTTCTTCATTTTGCGGACTACCATCCGGGTCGTGCCTCAACAGCGCGCCTGGGTCGTCGAGCGCCTCGGCAAA
Organism: Acidithiobacillus sp.; assembly: GCA_037440305.1. GTDB lineage: Bacteria > Pseudomonadota > Gammaproteobacteria > Acidithiobacillales > Acidithiobacillaceae > Acidithiobacillus. The sequence goes on from JBBIUH010000021.1 coordinate 13,182, forward strand.
TACCATGTGGTGCTGGAGCCGGGGCTGAATTTTATCATCCCTTTTCTGGACCGCATCGCTTTCCGTTTTGACATGCGTGAGGTGCCCATGGAGGTGCCCGCACAGGTCTGCATCTCCCTGGACAATACTACAATGACCGTAGACGGCGTGCTCTATCTGCAGATTACGGATTCGGTAAAGGCGGCCTACGGCTCCAGCAACCCCTTTACCTCGGTGATACAACTGGCGCAGACCACCATGCGTTCAGAAATCGGTAAATTGCATTTGGATGCGGCACTTTCGTCCCGGCAGTTGCTGAATACGGCCGTCGCCGCATCGGTGGATGAGGCGGCGGTTAACTGGGGCGTCAAGGTACTGCGCTATGAAATCAAGGATATTACTCCGCCCCAGGAGATCATCCGCGCGATGGAGTTGCAGATTACTGCCGAGCGGGAAAAGCGGGCACTGATCGCCAAGTCCGAGGGGCAACGGCAGCAGCAGATCAATACCTCCGAGGGACAACGTCAGCAGGACATCAACGTGGCGGATGGTCGCAAACAGGCGGAAGTGTTGCGCGCCCAGGGTGAGGCCGCAGCCATCCAGTTGGTTGCCGAAGCCACCGCGGCCGCCATCCGCGTCATCGGCGACTCGGCGCGGGCGCCGGGTGGTATTGAGGCCTTGCAGATGCAGCTCGCCAAGGACTACATCGAAAAATGGGGCAACCTCGCCAAGGCGAGCACCAGTCTGGTGATCCCGGCGGATCTGGGCAATATCGGTGCACTGGTGGGTACGGCGCTGTCCATGGTCAAGCAGCCGGGCGGGCAGAGCGGGTCAGCGAAGGCTTGAACACCGCCTGAGGCGCCCGCGAAACCCGGATTCACGGGGGCGAAGTGAGGAGGGGTGTTGCTATGGGCTTGGGTCAAATGGTCCCAGGCACTGCTTCCGGCCAGGCCGCGTTGTCCAGCCAGACATCGGCCGCTGTGCCTACCAGTGCGGCGGGAATGGATTCGCCCCGTAACCAGGCCGTGAGTGCCGGCCGCTTGCCGCTGCCCGTAGCGAGAAAAAACATCTCCCGTGTGTATTGTAATCGCCAGCCGCTCAGGCTCACCCTTTGGGGCGGCGCCTTGGCGGCATCGTGGATGGCGATGGTGGCGGGGCTGCCCTTTTCCAGGCCCCAGTCGTGGCCGGGGAAAAGGCTGGCCGTATGGCCATCCTCCCCCATTCCCAGCAGGACCAGATCGAAGGCATGCGGCGGAAGCACTGCGGCGTAGTCGCGGGCGGCCGCTTCGGCACCCCGCTCGGCCGGGATGTGATGAATCTGTCGCGCCGGAATGGATACCTGGGACAGCCAGACGGTGTCCAGCATCAGGCTGTTGCGCTCCGGGTCCTGGGGCGGCAGGCAGCGTTCATCTCCATGATAGAGGTGCCAGCACTGCCAGTCCCGGCCCAGTTGCGGAAGCATGGCATACGCCGCGCGGGGGGAATTGCCGCCGGCGACCACCAGATGGAAGGCGCCGCGCGCGGCAATAGCCTCTTGGGCCATGCGTGCGATGGCTGCTGCCAATCTCTGCGCGAGGGCTGCGGTGTCAGGATGAATATGCCAGGTGTTGCGGTTCCGGGCTGCTTCCATGTGGATACACTCCTGTGTGTTCCGGATGATGATCTGCGGGCGTGGTATTTCCCCCCGGATCTTTTGCCGGAAGGATAGCCGCACTTTGCAGCTTGGGTCTATGATGCTGACTATTGAATATTGCCCTGAAGGAGGCAGAGATGGGTGGTCTGGAGGACTGGGTAGGCAATACCCCCCTATGTGAACTTCGGCGCTTGTCGCCGCATGCGGGTGTGCGGATTTTCGGGAAGCTGGAAGGTAACAACCCCGCGGGTTCCGTCAAAGATCGCCCCGCCGTGAATATGATTCGCCGGGCGTTGGAGCGTGGCACCATCACTTCTGCTACGCGCCTGATCGAACCCACCAGCGGGAATACGGGTATTGCCCTGGCCATGGCGGCATCGGTGCGGGGATTATCCATGACGCTGATCATGCCGGAGAACATGAGTATCGAAAGGCGGCAGGTGATGCGTGCCTACGGTGCTGAAGTGATTCTCACGCCAGCCGCCCGGAGTATTGAAGGTTCTATTGATCTCGCGCACCAGATGGTAGCGGCGGGAGAGGGCTTCATGCTCGATCAGTTCTCTAACCCCGATAACCCCGAGGCGCATTATCTCAGTACCGGGCCGGAGATCTGGCGCGACACCCGCGGAACCGTGACCCATTTCGTCTCATCCATGGGGACGACGGGGACCATCATGGGCACCTCCCGTTATTTGCGTGAAGTGTCACCCCGTATTCAGATTGTCGGCGTACAGCCGACGGAGGGGGCCAAAATTCCTGGTATCCGCCGTTGGCCGAAAGCCTATTTGCCGCGCATTTATCATCCTGAGTCTGTTGATCAGATTGTCGATGTGAGTCAGGAAGAAGCCGAGGAAATGACCCGCCGTCTGGCGCGGGAAGAAGGGGTGCTGGCAGGCATATCTTCTGGCGGCGCGGTAGCAGCGGCTATCAGAGTGGCACAAAAGCTGGAGCATGGTGTGGTGGTTGCCATTGTCTGTGACCGGGGTGACCGTTACCTCTCTACGGGTGTTTTTCCGGCTTGAGAGCATGATGCACGGGCGCAGCAGGGCTTTGCCGATAGCCGTCCGGTGGTGGTCGACCTTGTGCCTGGGGCTTGCTATCAGCGGCGTGGCCGGGGCACAAATTTTGGAAATCAGCGCCGCACAGATAAGCGGGGCGGGCTGGACGGCGCAGCACCCGCGGGTGATGCTGACCACATCGGCGCAGGGCGACCAGTTGAGTCTGGCGGCGGGCGTCGTGCAGGCGGGCAAACGCAAGCTCTGGCGGCGTGTCCGGCTGCAATGCGAGTTCGGCACGGCGCAGGGTTGGGCGTGTCGTCAAGGTCATCTGGCGGTGGACGGCAGCCCGTGGGGCGCACTGCATGGCGATGGGCAAGTGCAGTTGCGGCGGGTGGGCGGCCGTGGGCAGGCCATGCTGGCGTTGCGCGGCGCGCAATTCGGCAGCACCCGCGTGCAGGTGCAGAGTACCGCCGCGGGACAATGGCATCTGACCGGTGCGGGCAGCCTGCCGGTTGCCGGTCTGGTGCATGCATTCACCCTGCTGCCCGCCACCTGGCAGACCTCAGGGCAGGCCCGGTGGCAAGTCCGGGCGCAGGGCGCAAGCTGGGCAAAGGCGCGTCAGATGGCGTTTGAACTGCAGGGCAGCCAGCTCCAGTTCAGTAGCCCGGACGGCTTGCAGGCCGCCCAGGGTGTCGCATTGCAGCTCCAAGGGGACGGTGTATATACCGGACAATGGCAGGGCACCGCCCGGATGCGCTGGACCCAGGGGGGCGTCCTCTGGAGTCCATGGTACTGGACAGCCCCCGCCGCAGCGGTGCGGGTACAAACCCGCTGGCAACAGACGGCCAAGGCCTGGCAACTGGACCAGGGAAGCATCCGCTGGCCCGGCCTCGGGCAGGGCGGTTTTGCGCTGTACCGGCCGACTCGGGGCGGAGTGCTGCGCTGGCAGATCCGGGATATGGACGTGGCCATGGCGCCCCTGTATGCGAACTGGATTAAACCGCTGGCTCCCCCAGGCGGTCTCGCGGCCCAGTTGCAGGCCTCTGGGCAAGTGCATTTTTCCGTGGCGGGAGAGGGTGGTCTGAGTACGCTGAAGTGGGAACTGCGCAACGCGGCCATTTCCAGCCCCAGGGGGCATCTTGCGGTGACGGGCGTGAATAGCCGGGGTGCCTGGAGTCGTACCGGCAAGACCTCTGATGCGGTGCTTCTCTGGCAGTCTGCGGAACTCTATCATATTCCTGCGGGTCCGCTGCATGTGGAGCTGGCCCTCGATCCCCAGGGCTTTCAGTTGCAACAGCCCTTCACCCTGGCCCTGCTGGGGGGCGAACTGCATTTTCGGCATCTGGCGGCACGTTGGGCAGGGCCCCGGTCGGGTTTTAGCATGAGCGGCGACTTGCAGGGGGTCAGCATGGCCCAGTTGACCAAAATCATGCATTGGCCGCCGTTTAGCGGGACGGTGTCGGCCACCATCCCGGAACTGCAGTATCACGCGGGAGACATCACCACCAGCGGCGCACTTTCCGCCCAGGTGTTCGGAGGCGAGGTGCGGGTGGGCGATCTGCATATTGAGAATTTCCTCGGTGTTTTGCCCCTGCTGCGCGCCAACGTCGAGATTGCCGGGTTGCGACTGAAGCCCTTGACTGACGCCTTTCACTTTGGCTACATCAGCGGGGTGCTCAATGGTGACGTAAAAAATCTCACCCTGCTGAACTGGTCACCGGAGGCTTTTCAGGCGCAGTTTCATACGGTTCCCGTTCATGGCATGTCTCAGAAAATCAGCTATGCGGCGGTCCAGAGTCTTACCAGGCTGGGCGGCGGTAACGGCATCAGCGGATTTTTTCAGGGCATGTTTCTGCGGATGTTCAAGACCTTTGCATACGCGCATCTGGGAATGGGTGTGCATCTCCAGGATGGTGTCGCCGAATTGTCCGGAGTGGGGACAGAGGATTCGGGTTTTGTGATCCTTCAGGGGCAAGGGCTGCCCAGGGTGGATATAGTGGGGTACAATCGCCGGGTGGACTGGGACGAGTTGCTGGCGCGTCTGAAAACCGCCATGCATAGTGGTGCCCAAGTTGGTACAGGAGAGTGAGCAAATGACAAAGCAGGGTTGGCTGAAAACGCAGGGCTGGCGCAGTGTGCTGGTACTGGGATTGCTTATGGCGCTGTCCGCTTGTGTGACCGTCAACATTTACTTTCCGGCTGCGGCGGCCCAAAAACTGGCGGATCAAGTAGTCGGTGAGGTGTATAAGGCCGCTGCCAAGGGTGCCTTGCAGGCCCCGGTTGCTCCGGCAGTATCGGCACCGGCACCGACGGCGCCTGCCCGATCCGCCGCCCCGGCTACGGATTCCCTGAGCATGGCATCCCCCTACCATGCGGCCACCTACCTGCTGGCCACGGGCTTCTCGGCCATCAGCGGTACGGCGGAGGCCGCCGCGAACCTCGATGCTTCCAGTCCCGGGGTGCAATCGGCGCGGGCGCAGGTGGAGGCATTGGCGACGCAAATGCATCCTTACTTTGTTAGCGGCGCGGTGGGTTACACGGCCAATGGTCAGGTGACGATCCATGATGCGGCAGCCGTGTCGCTGCCGCAGCGGGCTCCGCTCAATGGGTTGGTGGGCAGCTATAACCAGGCGCTCAGTAATCTCTATCAGCAAATCGCTGATGCCAATGGTCATCCCGAGTGGGCGGGGCAAATTCAGCAGACCTTTGCCCAGGCCTGGATCAACAAAGCACCCGCAGGATACTGGTACCAGTCGCCCAGTGGTCAGTGGCAGAAGAAATAGTCACCATTTTGCAGAATATTCTGGTTTTTGACATCGAGACAGTGCCCGACGTTGCTGGCGGGCGGCGGGTGCATGGCATTGAGTTGGGGGATGACGCGGGCGTGGCGGAATTGCTGCAGCACCAGCGTCGCATCGAAACCCAGGGCGCGACGGAGTTTCTGCGCCCTTATTTGCATCGGGTCGTTGCTATCTCTGCCCTCTGGTGGCAGGGCGAGCAGGTCAAGCTCAACAGTTTCGGCAAGGCGGACGATGACGAAGCCACTCTCGTCGCTGCCTTCTTTCAGTTCATCCAGCGCCATGCCCCGCAACTGGTTTCCTGGAATGGCGCGGCCTTTGACCTCCCGGTACTGCATTACCGCGCCCTGCTCCACGGTATCCCTGCGGCCCGCTACTGGGAGCAGGGACAGACCGATCAGCGTTATCGCTGGAATAATTACACCAGCCGTTACCACGAGCGCCATCTCGACCTCATGGATATCCTCTCTGCCTATCAGATGCGCAATGTTGCCCGCCTTCAGGACGTGGCGTTGTTGTTGGGGTTGCCTGGCAAGCTGGGGATGAGCGGCGCGGAGGTCTGGACCCATTATCAGGCCGGGGAGCTGGCGGGCATCCGCCACTACTGCGAAGTCGATGTACTGAACACGGCCCTGGTCCATCTGCGTTTTGAGCTGACCCGTGGGCATCTCGACAAATCGGCTTATGATGCCTGCCAGACGCAATTGCGGTCTTACTTACAAAGCCGGGACGAGGCCCACGTCCAGGAATTTCTCACCTTGTGGCCAGAGAATCTGCATGTCGCGTCCCAAGCCCATTCATAACGCTCAGCCTGAGCAGGTGTTTATCGAAAGTCTGGATGCCGAGGGACGCGGGATTGCCCGTGTGGAGGGCAAAGTGCTTTTTGTCGATGGGGCGCTGCCCGGCGAACGGGTTTGGGCACGGCGTACTCAGGACCACAAGAGCTTTGATCGTGCCGAGTTGCTGCAAGTGGTCAAGGCATCCTCCCTGCGGGTGTCACCGCCTTGTCCTCACTTTGGCGTTTGCGGGGGTTGCAGCCTGCAGCATCTGGAGCCAGCGGCGCAGGTGGCTATCAAGCAAAGACAACTGGAAGATAATCTCTGGCGCATCGGCAAGGTCCGCCCCGGACGCGTCCTGCCACCCATTCATGGCCCGAGCCTGGGCTATCGCAGCAAGGCACGACTCTCGGTGCGGACGCCAAAAACACGGGGCGCACTGGTCGGTTTCCGCGAACGCAACAGCAGTTATGTCGTGGACATGGGGCAATGTCTGACCCTTGACCCGCGCATCGGGCAACGCATTCTGCCCCTGCGGGCGCTGATCGGGCAGATGCAATCGCCCCAGGATTTTCCGCAGATTGAAGTGGCCGCCACGCCGGATGCTGTCGCTCTGGTGTTTCGTCACATGCGGCCGCTGGCGGAAAGCGATCTGCAGCACTTGCGTGCTTTTGGTGTGCAACACGACCTGCAGATATGGTTGCAGCCGCGCGGGCCGGAGACCCTGCATCCTTTATGGCCGGAGCAGCCGGAGCCCCTTCATTACGACCTGCCGGATTATCAGTTGCGCCTGCGTTTTGATCCGCTGGTCTTCACTCAGGTCAATCAGGCGGTGAATCAGGTGATGGTGCGCCGCGCCATGGCGCTGCTGCAGCCGCAACCGGGAGAGCAGATCCTGGATCTCTTCTGCGGGCTCGGGAATTTTACCCTGCCCATCGCCCGATTGGGGGCGCAGGTGCTGGGCATTGAAGGGGATGCCCGGCTGGTCGCGCTGGCCACCGAGAATGCCGCCGCCAATGGCCTGGCGGATAAAGCCCGATATGCCGTAGCCGATCTCACCCAGGCGCAGATGGAAGATTTTGCTCCGGCGGGCGCCATCGACAAAATGCTCATCGACCCGCCCCGCAGTGGCGCCATTGAAGTGCTGCGCAGCCTAACCCCCGGCGTCCGCCGCCTGGTGTATGTCTCCTGCAATCCGGCGACCCTGGCCCGTGATGCGGCGTATCTGGTACACGAACGCGGCTATCATCTGCAAGCGGCCGGTGTCGTCAACATGTTTCCCCATACCGCCCATGTTGAATCCATCGCCCTCTTTGAGCGCTGAAATGCCCCCACGCTGGCTCTGGGTGGATGTCTCCGCCCAGCGGTTGCGCGAGATGAGCGGCGCTGAGCGGCGCGCGGAGTATGTCATATCCACGGCTCGTAACGGACTCGGTGAACGGCGTGACAGTGGTTGCACGCCGCGCGGATGGCATGTGGTGCGCGCGCGCATCGGTGAAGACCTGCCCACGACGGCCATTCTGCGCGGCCGGCGCTGGACCGGTGCCTGTTACAGCGCGGAGTGGGCGGCGGGACAGCCGCGGCAAGACCGGATTCTCGGCCGTATTCTTTGGCTCTCCGGCACCGAAAGCGGTTTTAATCGTGGCGGCTTTCAGGATACCTTCCGCCGTTATATCTACATCCACGGCACTGCTGATGTGGATCACCTCGGCCAGCCGGTATCGGCGGGCTGTGTGCGGATGGCGCCGGATGCGGTGTGCATGCTCTTTGCAGCATGTCCGGTAAACACTCCTGTTTTTATCGGACTGCAGCCGCCGCTGCGTTCCCCCGCCAGGAGGTACTGAATGGCCTGGATCCGCTTACCCCGTTTTCGTCGTGCCGTAAACGTTTTCAATCCCAAACTCTTCGAGAACCTTTCGCTCGCGGCCTTTCTGGCCTGGGTCGGTCTGGGGTCCGATGCCCTGTCTTCCTCCGCCTATGGTCCCCCGGAAATCTACTATGCCCTGAAGGGGCATGAATATCTGGCCGTTTTTCTGGCCATCGGCATCCCGCTCTCGGTGTTTATCATCTCGGCTGGTTACAAACAGGTCATTGCTCTCTTCCCCGACGGCGGCGGCGGTTATCACACCGCGTCTACCCTGTTAGGGCCGAAAGCGGGCCTGGTGAGCGGCGCCGCTTTGATTGTCGATTACATTTTAACGGCAGCGATCTCGGTGGCATCGGGTACCGAGGCGCTGCTGAGTACCATGCCTTCCTCCTGGTACAGCGAGCGCATTTTCTTGGATGCCGCCGTGTTGCTGTTCCTGATCTTTATCAATTTGCGCGGTATGAAAGAATCCATCAAGATTTTGTTGCCGATCTTTATGGCTTTCGTCTTCACCCATATCATACTGCTCGGCTGGGGGCTGCTGAGTCACATGGGAGATGTGCCGACCATCGCCCATAACACAGTGGCCAGTGTTCAGCGTGACAGTATGCAGTACGGCTGGATCTTTATTGCGGCGCTGATATTGCGGGCCTTCAGCCTGGGTGGTGGTACCTATACGGGTTTGGAAGCGGTAGCCAATGGCGTGCACATCATGCGCGAACCGCGTGTGCAGACAGGGCAGCGGACGATGACCCTGCTGGCGACGTCCCTGTCTCTGGTCGCGGGTAGCCTGATCTTTTTGTATCTGATGTATCATGTGCATGGCCAGCAAGGGCAAACCCTGAATGCCGTGCTCTATGGCGCGATTACGCAGGGGTGGACGGTGGGGGGTATCCCCTTCGGTTCGACGGCGACACTGCTTACCCTGATTACCGAGGGCCTGCTCCTCTTCATTGCCGCCAACACGGGTATTATTACGGCACCTATCGTCATGGCGAATATGGCCGTCGATCGTTGGTTGCCGGAGCGTTTTTCCTACCTGTCGGATCGTTTTGTGTCGCGTAACGGCGTGTTGCTCATTGGTTTTGCGGCTATTGCCATCCTCCTCGCGACGGGCGGACATGTCAGCATTCTGGTGGTGCTGTACAGCATCAATGTATTTATCACCTTTACCCTGACCATGGCGGGATTGAGTCGGCACTGGTTTGCCCAGCGATATCAGGAGCCACTCTGGCGGGGCCGGCTTGCTGTCAGTGTCCTGGGTTTTATCGTCACGGCCTCTATTCTCGCCATCACCATTTTCGAGAAGTTCGATGCCGGCGGCTGGTTCACCCTGCTGGTCACTGCGATTGTGGTGGGTCTCGGATATTTGATCTATCGCCATTACAAAAGTATCAGTAAAATCACTGCCGAGCTGGACGAGACCATGCTGGATGTGGTGCCTGAGCATCTGGAGTCCGGCCCCAACCTGCCTCTGGATCCGCGTGGCGCCACGGCGGTATTTTTTGTCAGCCGTTTTGACGGCCTGGGGCTGCATACCTTGCTGACGGCGCACCGCATGGTCAGTGGCTTCGTCAAGAACTATGTATTTCTGCTGGCGGGTATCGTGGGTCAGGGCGAGTTCAAGGGTATCAAGGCCCTTGAAGACCTGAAGGTGTATGTGGAGACCGAGGCCAACCAGTATATGGCCTTTTGCCGCAATGAAGGGATGGCTGCGACCTGGTTCGCCACCTACTCCACCGATCGCATTCTGGCGATGGAGGAACTGGCCAATGTCGCTATCCGCTATTTTCCGCAGAGCATCTTCTTCGCCGGACGGGTGATTGATACATCTGCGCAGGGACCCTTCCACGGGCTGTTGCACGACGAAGTCAGCTTTATCGTCCAGGATCGCCTGCAGCATGACGGTTTCAGCATGATGATCGTGCCCGTGCATGTGCGCGGTATTCCCAGCCAGCCGCCGAGTATTGCTTTGCCGATTTCCATGCCACCGGATATGCAGTTGGTGCAGAACGAAGAGGTGGACAAGGAAGAAGCCAAGGTTCGTGCCGCAGCCAGGGCGCAGGCCAGTACGCAGGAGTCCACCCCCCCCCATGCCGCTACAGACTGAGCTGCAGCGCCCCGCACGGGGTCCGCTGATGGTTGATATTGCCGGGCTGCAGCCCACTGCCGCGGAATGGGCGATGCTGCGCCAGCCAGCAGTGGGTGGCGTCATCCTTTTTGCCCGCAACTGCGTCGATGCCGAACAGGTGCGCGCCCTGTGCGGCGAATTGCATGCGCTGCGTTCTCCTCCACTCCTTATTGGTATTGATCAGGAAGGGGGACGGGTGCAGCGTTTGCGTGCCGGGGTGACGCGATTCCCACCCATGGCGGCTCTGGGTCGTCTGGCGGATCGTGACGGACTGGAAAAGGCGCAGACGGCAGCACGGGACTGGGGGCTTCTACTCGGTGCGGAACTCCGGGCGCTCGGCCTGGATATAGACTTTACCCCCTGCGTAGATCTGGATCGCGGCGTTTCTGCGGTGATCGGCGACCGCGCCATCCATCACGATCCCGAGTGGGTGGGTGTTATCGCGGTAGCGTTCTGGGAGGGTATGGCACGGACCGGCTTGCAGGGGGTCGCCAAGCATTTCCCCGGTCACGGTGCGGTAGCCGCCGACTCTCATCTCGATTTGCCTCTGGATGAGCGTCCGCTCAGCACCATTCAGGAAGACCTTCAGCCCTTTGCTGCCCTGATCGCTGCGGGGATTCCGGCGATCATGCCCGCGCATTGTCTCTATCCCCAGGTAGATACTGAACACCCTGCCGGTTTCTCATCGCGCTGGCTGCGGGAAATCCTCCGCAAAGATATGTGCTTCACCGGTGTGGTGGTCAGTGACGACCTCAGCATGGCGGGTGCGCAAGGTGTCGGTGATATGGCCGCCCGGGTGGACGCGGCACTGGCAGCGGGCGCGGACTTGCTGCTGATTTGTAACGATCCGGAGGGGGCGAAAACGGCGATCTCGCATCTGCAAACCAAAGAGGCACTACCGACGGGTGACCGCCTGGAGAAGCTCGCCGGGAACGTTGCAACATTACCCCTGTCCCCCGCAGACCGGGCGCGCTGTCTGCGGCAGATCGAGCAATTGCGGGCTCTGGCCCCTGGATTCGCTGGCTGATGCACGGGCCAAAAGGTTAACCCCTTGTTTTTCCCGTGTCGCGTATTAGAATACGCCCTCACCTTTTACTCCTTGTTCGGGCGATGGGCGCCCGGACTCCGCAGTGAACCATAAGGAGCAACTTTTGCGTCATTATGAAATTGTGTTTCTGGTCCATCCTGACCAGAGTGAGCAGGTCCCCCAGATGATTGAACGCTATCGCGGCATGATCGAGAGTGATGGCGGGCATTTTCATCGTCTGGAAGACTGGGGTCGCCGGCAACTGGCCTACCCCATCAAGAAGGCCCACAAGGCCCATTACGTCCTGATGAATGTGGAATGCACCGGGACCGCTTTGGCTGAGCTGGAAGATGCCTTCCGCTTCAATGATGCGGTATTGCGCCACCTGATTTTGGCCCGCGATGAAGCCGTCACCGGCCCCTCCTTCCTGGCCCGCGATGAAAGTGACCGTCGTGACCGCAGTGAAGAAACTGCCGAAGGCGAGAGCGAGCCGGACCACAGCGACAATGAAGCCGTAGTAACGGCTTAATCAAGGAGATTTCAGATGGCATTTAATCGGGACAGAGATCGGGATAGTGATGGCGACAAGCGTGGCGGTGGCAGTAACTTTACCCGTCGCCGCAAGTTCTGCCGTTTCAAGGCAGAGGGCGTCAAAGAGATTGACTACAAGGATCTGAAAACCTTGCAGGCCTATGTGGGTGAGACAGGTAAAATCGTCCCCAGCCGGATTACCGGAACCAGCAATTTGTATCAGCGGCAGTTGACTACAGCGATCAAGCGCGCCCGTTTTCTGGCGTTATTGCCTTACGTCGTGCGTTAAGGCACCGGCGTTCCGGTGGCGGCGCAGACGGAAGGTGGGGTCTTGCGCTGGTTTCTCAGCGGACGCTGGCAAGCCGGCATCAGTATTGCTGTACTTTTTAGTGCTGCGGGACTGGTCCCTTTTCTTGCCGGGCCGTTACTGCTCAACTGCGTCGCTTTGGTGGCGCTGGTTACCCTGCAGGCCGGACGCAAGGAGAGCTTCGAGGTTCTGCTGATTGCCGGGGTCGCCTCCGCACTGTTTACGCTGAACCCGTGGTATGGTGTGGCGTTTGCTCTGGTGGCCTGGCTGCCGGGGCGGCTGTTGGGGGAAGCCTTGCAGTGGGACCTGCAGTGGGGCGGGGTAGTCTGGGTGACCATCGGCTTGTCTGTTTTGGCGCTGGTGCTCGCGCTTTGGGTCATACCGCAAGGGGTGGGGCCTGCCTTCTGGCAAACGCAGATGGAACATTTGCTGGCACCAGCGCGTAAAGAGTTAAGTACGACGCAGCGCCAGATATTGGCTGACATGACCCGCTTGATGCCAGGGATTCTCGCCGCCGGCATGGCGCTGCTCTGGACACTGGCGGCGTTGCTGGCCAGTCGCTGGCGCGAACGTTTTCAGGGCATTCTGGTGCCACAACGGGTGTTTCGGGACTGGGTGCTGCCGGATCGGCTGATTTGGTTGCTCGTCGTGACGTTGTTGGGCATCAGCCTGCTGCATGGCAATGCGCTATGGCCGGTACAGAACCTTGCCATTTTGGTCGGCGGACTGTATCTGCTGCAAGGCCTGAGTTTTGTGCACCTGTGGTTTGCGTCAAGGGGCTGGCCCATGATCGCGCTGGCAGCTTTTTATATCGGACTGATCCTGCTTTCACAGTTCGTGCTGGTGGTTGCTGTGCTGGGCATTGTGGATCGTGTTTTTCACTTGCGCCAACGGTTTGCCGGCTCGCAGTCCTGATGGCGGTTTTGCAAGGAATTTTTTGGAGGGATTTGAAATGAAAGTGATTTTGCTGGAACGTATCAACAAGTTGGGGCGTCTGGGTGATGTGGTCGAAGTGCGGCCGGGCTATGGGCGCAATTTTCTGGTGCCGCAGGGGAAGGCCATAGTGGCCAACCAGCGCAATCTGGAAGACTTTGCCGAGCGTAAAGCGGCTTTGGAGCATGTCGAGTCAGAGCGTTTGCAGGCGGCTCAGAAACGCGCTGCCGCGTTGGCGGAAGCCGTGGTCAAAATCGCCCTGCAGGCGGGCGAAGATGGCCGTTTGTTTGGCTCGGTGGGCTTGCATGATATCAGCGCTGCGCTGGCGGCTCTGGGTCACGAAGTGGCCCATTCAGAAATCCGCCTGGCGGATGGCCCGATCAAGCGGATAGGTGAATTCCCGGCGCGGTTGCATCTGCACCCGGAAGTGGAGCTGGACGTGATGGTGTTCGTCGAGCGCGCCTGACCCCGGCGCTGGCGGG
>JBBIUH010000022.1:0-26107 GCA_037440305.1 Acidithiobacillus sp.
TACTTGCCGAACTATCTGGGTTGGCGGCGCTTATTGGATCACTTTCGTGACAGCGTCGACCCCAAGATCCTGCTGCGGGCGGCCTTGGGAATCACATTCCTTCAACACGCAACGGTGACATAGCCTTAAAGAATCTTCGTGCGTAAAATGGTGTCATCCCGATCCGGCCCGGTGGAGATAATCGCCAAAGGTCGTCCGGCGCGCTCGGCGATGGCCTCCAGGTAGCGACGGGCCGCATCGGGAAGATCGTCCCAGCGACGTACGCCTGCCGTGGACTCAGTCCATCCCGTGAAGCTTTCGTAGACTGGTTCACAGGCGGCAAGCGCCTCGGCACCACCCGGCAAATCCTCCTGAACCACTCCATTTACCCGGTAGCCGACGGCAACGCGAATCTCCGCGAGGCCATCCAGTACATCCAGCTTAGTGATGCACAGGCCCGTCACCCCATTGACCCGGCAGGCGGCACGGAGGGCCACCGCATCAAACCAGCCGCAGCGCCTCGCCCGGCCGGTGGTTGCGCCCACCTCCGCGCCACGCTCAGCGAGGAAGGCTCCCGTCTCATCGAAGAGCTCGGTAGGAAACGGCCCAGCCCCAACACGTGTGGTGTAGGCCTTGGTAATACCCAGCACATAGCCCAGATCCGCTGGCCCTACTCCGCTTCCGGCGGAAGCGCCTCCCGCCACCGTATTAGAGGAAGTCACAAAAGGGTACGTACCATGATCCACATCCAGCAGGGTACCCTGGGCACCCTCGAAGAGAATCCGTGCGCCCTCCGCCTGCAAGCGCGCCAGCCGCACCGAAACATCTACCACCATCGGTGCCAGACGCTCCGCAAGCCCCAGATACTGCTCCAGGATGGCATGGAAGTCTTCCGGTTCCTGCTTGAAGTAGTGTTGGAGCACAAAGTTATGGTAATCCAGGGCCTCGCCAAGCTTGGCGGCAAAACGCTCGCGATGAAACAAGTCGGCGACACGCAAAGCACGCCGCGCTACCTTATCCTCATAAGCAGGCCCAATGCCCCGACCGGTAGTGCCGATTTTTGCCGCCCCCATCGCCCGCTCCCGCGCCAGGTCGAGACTTTTGTGGTAGGGCAGAATCAGCGGGCAGGCGTCGGAAATGAACAGGCGCTCATGGGCATCGGACACCACCGGCTGCAACTCATCCAGTTCGGAAAACAGGGCCAGCGGATCCAGCACCACACCGTTACCGATAAAGCAGGATACCCCAGCATGAAGAATACCCGAGGGAATCAGGTGCAGAACGGTTTTCCGCGCGCCAATCACCAAGGTATGGCCAGCATTGTGTCCACCCTGAAAGCGTACCACCGCCTGGCAGCGTTCTGTTAGCCAGTCGACAATTTTACCTTTACCCTCATCGCCCCACTGGGTACCAATGATCACAACGTTTGTATTCATAGCCACGAACGACTCCGCAAATGGGTCACTGGAAAATAAAAATTCACGAATCAAGCTGCCGCATCTTCCAGCCCGTCTGTTCTTTGATCAGGACAGCATCAAACCCTTGTGCCCGCAATGTCTGCTGGCCAGGTACCTCCTGACACAGCAAGTCCTGCAAAACCGCATAACCAGCCCGGCGATGTTCCTGCATCGACTGCCACAAAAGATCATCGGTACCAGCCGGAGCCCAAATCTGCCGCGCTCTCTCGGCCTCCGGGAATTCACGCAACAGCGGCTTGAGGTCGAGACTGAAGCCCGTCGCCGCCCGCCGTCGGCCAAAAGCGGCACCAATATCATCATAACGACCACCACTGGCCAGTGCCTCACCACGCTGCGGGCCGAATAGCGAAAACAACAAGCCGGTATGATAACGATGCCCGTGAATCTCCGAGAGGTCACATTGAATCGCAAGATCAGGATAACGCAGGCGCAATGCCCCCCAGACGAAGCGCAGGTCATCCAGGGCTGTGCAAACCGCCGGGTGATGCCCGAGACGCTGGCGAGCCTGCTCCAACACGTCGAATTCACCCTGTAAGCGCGACAGGGCATCAAAATCTGCGCTCAGTTCCGTGCCGCAATGGTGCTCCCGCAGCCACGCCCGCATATCCGGCCACGCCTTGCGCTCGACATGCTGCAGCAGGTCCGCACGTAGCGCACCTTCCAGACCCGCCGCGTCCGCCAGGGCCTGGGAAATACCCACATGACCGATATCCAGCAACAGATTCGGCACTGCACAGTGGATGAGGCTCTCTACCATCAGGGAAAGGACCTCCAAATCGCCCTCCGGCCCGTCCACTCCGAAGAGCTCGCCACCCATCTGAAAAGGGGCACGGCTCCCGCCGAGCAGATCGGGCCGGGCGCGCAGCACGGTGCCGGCATAAGCCAGCCGTCGAATCTCCTTCGCAGAGGAGGTTTGTGCGTCTATCCGCGCCATCTGCGGCGTCATATCCGAACGCAGACCCACCAGCCGACCGCTGTCCTGATCCAACAGCTTCCAGGTCTGTAAGTCGAGGTCTGCGGCACTTCCGGTCAGCAAACTCTCCAGATGCTCCACCAGGGGTGGAATGACCTGGCGGTAACCCCATTGTGTGTAAAGGTCGAGCAGGGCACGGCGACAGTGCTCCAGTGCCTCTGTACGTGCGGGGAGGACATCCTCAAAACCGCTGGGCAGCAACCAGGCTGGGTGAGTTTCAGGGCGCGTCATTTGCCTGCCGACCCCAGCGAATGGCGAAAATATTTAAAGAATGGCGAATCCGGGCTGAGCACGAGAATATCCTTGTCACCCAGACTGTGACGATAAACTTCCAGACTGCGATAAAAAGAGAAGAATGCCGGATCTTTGCCATATGCCGCACCGTAGATGGAAGCCGCCTCAGCATCCCCCTGCCCTTTCAGCTCTTCTTGTTGCCGATAGGCATCTGCCATGATCTGGGTCTTTTCCTTGTCCGCGCTAGCGTGGATTTTGGCAGCATCTGCTGCACCCTGAGAACGATATGCATTGGCCTCCTGTTTACGCTCAGCCTCCATCCGCTTGTAGACTGCCTGTAGCACCTCAGGAGGCAGCCCCACCTGCAGAATATGCACATCAACTAAACGCACACCAAGCGATTGTAGACGCTGGTTGGCCTCCACCAGCACCGGATCAACCATCTCCTTACGGTCACCCTGTATCACCGACTCCAGGGTCATCTTACCGACCTTACCCCGCAAAGAAGAACGCACAATGTCACCGATCCGGCTCTGTGCGCTCACATCGTTATGCAGGCGGGTGTAAAAAACCAGCGGATTGACCACTTGCCATTCGGCAAAAAAGTTGATGAGCACCGGCTTTTTTTCGGCGGTCAAAAACGATTCTGGCTGCGTACTATAACTTGATAAACGTTTATCGACGAAAACCACATTTTGCATCAGAGGCCATTTCATGTAGAGCCCCGGAATCTCCACCACCCGTACCGCTTTACCAAACTGCAATACCACTGCGGTCTGGGTCATACGCACCGAATAAAAGCTCGCGGAAGCCAGTAACAACAAGGCGAGTACCACAATAATCAAACTCCAGGCCCGGTTCTTCATGATCTGGCTCCCGACACCGGGATCGGCAAAGCCGCCGGGCTAATCGTTGACGCTACCGGCGGAGTTACGGACACGACTGGCGCCGTGACCGCCGCCGAGTTCGTCGGGCTATTGACCGCCACAGGAGTCTTGGCGGGCATGTGGAGATAAATCACGGGCTGCCCCTTGCTCTCAATAATCACTTTCTGGGTATGGCTCAGAATATCCTGCATGGTGTGCAAGTACATACGCTCACTCACCACCTTTGGATTTTTCTGATAGGCCTGGAGAATGTCCGTGAAACGTGCGCTATCCCCCTTGGCACGATCCACTACCTGCTGCTTATAGCCCTCGGCATTCGTCACCATGGCGGCGGCTTCTCCCTTGGCTTTGGGAATCACCGAGCTCGCATAGGCCTGCGCCTCGTTACGCGCCCGCTCCATGTCCTCACGTGCGCTCGTCACCTCCGTAAACGCTGGCTGGACCGCCTTGGGCGGTCCAGCCTCCAGCAGTTGAACAGCGTCAACGGTAACACCCGCATGGTAACGGCTCAGCAGGTTTTGGGTGATTTGCTGCGCCTGCCGTTCAATCGCGCCTTTACCGGATGTAAGCAGATCGTCAATTCTGCTACGCCCCACCAGCTCGCGCATGGCGGATTCCGCACAATACGAAATCAATTGATCCGGATTTGTGGTGGCAAACAGATAATGACTGGCGTTGGTTATGCGATACTGCACAGCAAATTGGACATCCACCACGTTCCCGTCTGCAGTCAGCATCATGCCGGGATTCAGTGAATCAGCGGCGCCACTATAGCCCAAAACCAGACGTCGGCTCTGCGCTACTTTGGGTAGATACACACGCTCAAAAGGGAAAGGGAGCCGATAGTGTAAACCGGGCTGGCTGATGCCAACTTCTTTGCCGAAACGCAGCACCACACCCTCTTCATCTGGTCCCACGACATAAATGCCAGAGGCAACCCAGAACAGGATCAGCACCGCAATCACCAGAAAAGGTAGCAAGTGCAGCCACTTGCGATCCATCTTCGGCCCGCCGCTGCGGCCGCCGCCGGAGCCAAAAATACCACCCAGTTTTTTTAACTCCTGGGTGATTTTCTGGATATCAAAAACCGGCTTTTGCGCATTGGGACGGCGTCCCCAAGGGTTGTTATCGTTTTTGTTTCCGTTTCCGCCCGGATCACTCCACGGCATACCGCTCTCCTTCCTCAGCCTTCAGCCGGTATTGTAGGGGGCGCATCCATCGCCTGACAACCGCTATTGCGCATTTGCGCACGCAAGCGTCGCCAGGTGAGATCATCAATATCAAAAATCAGATGCGTCATACCCTGAGCATCAAAACTTTCCTCAACAATACTGGCCATCCGGTGCAAGCATGCACGCAAGGCCCCCTCTTCAGGCGTCAATGTTAATTCAGCACGCAGCATGGATCTCCCTACACGCTGCGTCATAGCCTGAAGCAACTCGGGTATACCCGCACCTGAGTGGGCACTGACGCGCACCACCGCCAAGCTGCCGGAGCCTTCATACACATTCCCCGGCGCGTCTCCTGTCAGGTCCACCTTGTTCAGTACCAGCAGGCGGGGGATTTCATCTGCACCAATTTCTTTCAAAACCGCGTCCACCGCGGCAATCTGGGCGTCACGATCGGGAGCGCTCCCGTCTACTACGTGAAGGAGTAGCTGCGCTTGGTTCACCTCTTCCAAAGTCGCACGGAAAGCGGCAATCAAATCCGTTGGCAAGTCACGCAGAAACCCGACCGTATCGGCCAGGAGAATGGCGTCGTGCTCCGCGACTTGCAAACGCCGTATGGCCGGATCGAGGGTAGCAAAAAGGCGATCCGCGGCGTAACTGGAACTTTCCGTGAGGGTGTTGAAGAGTGAAGATTTACCGGCATTCGTATAACCGACCAAGGCAACCGTTGGCAGGGGTGCCCGCTGCCGCGCCCGCCGCTGGGTCGCCCGATGCGCAGCCACCTTGACCAGACGTCCGCGCAGCGAGCGAATACGCTCGCCGATGAGACGGCGATCTGTTTCCAGCTGGGTTTCGCCCGGGCCTCTCAACCCGATACCGCCGCGCTGCCGTTCAAGATGGGTCCAGCCGCGGATGAGGCGTGTCCGCAAACGCGTCAACTGTGCCAACTCCACCTGCAGTTTGCCTTCATGGGTACGCGCTCGTCGCGCAAAAATATCGAGGATAAGACCCACCCGGTCGACGACCCGGCATTGGAGGGCACGCTCCAGATTGCGCTCCTGCACGGGGCTCAAAACCCGATCGAAAAGAACGAGATCCACAGATAATTCTGAAACCCGCTCCGCAAGCTCCACCACCTTGCCACGCCCCAGAAAAGTCGCCGGATCGGGACGGTCGCGCTGAACGGAAAGCGATTCTAAAACATCCGCACCACTGTCCGTGGCCAAATGAAAAAATTCCGCCCCATTGTCGGGATCTGCCTCACCATGTAACACAACATGGACGAGCAAAATCCTCTCCTGGGGCGCGGCTACGGCAACTACGGTATTCGCCAGAATCAGGCCTCTTCTTCAGTACTGCCCTCGCCTTCACCTTCCGGCAAGGGCAAACGCACATCGCGACCAGGAACAACCGTAGAAATGGCGTGCTTGTAAATCATCTGACTCACATTATTGCGAAGCAATACAACGAACTGGTCAAACGACTCCACAAAGCCTTGCAGCTTGATACCATTCACCAGATAGATGGCGACAGGAACGTGCTCTTTACGCAACAGATTGAGAAAAGGATCCTGAAGGATCTGTCCTTTTTGTTGTCCGGCCATTTTTTATCTCCTTGACTATGCTTCATGGCGCTTCTAGGGTAGTGAAAAAGCCTGCGGGACTCCTTGCACTGCGTGGCAATTAGACTAACTCAAAAACAAATCGAATGCCATGCTTGTGCAGCATCGACACGCTGCATCTGCTGGGGGTTGGGCGGAGATCAACTTTTGTTATGAATTGACCTGTAGCATGCTTCCCATTACGTTAGAAGCAAAGCCAGCCGGCAAAAGTGATTTCGCGCCGCCATTCCGCTCCATCAGCCTGAAGCAGAAGGCCGCGGCAGGAACTTTTCCCAGGCGGCCCCAAGGCACCCCCAGTTTCAGTGGACGACCCGGTGGTCATCGCCCCTGAATGTGGCATTCATAGGAGACGGAATCGTGGAAAAGACGACCATCAACGACAAGGCGCTCCGTGCCCGCGTCAAACTGCTCGGCAATTTGCTGGGCGAGGTCCTGCGCGAACAGGCCGGAACCCGAGTGTTCAATGCCGTAGAGCAGCTTCGCCAGGGATATATCCGTTTGCACAAAAGGGAAGACCTCCGGCTGCGCGGTCGTCTCGCGCGCTTCATCGACGCGCTGCCCCAAGATGATCTCGTGCTGGTGATACGCGCATTCAACACCTATTTTAGCTTGGTCAACATTGCGGAAGAAGAGTTCCAGCATCTGCATCGTCGCCGACTGCTACAAAAGAGGGATGGGCTGTGGATCGGTTCTTTCGAAGAAACCTTCCGCGAACTGCAAAATCAGGGTATCAACTCTGGACAAATACAATTTCTCTTGGATCAGACGCGCTACCTACCGGTGTTCACTGCACACCCCACCGAGTCCAAGCGACGGACGGTACTTCACGGTTTACGCCGCATCTTTGTGGCCAGCAAAATGCTCGACGATCCATCTCTCAATGATGAAGAAGAACAAGAAATTATCGACAATCTAAAGGCGCAAATCCAGATTCTCTGGGAAACCGAGGAGGTGCGTACCAACCGACCACAGGTACAGGACGAGGTCGAGAACGGCCTTTTCTACTTCCGCGACAGCCTCTTTGAGGCGGTGCCGCGCACCTATCAGGCGGCGCGACGTGCGGCGCGGCGGGTCTTTGGCAATGACGATATCGATATCCCGGCTTTCATCCGCTTCGGCTCCTGGATCGGTGGTGACCGCGATGGTAATCCCAATGTGACAGCGGCCATTACCGGTTGGGCCTTGCGTACCCAGAGCATCGAAGTGTTGCGAGAATACCAGCGACGATTAAGCGATCTCTACCAACTGCTCGGGCATTCCAGCCGCTTCTGCGCTATTTCTCCCGTCCTGCTGGCCTCGCTGGAACGGGATGCCGATGACTTCCCGGAACTCGCCGAATGGGTGGATCAACGTTTCCCCAGCGAACCTTATCGGCGCAAGCTGCGCTACATAATGACTCGCCTTGATCTGCGTCTCCGGCAGCTAGAAAACGGTCAGGTCCTCAACGAGTCCTCTGGTCCGGCTTATGCGGTCGCAGAGGATTTCCTCGACGATCTTTTGCTGGTGCGTGACTCCTTGCGGGGCCACAACGATGACTACATCGCCGATCACGAGGTGCAGGACATTATCTGGCTGGTTCAGACCTTCGGCTTCCATCTGGCCAACCTGGATATTCGTCAGGAATCCACCGTACATTCCCGCACCATCGCTGAGCTTTTCGCGGCAGTGCCCGGCTTCGCCAACTATCTGGAACTACCGGAAGAGACGCGCCTGCTGACACTCTCCGAAGCCCTGCGCCGACCCGGCCCATTGGTAGAAAAGCAGCCTGAGCTGTCACCGATAGCCGCCGAGACCTGCGCCATGTTCCGCTGCATCGCCCAGTTGCGCCGTGAAGTGAGCGCATCCGGTTTTGGCAACTACGTAATCTCCATGACACACGAGGCCAGCCACATCATGGAGGTGCTGGTACTCGCCAAAGAATTCGGCCTGGCCGGTTGGTCACGACAGGGGCTCTACAGCGAGATTGCCGTCACTCCACTCTTTGAGACCATCCACGATCTCGAACGCATGGACAAGGTGATGTCCACCCTGCTGGACAATCCGGTTTATACCGAAATCCTCCGCAGTCAGGACGATACTCAGGAGGTCATGCTGGGATATTCGGACTCCTGCAAGGATGGCGGCATTCTCTCTTCCAGTTGGTCCCTGTATCAGGCGCAAATGCGGCTGGCTGCCCTGGCAGACAAGCGACGGATTCAGGTGCGCGTCTTCCACGGCCGTGGCGGCAGCGTGGGGCGCGGCGGCGGCCCCACCTACGAGGCCATTCTGGCCCAGCCGCCGGATACGGTACGTGGACAAATCAAAATTACCGAGCAGGGGGAGGTGCTCTCCTTTAAATATGCCAATCTGGAGACGGCGATTTATGAATTGACCGTGGGCACGGCCGGTCTCATCAAGGCGAGTATGGGTCTGGTCCGGCCCGTATCTAGCGATAACCCGGACTACTTGCGGATCATGGCCGAGCTGACCCGCACCGGAGAGGCTGTTTACCGCGACCTGACCGAAAATACGCCGGGCTTCATGGATTATTTCTACGAGGCCACCCCCCTTAACGAAATTGCCCACATGAACATCGGGTCGCGCCCCTCCCATCGCCAGCGGGGGGACCGTTCCATGTCCTCTATCCGCGCTATCCCATGGATTTTCGCCTGGGCCCAATCGCGGCATATTCTGCCGGCCTGGTACGGACTGGGTTCGGCGCTCGCCCAGTGGCGGGGGGACAAGCCGGAGCGCTTGCAGGCTTTGCGGGACATGTACCGACAGTGGCCATTCTTTCGGGCGCTCATGAGCAATATCGCCATGGCCATGGCCAAAACGGATATGGCTATCGCCGGCGAATATGCGGGTTTACCCAAAGATCGGGAGGTCGCCGCCGGAATATATCAGAAAATTCGCGCAGAATTTGAGCGCAGCCTGGCCGAAATGCTCGCCATGGCAGGATTAGAGCAACTGCTCGCCGACAATCCGACCTTGGCGTTTTCCCTGCAACGACGCAATGTCTACATGGAGCCACTCAACCATATTCAGCTCGCCTTGCTGCGTCGTTATCGCAACGATGACGCACCGCCCGAGTTCCGCGAGATATGGCTGGACCCTCTGTTGCGCACCATCAATGCTATTTCTGCCGGACAGCGCAACACCGGATAAGGAGGAAGGTGCGTGTCTCTGCCAGAATTAATCCTCGCGTCCACCAGCCCTTACCGCCGGGAATTGTTGCAACATCTGCAAATTCCGTTCCGCGTGGAAGCTTCAGCGGTCGATGAAACCCCTTTACCGGACGAGGCGCCAGAGGCCCTCGTCTGTCGGCTGGCAGAGGCCAAGGCGCAGGCCGTGGCGCGCCGCAATCCCCAGGCAGTGGTCATCGGTGCCGATCAGATGGCGGTCTGCGGTACCCGCATTCTCGGCAAACCGGGGAATACCGAACGGGCCGTGGAACAACTGAGTTGGATGCAGGGTCAGGCCGTCGAATTTCTCAACGGCATGGCCATCATCGCCGCATCCGGCACAGAAATATTCCTGGTGCCCTATCGGATCGTCCTACGCGCCCTAACGAGAATGGAGATTGAACGCTATGTGGCGCGAGACCAACCACTGGATTGCGCCGGAAGTTTCCGCTCCGAGGGGCTGGGCATCAGTCTGGTGAAGCGCATGGAAGGAGAAGACCCCCACGCATTGATGGGATTGCCGCTGATCGCCCTCTGCCGGGGGTTGCGCAAGCTCGGTTACCCGCTACCATAACCTCCTGAAAGGATATAAAAAGGGGCATCGCAGTGATGCCCCTCCGATTGCGCAAACCAACTGGCTTAGCCCCAGCTATCTCCGCCGTCATCCAGTCCGAAGTCGTCATTGGACGCCAACGGGTCGTTGCCCCAGGAATCGTCCGTCAAACCCAGATCATTGTTGCTGTTATCACTGGCGGCATTGCCCGATTCGTTGCCGTGTCCAAACAGACTTCCAGCCAGTGCCTGCCCGGCTGCCAGTCCTGCGCCCACACCAACACCAGTGGCAATACCGGAGGCCAGACTGGATCCCAGCCCACCCCCCTGCTGCGGCATACCGCCCATGACTCCGCCGGGATTCATGGGACCATAACCGTTCATACCCCCGAAAGGCCCGGAAGGCTGCCCGCGGTACATCATGCTCGCCTGCCGGCGGCGGCGCGAAAGCATGGATATCAGCGCAATGAGCGCGACGAGACCCAGGAAAAACGCCAGCACTGTACCCCAGCGACTTTCTTTGCTGATTTTACCGACCGGCTTGTTCACATGACTCTGCAATGACTTCTTAAAAAAGGTCAGCACCTGCGGCTTCACAAAGGGCATGCCGGGTGCAATTTGCTCGGATTTCTGCAAGGCCGCTGCCGCCCCGGCCCAGTTACCCTGCCGCGCCAAAATACGCGCTTCCAGATACTGCGCTTCTGCAGATTGCGGATGAGCAACCAATACTTCCTGCATCATGCTCTGCGCCTGATCCAAACGACCCGCCTGCACAGCCTGCGTGACTTGCGCTACACTCGGCTCAGCCCACGCTGCTGGCGCCGCAAGCATCAAGGTAATGGCGATGGCGCCAAAAATTTTTAACTGCATACGCTCCTCCAACTAAAATGTTGTGCTTTGAATATGCGGTGAAACCCTGTCTAAATCAAGCGGCTTCACACACCGTGTTCTGCAGGCAACTTTGACCGCGTTACCCTGCCGCTGGTTCCCTGCAGTTGTATAAGAAAAATGCCGGTAACGTTTGACAGCAGGCGGGATTGTCGCCATTATACTGACCGGTCGGTATAGGCTCGTGAGAGGTGTTGTTGTGCAAAAACCATTGCCAAGACCCATTGCTGCGGCGCTGGCGACCGTGCTGGCGGGGAGCCTGGCGGCCTGTAGCTTTGAGCCGCCGCTGCGTGTACCCCAGGCGCCGCCGGACAAAACACCCTATACGGCTGGTGCGAGCATCAAGCAAACGGTGGCGCCCGGTGGTCCTGCTGGCCATGCTCAGGAGATTGAGTACGGCAAAGAACTGCATGAGGAGTGGTGGAAACTCTTTCACGCAAAGGTGCTCGACGAGTTAATCGCCGCGGGCCTGAAAAACAGTCCGACCATCGCTCAGGCTCAGGCACAGTTGAAACAGGCTCAGGCCACCGCGCGCGCGAACTCCAGTATTTTCTACCCGCAGATAACGGGCAATCTCCAGGCTAATCGGAGCAAGTCCAGTTCAGCGGCCTTTGGGGGGAGCGGCGGCTTTCATTACTCTCTGATCACCGGAAGCGTCGGCGTTTCCTACTACCCGGATATTTTCGGCGTTAATCGTCTGGTCTACCGCAACAGTGAAGCCTTGGTGAAGTACCAACAGTGGGAGCTGGAAGCGGCGCGACTGACCCTGACCGGCAATATCGTCACCACCGCTATCAGTGAGGCGGCGACGGAAGGTCAGGTCCGCGCCACCATGGCCATCGTTGCCCAGGAAAAGAAGCTTCTGGAGCTTACGGAGAACCAGTACCGGGCAGGAGCCATCGGCTATGTCAGCGTGGTGAACCAGCGCAGTCAACTGGCGACCGAAATGGCGACCTTGCCAGTGCTGGAGCAGCAACTCGCCGTCTATCGTCATGAGCTCGCCATTCTGGTGGGAGACATTCCTGCGAACGCCAGACGCCAACTCTTTACCCTCGAAGCGTTGCAACTCCCGGAGAAGTTACCGGTAAGCCTCCCCTCGCAATTATTGAAGCAGCGTCCGGATATCCGCGCTGCGCTCGCGCAGATGCGGGCGGCGAATGCGGTCATCGGTGAAGCACGGGCGCAATTTTATCCTACCGTCCAACTCAGCGCCGCCTTCGGCGACACGGCGAGTCACCCGGGTCTGTTTTTCAACCCAGCCAGCAGCATCTGGAGTCTGGTGGGCGCCATGTCGCAACCGATCTTTGAAGGCGGCAAGCTGGAGGCACAGAAGGCCGAAGCGCACGCCGCTTATGACGTAGTATATGCCGCTTACAGAAGCACAGTGCTCAGCGCCTTTGATCAGGTAGCGAATGCCTTGCGCGCGGTGGAGCATGATGCACAGACCCTTGCGGCGCAGCGCGAGGCGCTCCAGGCAGCCGCGCAGGCATTGCAACTGGCCCAGGCGAGTTACCGGGCGGGGGCCTCTGATTATCTCACCCTGCTGACCTCCGAAGTACAGTATGACAACGCCCGGATTGCTGAAATCAGGGCTGAGTCGCAGCGCTATCAGGATACCGCGGCTCTGCTCGTCGCTCTGGGTGGTGGCTGGTGGAACAAAAAGGAACCCCAGGCGCGCACCACCAGCGCCCCACAAAATTCCCATTCAGATGCCGGCACATTGCCGGTAACACAGGCTAACCCATGAGCCATTATGCATTCAGCACAGCCATCCGCCGTGGAGACTGGTCATGAAAAAAGCGTTTATTATTGTAACTATCGTCCTGATCATTGTTTTTGGTGGTATTTTTGGCTTTAAGGCTTTCGTCAACAAGAAGATTTCCGAGGCCATGGCGCACCTGCCAAAACCCGTCGTGACCGTCAGCGCCACAGCGGCCAAGATAGAACTTTGGCATCCTCGCCTGCAGGCCGTAGCTTCTCTGGCCGCTGTGCAAGGGGTGGATATCACCCCGCAGATAGCTGGTAATGTGACCGCCATTCATTTTCATTCTGGTCAGTATATCCGGGCAGGCACCGTGCTGGTGCAGATTGACGACAGCAACCAGCTTGCTCAGTTGGCGAGCGATGAAGCACAACTTCGTCTGGCACAAACCAATCTACACCGGACCCGCGAACTGATTGTCACCAAAGCCGCCAGCCAATCGCAACTGGATTCCGCTGTGGCCACGTATCAAAGTAGTGAGGCTACGCTTAAAGACATTCATGCGACGCTGAACAAGTTGGCCATCCGCGCGCCCTTCAGCGGTTATCTGGGCATCCGCCAGGTGAATATCGGGCAATATCTCACACCCGGTACCAAGATTGTCGACCTGCAATCCTGGGATCCGCTGCATGCGAATTTCACCCTGCCGCAAAGTGAGCTACAGGACATTCATGTGGATACACCTGTGCAAATGGAGACTGATGCGCTCCCTGGTCAGCTTTTTGGCGGGAAAGTCACCGCGTTGGGGGCTTCGGTGAATGATACGACGCGACAAATTGATGTGCAGGCCACCATTGCCAATCCGAAAAGTGTGTTGCGCCCCGGACTTTTTGGCGAGCTCACGGTAGTCCGCGATGTCGAGGAAAAGGTGTTGACGGTGCCCGTCTCCGCTCTTTCATATAACACCTTCGGTGATTATGTGTATGTGATCGAAAAGAATACGCAGGGTGGCAAGACCGTGGAAGTCGCCCGTCAACAAGTCATCAAGCCTGGCAAGGAGCGCAATGGACAGGTGAGTATCGTCTCTGGCCTTAAAGCGGGTGATATGGTTATCACTGCCGGGCAGGTAAAACTGGTGGACGGTAGTCTCGTCAAGATCAGCGACGAGAAAGACGCGTGAGGCGCAGAACATGACTTTTACCGATATTTTTGTTCGCCGCCCGGTACTGGCCACCGCCCTTAGCCTCATCATTTTTCTGCTGGGTTTGCATGCCTATTCGATGATGACTGTCCGCGAGTATCCGGCTCTCGTTAACACGGTCGTCACCGTAACCACCGCGTATCCCGGAGCCAGCCCAAATATCGTACAAGGCTTCATCACCTCGCGCCTGGAAAAAGTGATTGCCAGCGCACCAGATATAAACTACATGACCTCCAACAGTTCGGAGGGTAGTTCGACCATTACCGTGTACATGAAGCTGAATTACAGCCCCAGTGCGGCGGTCGCCAACATTCAATCGAAAGTGCAACAGGTGACGGATCAGTTGCCGACGGGTAGTCAATTACCGGTTATCAACGTAACGGTCGGTGACACGACGGACCTGATGTATGTCGCCTTCTACAGCAAAGAACTCAGTCAGCAGCAAATTACCGACTTCCTGCTGCGGGTGGCGCAGCCGCGACTGGCCTCGGTACATGGCGTAGGCCAAGCGCAGATACTGCCGCCGGGGGCCGGCAACGGGAATACCTATGCGATGCGGGTGTGGTTGAATCCACAGAAGATGGCGGCATTGGGCATTACCGCCGCGCAGGTTTCACAAGCGTTAATAGCGAACGATTTCATCTCCGCAGTCGGACAAACGCGGGGGGAGACGGTACAAAACACCATTGTCGCGACCACCAATCTGCATAATGTGGATGAGTTCCGCAATCTGGTTCTGCGCCAGTCTGGTAACACCCTCATCCGGCTCAAAGATGTGGCAAAAGTAGAACTCGGTGCACAGGATTACACCTCTCAGGCCTTTTTTGATGGTAAACCGGCGGCATTCATCGGTATTCAGGAGTCGCCTTCGGCCAACTCTCTGGATGTCGCTTCCGGGGTAAAAACATCGCTGGCCCAGTTGTCAAAAAGCCTGCCACCCGGTGTGCACATGGCGATTCCTTATGACGCCAGCACCTTCATCAAGGCCTCTATCGATGAGGTCGTCCTCACCATTGGAATTACCCTTGCAGTAGTGGTGCTGGTAATTTTCCTCTTCATGGGTTCATTCCGTGCGGTGCTCATACCCGCAATCGCCATCCCGCTGTCCATCGTGGGCGCAGGTCTGATTACCTGGTCCATGGGCTTCACCATCAACTTGCTGACCCTGTTGGCAGTGGTTTTGGCTATCGGGCTGGTGGTAGACGATGCCATTATCGTTGTTGAAAATGTGCTCCGGCATATGGATGAAGGAAAAACGCCTTTTGAAGCGGCTTTAATGACTGGGCGGGAGCTGGGAGGGCCGATCGTTGTCATGTCCACCACGCTCGTCGCCGTATTCGCCCCCATCGGATTTATGGGGGGGCTGACGGGGAGTCTGTTTGGTGAATTCGCGTTTACGCTGGTGGCTGCGGTTTTAATGTCCATGATCGTAGCATTGACGTTATCACCGATGCTCTCAAGCAAGATATTGCGTCCGACAAGGGAACATGGCTTTGAGCACTTTATCGAGCAGCGTTTCACTGCTTTGCGTAATTTTTACGACCATATCTTAAGTGGCACACTGAATTATGTGCCAGTCACCATGCTCTTTGCCGCAGTAGTGTTTGGGAGTATCTACTTTCTGTTCAGCACCTCGAAATCAGAATTAGCGCCAGCGGAAGATCAGGGCATTATTTTTAATGCGGGCACGGGCAGCCCGACCATTACACCGGATCGATTGGCCCTTTATGGAAAACAGATTCTGAAGGTGTTGGATAAATATCCCGAGAAAAAGGCAACCTTCATGGTCACCGGTATTTCAGTGGGTAGCGGCGGCGGCTCCAACAGTCTATTCGCCGGCATGCGTCTGACAAACTGGGATAAACGTTCCACGACGGCGATGCAGTTGCAACCGCAAATCCAGCAGGCCCTGCAAAGCATCCCAGGACTCCAGGTAGCCTCATTTTTACGGCCCTCCCTGCCCGGTTCGGCAGGCGGTCTGCCGGTGCAATTTGTGCTTCAAAGCCCAGGCAGCTATGGCAAAATCGATCAGGTGGCTGACCAGGTGATCGCAGCGGCCTATAAAAGTGGATTGTTTTTCTATGTGACCAAGGATTTGCGCATTGATAATCCTGAGGTCGTGTTGAAGATCAATCGCAATATGGCCGCCAACCTTGGCCTGACCATGGCGGAGATCGCCCAGGACTTGCAGCCCCTCTTAGGCGGCAACTACGTCAATCGCTTCGATATGGAAGGCCGCAGCTATAAGGTCATTCCCCAGGTACCGGACCACTTCCGCCTCGATCCGGCAGCCTTGAAGCAATATTACATCGCGACCGGCGGCGGTCAGATGGTGCCCTTGTCTACCGTGGTTTCCATTGAGACCAAGGTGGAGCCGCAATTCTTGCCGCAGTTCCAGCAGCTCAACTCCGCAACCATCGAGGCGGTACCCAAACCCGGCGTTACCATGGGCGAGTCTTTGAGCTTCTTTAAGACTGCGGCAGAAAAGGTCATGCCCAAGGATTTTTCTCTGAACTATGCGAGCCAGTCCCGTCAATACATACAAGAGACAGGTGGGCTGCTGACCACCTTTGCATTGGCCATCATCCTGATCTATTTGCTGCTGGCCGCACAGTTTGAGAGTTTCCGCGATCCGCTGATCGTGCTGATTACCGTACCCATGTCCATTAGTGGGGCGTTGATTTTCATCAGCTTGGGTCTGGCCTCTATCAATATCTATACGGAAGTGGGGTTGATCACGCTGATTGGTCTGATCGCCAAGCAGGGTATTCTTATCGTGCAGTTCGCCAACGAGATCCAGAAGAAAGAAGGGCTCAACAAGCGTGAAGCCGTGCAGAAGGCCTCCAGCATCCGTTTGCGCCCCATCCTCATGACTACGGGGGCAATGGTACTGGGGGTTCTGCCCTTGCTGGTAGCCGGCGGACCCGGCGCGGTCAGTCGCTTCCAGATGGGCCTGGTGATCTTTACAGGCTTGAGTATTGGTGCTTTCTTTTCGCTCTTTGTGGTGCCGGCCATGTATATGGTACTCGCCAAGGACTTACGCGAGCCCCGGAACGCCCAGGAAGCCTGACGGGAGACTGCTGCTTTGCGCGATGGATCCGGCCGGGGCGCTTATTGGGGTTCCGGCTTTTTAACTTGACAAGACGGAGGGCGGCCAGAAGAATACCAGTAAACATTCTCGCTGGTCTTTTTTGAGAAGCATCCAATTCGCTGCCCTCTGCTGAGTTGGCTCGTTCGCTGTTCGCACACAGGTAATTTTTTCATGGGTCACAAATTCTTCCTGAGCATTGAGACCTTGGCAAAGAGGTCCTCGTGACTGCACAACGCATTGATGGCAAAGCTATAGCAAAAAAAATACAGGCGGATGTCACCCGTCGCAGTCAGGCATTTCTTCAGCGTTATGGACGCTCCCCTGGTCTTGCTGTAGTGCTGGTCGGGGCCGACCCTGCGTCTCAGGTCTATGTGCAGAAAAAGCGGGATACCTGTGCTTCTGTAGGTATTAGCTCTTTTTCTGCCAATCTTCCTGTAGACAGCACGCCACAACAGCTCCTGGCCCATATTACCGAACTAAACGCTAATAATGCCGTGGATGGCATTCTGGTACAGTTGCCCCTTCCGTCGCATTTTGATCCTGAAGAAATCATTGAGGCCATTGCCGTCGAAAAGGATGTCGATGGTTTTCACCCCTATAATGTGGGCCGCCTTGCGCTGCGCGCGCCTTTGCTGCGCTCCTGTACGCCCGCCGGCATCATGACTTTGCTTCAGGAAACCGGCATAGAGGTCAGGGGGAAAGAAGCGGTGATTGTCGGTGCATCCAACATTGTCGGGCGGCCCATGGCACTGGAGCTCCTCCTGGCCGGAGCGACGGTGACCGTCTGCCACCGCTTCACCCGCGATCTCGCAGCCCATGTGGGACGCGCCGAACTGCTCGTCGCGGCGGCAGGCAAACCGGAACTGATACCCGGCGAGTGGATTCGTGAAGGGGCCGTGGTCATCGATGTAGGAATTAATCGTCTTCCGGACGGGCGTCTTACCGGCGATGTGGACTTTGCTGGTGCGGAGCAACGTGCGGCGTGGATCACTCCGGTCCCCGGTGGGGTCGGACCCATGACGGTAGTCACACTCTTGCAGAACACCCTGATTGCGGCAGAGCAACGCATGGGGATAAGCACATGAATGAGACACCTGCCCCGCAAAAAGCTGATGCGGCCCCCTCTCTGGATAATCCCGATCTCTATTTCAACCGTGATCTCAGCATCCTCGAATTTAACCGGCGAGTACTGGCCCTCGCAGATGATCCGCATGTGCCCCTGCTGGAGCGTTTACGTTATCTGACCATCGTTTCCAACAATCTGGACGAATTTTTTGAAGTACGCATGGCAGGGCTTCTACAGCGGCGCAAATTCGGCGCCGGTCCCTCGGGACCGGATATGCTCGGGCCTAATCGCGAAATTGAAGCCGTAGCCAAAATGGCCCACGAAATTATCTCTGCGCAGTATCGCTGCCTGAATCAACGACTGCTACCCGCCCTGGCCAAAGAAGGTATCCGCCTGTTGCGTCGATGCGAGTGGCGAGCCGCCCAAAAACGTTGGATCAGCAATTATTTCCAGACCGAGGTGATGCCCCTGCTCACCCCGTTGAGCCTCGACCCGGCCCATCCTTTTCCCAAGGTGCAGAATAAGGGGCTGAATTTCGCTATCGTCCTGGAGGGTCAGGACGCTTATGGACGACGCAGCCCTATCGCCATTGTGCAGGCGCCGCGCATTCTCCCGCGCATCATCCAGATTCCGGAACATCTGGCGGGTCCCAATGATTTCGTGTTTCTCTCCTCTATCATTCACGAGCATGTGCAAACCCTCTTTCCGGGCCTGACCATTCAGGGCTTTTATCAGTTCCGGGTAACCCGCAACAGTGAACTCTTCGTGGATGAGGAGGAGGTGGATAATCTCCTTGATGCGCTCGCTGATGAATTGCCGATGCGCCCTTTTGGCGAGGCGGTACGGCTGGAAGTCGCCAATAACTGTCCGCGCGAGGTGGTCGACTACCTCTTGAAGCATTTTGATCTTGGTGAGGATAATCTTTATTCGCTGCTGGGACCCGTGAATCTGTCACGGCTGGCAGCCATCATCGACATGGTTCCTCGCCCCGACCTGCTCTTCCCACCCTTTGTACCCGGCATGCCCTCAGTCTGTATGCGCCCGGAAAACATATTTGCGCAACTCCACGAGGCACCCATTCTCCTCCATCACCCATACCAGAGCTTCAATCCGGTGCTGGATTTTCTCCGCCAGGCGGCCAATGATCCGCAGGTCATCGGTATCAAGCAGACGTTGTACCGCACCACCCCGGACTCTCCTATCATTGATGCACTGATAGAAGCGGCGATGGCGGGCAAACAGGTCACTGCCGTGGTCGAGCTCAAGGCCCGCTTTGACGAAGCCAATAACATCCGGATGGCGGAGCGTCTGGAAGAGGTGGGTGTGCAGGTGGTATACGGCGTGGTCAACCACAAGGTGCATGCCAAGATGATCCTGATCTTGCGCCGTGAAGAGGATGGTATCCGCCTCTACGGGCATCTGGGTACCGGCAATTATCATCCCCGCAATGCGCGGGTTTATACCGATCTCAGCCTGCTCACCGCAAATCCTGATATCACGGCGGACATGAATGACCTGTTCATGCACATCACCGGTATGGGCAAGGCGCCGCAACTCCGTTGCCTGCTGCAAAGTCCCTTTACGATGTTCAGCGGGATACGTGATGCCATTGAGACGGAGACCCAGCACGGCGTGAAAGGCCGCATCATTGCGCGGGTGAATGCGCTGGTCGAGCCAGACCTGATTCGTGCCCTCTACCGGGCCTCCCAGGCTGGAGTAGAAATCGACCTGGTGGTACGCGGCGCCTGTGCCTTACGTCCCGGCATACCGGGCGTCTCTGAGCATATCCGGGTACGTTCTGTTGTCGGGCGTTTTCTCGAACACAGCCGCGTCTATTACTTCGGGAATAGCGGACATCCCAAGCTTTGGATATCCAGTGCCGACTGGATGGGACGCAATTTCTTTCGCCGCCTGGAAGTGGCGATACCCATTTTCGACCCCGACTTGCGCGCACGCATACTCAGGGAAACCCTTCAGCTGTACTTGGAGGATGATTGTAACGCTTGGGCCATGCGTGCCGATGGTGCTTATGATTTTCTGCGTAAGACCCCGGATGCCGCCTGTAAATCGGCTCAGGACCGCTTGCTGGAACATTATGACAGGAGTAGTCACCATGCGTGACAGGAATTCGTCGTGATCCGGGTTCTGGTGCTCAACAGCAAGGGGGGTGCCGGAAAAACGACGGTCGCCACCAACCTCGCCAGTTTGCTGGCACTGCGCGGCTCGGTACTTCTCGCTGACCTGGATCAGCAACACTCGTCCAGCACCTGGGCCGAGCGGCGGTCGGAGCACTTACCAAAGCTGTCCGTCATTGCCGATGCTGATCGGGATTTCCGCGATTATCCGCCGAGTGATTTCGTCGTCTTTGATGCCCCTGCTGGTCTGAAAAAAGGGCGTCTGGAAGACATGCTGGACAAGGTGGAGGCGCTGCTGGTACCCATCGGTCCCTCTTCTTTCGATATGGACGCCAGCCGTCTTTTCCTGGAAAAACTGGATGAGATTAAACGTTTTCGTAAGGGTAAAGTGCGCATGGGCGTTATTGCCAACCGCGTGAATGCGCGTACCAAGGGTGGACAGCATCTGCAAACGTTTCTGGCGGATTTGCAGTTGCCGGTGGTGGCCACCCTGCGCGATAGCGCGCTTTATGTGCGGGCCGCGCAACTGGGCGCGGGCATAGCGGATTTGCGGGCTGCAGAAACTCGTGCGGAGTTACCGCAATGGGCGCGGATCCTGCGTTTTGTAACGGAGGGGGGACATGGAACAAGAGCTTAAACTACAGATACTCGATCCTTCCCCTGCCGCCTGGGAAAAGATTTGCCAACATCCCCTGCTGGCGCTGGGCACAATACCCCCTTTGCCACTTCACGCTCTCTACTATGATAGCCGTGATGGTGTCTTGCGGCGCGCCAGACTGGCCTACCGTGTGCGTCGGGAAGGGAAAGAGTGGGTAGCCACTCTCAAGGCCGAAGGTCAATCCGCTGGCGGATTGCATCAGCGCCCCGAATGGAACGTCACCGTTTCCTCCTCCGAAGCGGATCTTCGGGCGTTTAGCGATACGGATGCTGCAGCGTTACTCGCACCCTTTTTGGACTCGGTCTTGCAAGTCGTTCTCGAAACCCGTTTTGAACGGCTGGAAAGTCGGGTGGATCGCGCGGATGGCAGCCAGATACTGGTCGCACTGGATCGTGGAGAAATCGTTGCCAACGGCTTGCGCGAACCGATTCTCGAAGTAGAGTTGGAGCTGGTAACAGGAGAGGCTGCCGCGGTATTGGAGATGGGC
The DNA here is from genome assembly GCA_037440305.1 of Acidithiobacillus sp. GTDB lineage: Bacteria > Pseudomonadota > Gammaproteobacteria > Acidithiobacillales > Acidithiobacillaceae > Acidithiobacillus. The sequence continues at coordinate 21,286 of JBBIUH010000022.1, forward strand.
GCGGAGCTGTGCCGTGATCTGCCACTGCTGCCCGATGGGGAGAGCAAGATGTTCCGGGGCTTGCGTCTCGCCGGACTGATACCGGCCGATGCCAGTGCGATACAGGACAAAACACCACCGCTACGCCACCACGAAAACGCCGGGAAGGCACTCAGCCGCCTGCTGATCCAGCAAATTCAGCAGGCACTCACCGCTGCCAGGCAGCATTGGGCCGACAGCAGTCCGGATACCTTTCATCAGTTGCGCAAAACCGTCCGCAGCCTGCGCGCCCTGCTGCGTTTCTGCCGAGCACTGGATCCTGACAAGCGTCTCGGCGGCGCCCGTCAGGAATTGGCGGACTGGTTTCATCAGCAAAATATACGACGTGACCATGAAGTACTCGCCACTTATTGGGGGGCATTGGCCACCGAGACAGGTACCGAGATAGCCCCCCTGCACAGTTGGCTAAGCGCCCAAGCCGAGGCCACACCTGCACAGCTCGGCCAGTTTTCCGCCGTGATCCTGAAGCTTTGGGCACTGCTGCTGCGCGCAGCGCTATACAGTGATCAGCCCTTACAAGACTATGTGGAAATGCATTTGCGACGCCAGGATCGCCGATTAATGGCTGCGGGAGATGCGGCCAAGACCGCCGCCAGTTTTCACGCCTTGCGCATTCGCATCAAGAACTGGCGCTATGTGATTCTGGCACTTGGCGATATGTGGCCAAGCAAAGACAGCAAAACACTACTCAAAATGCTTTCCGCCCTGCAGGAAATCTCTGGTGCTGTACATGACGCCGACATGGCAGGACAGCATCTGGCGGGGCTGGCTATCAGTCGCAAGCACGGACTCGCCTTTAGTGCGGGGATGCTGATGGGCTATCTCCATGCCCGTGAGAACCGACAACGCAAAAAATTCTCCAAGTATTGGGAGCGGCTGGAGAACGCCCCACGGCCGTGGGGCTGATTCCTTCAGTATTTAATCCAGCCCATCGCGCTTGTGTTCGGTCACATGACCAATCAAGGCAATTCCGTGGGGCAGGCAACATTGCGGTTCGGGCACGTTGACGATCTATAGCTATATTTCCAGTCTCCCTGGTGGTTATGGTGAATATATTTAATCTTTACCGGGATGGGAACGCTGGATGACTTCTGCCAGATCGCGGGAAAGCCTGGGCTTGCTAGCCAGCCTTTTCAAGGCTGCGCCCATCGCCTGCTGACGGGGAGGATCATAGCGCTGCCAGCGACTGAGGGGCGTCGCCAGGCGCGCCGCCGTCTGCGGGTTAAGGTCATCCAGACGGCGGATTTGCTCGGCATAGAAGGTATAACCGGAGCCGTCCGCTGCATGAAAAACCGTGGGATTGGCGGCAAAAGCACCGAGTACCGCACGCACCCGGTTGGGCACCCGCCAGTCGAAAGCGGGATGCACCAGCAGATGTTCTGCCTGACGCAAGGTTTCCGGACGTGGCGCCGCAGCTTGTACGGCAAACCATTTATCAATCACCAGCGGGTATTTGTGCCACTTTCGGTAAAAGTCGAGCAGGATATCCTCGGCATCATGGTGCGGGTGTTGTACCAGCAACTGGAACGCCGCCAACCGGTCGGTCATGTTGTCGGCCTGCGCATATTGCTGGCGGGCGTGCAGGGTCATCTCCTCGTGGCCGCCACTCTCACTGGCGATGAGGTAACTCAGGGCCAGATTGCGCAGACGTCGGCGGCCGATAGACAAACCGTCGCGCTGATAGGCGGCGGCAAGATCGTGATACAGGCCCACCCATTTATTTGCGAACTGCGTGCCGATGGCACGCATCAGCCCGTCACGGGCGCGGTGGATGGCCTCAACGGCGACTACCGACATCTGTTCGCCGATGTAATCCTCACTAGGGAGAGCCAGCAATTCGGCACGGAAGGCGGGGTCCACCTGACGGTCCGCCAACGTCGCTTCAATGGCGTTCCGCAAGGCGCCTGGTAATGGGGTGGTCGCCGAATCCGCCACGGCGGCGAGTAAGGCTTTTACGGCGAGGTCCTGAGTGCTCTCCCAGCGATTGAAGGGATCGTCATCGTGGCGCGCCAGAAAATTGCGGGCCTCGTCATCCAAGGGGCTTTCCAGACGCACCGGGGCGGAGAAACCGCGCAGAAGGGAGGGGATCACCGGATCAGGCAAGTTCGCAAAGACCCATGACTGCTCCGACTGATCCAGCAATAACACGGTTTCGGAGCCGCCCCCGACACTATCCAGAGGCACACGTTGCCCCAGCGTGTTGAGCAGCGCCATACGTACGGGGATCGGCACAGGCTCTTTAACAGGCTGGCCAGGCGTTGCCGGGGTTTTCTGATGTAGGGTGAGGGTATAGCTGTGCCGGGCGGGATCGTAGCTGCCAGTGGCCCGCAGCTGCGGAGTGCCCGCCTGGCTATACCAGCGGCGAAAAGCGGAAAGATCGCGCTGGTTAGCATCTTCCATGGCGGCAACAAAGTCTTCGATAGTAACCGCATGACCGTCGTAACGCTCGAAATAAAGATCCATGCCCTTCCGAAACTGCGCCTTGCCAAGCAGGGTATGAATCATCCGCACCAGTTCGGCGCCTTTTTCATAGACCGTGGCTGTGTAGAAATTGTTGATCTCGGAATAGGCATCGGGCCGCACCGGATGGGCGAGCGGGCCAGCGTCTTCCGGGAACTGGGCGGCACGCAAGCGGCGCACATCGCCAATGCGCTGGACACCGCGGGAATTCTGATCGGCACTGAACTCCTGATCGCGAAACACGGTCAGGCCTTCCTTGAGGCTCAACTGAAACCAGTCACGCAAAGTCACCCGGTTGCCGGTCCAGTTGTGGAAATATTCATGGGCAATGACCGACTCAATGCCCTGATAGTCGCTGTCCGTAGCGGTTTCCGGGCTGGCGAGCACATATTTAGCATTAAAAATGTTGAGACCTTTGTTCTCCATCGCGCCCATATTGAAGCTGTCAGTAGCAACGATCATGTAGCGGTCCAGATCGTATTCCCGGCCATAGACTTCTTCGTCCCAGCGCATGGCGCGCTTGAGGCTGTCCATGGCCTGGGCGCAGGCACCGGTGTCGCGTTCGGCCACATAAATTTCCAGGGTCACGTCCCGGCCGGAAGCGGTACGGTACTGATCGCGGACCACCGCCAGATCACCGGCCACCATGGCGAAGAGATAGGCCGGCTTGGGATAAGGGTCTTCCCAGCGGGCCCAGTGCCAGCCGCCCTCTTCATCACCCATGGCCATACAGTTGCCATTGGCGAGTAGCACCGGGCAATTTTTTTGCGGGGCGTGCAGGGTGACCGTGAAGCGGGCGAGGCAGTCAGGACGATCCAGATAATAGGTGATGCGCCGAAAACCCTCCGCCTCACATTGGGTCAGGAATTGCCCGCCCGCATGGTAGAGTCCGGAAAGAGAGGTGTTAGCCGTAGGATGAATGCGCACCTTGCTCTCCAGAATGAAAGCTTCTGGAGGATTCAGCAGCAGTAAACCACCGTCGGTCTGTCGATACTCGCTTTCTGGCAGCACCTGGCCATCCCATTGGAGGTTCAACAACTCCAGAGACTCACCGTCCAGATGCAATTCGGCAACCGGCGCCGGTGCGATGCGTTGGAAATGGAGGCAAGCATACACCTCGGTATTTTCCGGGTCCAAACGTACATTGAGAGCAACTTCAGAGATCCGATAGCTAGGTGCTTTATAGTCGCCACGCTGAATCACTGCCGCATTTGTCTCGGACATGGTCACTTCTGGCATGCTCCATTTTGCAGATTACCGATGTGTGCAACAAAATCCTGGAGGCTTTCTTTGTCCAAGCCATGTACCAGGGTGGGCTCACCTTTTTGATCACAGTAGATCAAGGTAGGGGTAGCCATTTCACCGCTCTCACTGAGCAGCTTGGTGTTATTTTCCACTGCGCTAATGGTGGCGGCGCCAGGATTTTGAGCCGGTTTAATACCCCCCTCTTCCGTCCCTTCATCAAAGCCCTTTTCGTTCTCCGCCATAGCAATAGCGGGGTCCTTGGCACCGAGAATGGCGGCGGCTTTGGGACCACTGCTCCTTTTGAGGAACGCTACCACCACATAACGCACCCTGAGCTTGCCGGCGTCAATCAGCGGCTTGGCCTCTTCATAGAACTTGTGGCAGAAAATGCAGTTAGGATCGACAAAAGCGGTTATCTCCGGCCCGCTGGTACCCAGCACAAAGCTATCGGCATGAGCAGCCTTCCCGGCCATGGTCGCCGCACTTGCCGACTTGGGAATCAGGCCGAGCTTCATCATCGCCGCGTGCGCTTCATCCTCACCTTGTGTATTCAGGACCGGGCCGGCAACCAGATATTTGCCATCCGCAGTGGCAAAGGCAATAGTCGGATGCCCTTCCAGAGTCACTTCGATCCCGGTTAATCCACCGGGACCGGGGAATACCTTCTCGGCCTTAGCCTGCCCATGGGTCACGGATTCTAGCAAGCTTTCCGCAGCGCTGAGGCTGACTTCCGTTCCCATGTGGGGCACGACCGCAAAACGTTCCACGACAGCGCCGGTGAGGCCTCCGATGATAAAAAGGCCTACGGCCAACACGATGGATTTTTTTTCCATGAATGAATACTGTCCTTATGTTTTGGTGAGATGTAATGACGACATGCAGAGATTCTAAACCGGTGTCCGTGGTAAAAGCCAGACGACCCCATCAGTAAGGCCGCTCCGGTCAAAGAGACCCTGTATCCAGGCATTGGTTCCCGTCAGAAAAAATGACGACAGAGCGTCCCGCTGATTACGGTAGCGAGGCTAATGAAAATCCCGGGAGCGTGTACTCAGTGTACCCAGCCAGGGACTGAGGTCCT
>JBBIUH010000023.1:0-26104 GCA_037440305.1 Acidithiobacillus sp.
TGTTGTCGCTCATGATTGACTCCTCAGTCCTTATCGCTCTGGCTCTCAAGCCAGTCTTCGTAATCTTCGCGCTTCTCGTCAATGAAGTCCTCAATCACATCGAAGAGGTTTTCATCCATAGTTTCCAATGACTTAAGAACACCCGTCATTTCCCAGATGGTGTACATCTCTACAGAGGTCTTCAGCGACACCTCCCACGCCGTTTCCACAGTCTGCAAGGTGCGCACCGGAATGGCTTTACGCAGTATCCGCAGATCGCCTTCTACCTTCTGAATATTGGGACCCCAGTCGGGAAAGTGATCGGGCTGAATCATATCTGGAGAAAGCTGGTTGCCGGTGGTGATCAGCTTGAGCATGACGCGACCGAAGGGCCGTAGCACATCTTTCGCCGACTGCATGCCATGACGAATAGACACTTCGCGCAGAATCATGACCAAACCACCGGGGGAATTCTTGAAGGGACAACGTGCCGCGCAAGTCATGCACTGTGCACAAGCCCAGATTTTTTCCTGCATCGCATCATAGATCTGCTCAACATTTTCAGTCCACAGCAACTGGACAATCTCGCGCGGGCTATAATCATAGAACTGCGCAGACGGGCAGGTAGCCGTACAAATGCCGCAATTCAAACATCCATTAAGTTCGTGATCATAACGAAAATCCGCGCGGACTTCGTCAAACATCTCTTTCATCTCAGCGTAAGTCGCCATTTACTCGCTCCTCGCTAGCAATTAACACGTCGCACCTGTTGACCCGCAGTGCAGATCGGTAGTTCACATAAAGAGCGTGATATCAGACTCTCCGGCAAACTCAAAGAACGAGGCGGCGCCACCAAGTTCGATGCCGTCAATGAAATCTGCCGTATCAAACTCGAAAAGATCAACGGTCATCTGACAGGCAATCATCCGTACTTCTGCTTCAACACAGAGTTCACGCAGTTCTTCCAGACTGGCCACACCTTTTGCCTTCATTTTGCTCTTCATCATGGAAGTGGCCATTCCTTCCATACCCGGAAGCACCATCATCAGCGTCGGCATCGGTATCGGCATCGGCATTGCAGGATTCCCGAGCGGGCTCACGCGCAGATGGCTCAAATCCTTCTTCAACAACTGCAGACCGTAGAAGGTAAAAAATATTTCAACCCCATAGCCGAGCGCCGCTGCGGTAGATGCCAGAATGAAAGGCGGATAACCCCAGTCCAGAGTGCCCTTCGTGGCAATAATTGCTAATTTTTTCTCGTCCATTGTTTTGTGCTCCCGGTCGGGCTTCTTTTCCCAACCTTATTAAATTAGGCCTTCTGGATGAAGAAGATGAACTCGCCAGCGGCTTCCGCATGCTCCAGCAGGGGATTCTTGGTCTGCTTGGAAAACGCTTCAAAGTCCTTTACGGCGCCCGGATCGGTAGCAACAATCTTCAAGACCTGCCCAGAGGTCAGTTCACCAAGCATCTTCTTGGTGCGGAGAATCGGCAACGGACAATTCAGTCCGCGGGCGTCGAGTACCTTGTCTTCTTGTACCATGGGTTAACCTCCTCGGTTATGATGTCTGAAAAACTACTTGCTGGACTCTATCAGGAAAAGCATGAACAGCAAGGCAAATATTTTGATTTGATGATTAAGCCCCCCTATTTTAGGGTATCCTTATTAACCTGGCAACTGCGCAATGGGAAAGCCCCGATTGGCCCAGGCAGATATTCCTCCACGTAAATTAAGCACTTGGCCGAAACCCTGTGCCGCCGCGAAAGCCGCTGCCTGTGCCGAACGCCCACCGCTCAGGCAGTAAAAAACGATCGGTTGCGATTTATCCATCTGCTGTAGTGACATAGGCAGCAAGTGCAAGGGCAGGTGCTTGGCTCCATCAATGACGCCCCGTGCGACTTCGCCGGGCGAGCGCACATCAATCAAGGTGAACGCATCCCCTTGTTCCGTTAAGGCTTTGAGCTGATCCGCGGTGATTTCTTGAAAACCGTACATGCGTCACTCGTTTACATGAAAGAAAAGTTAATCGAGTAGTCTACACGATGCTCCGCACGGCGTGTAGCACCAAATACCGGAAACATCAAACACCCCAAAGGCTAACCCCCGAGTCGCATCATGAACACTGTCGCAGAACGGCTTGGGTCATCTACAAACTGGTGCCGCTCCGGTTTATCGCGCCAGATGCCCTGGCTAATGGCCTCGGCGATCTGCCCGTCACTATTCGACCCCCGTATGAGGGGTAAAAGCGCCAATCCGCTATCCTGACCCAGACAATACACCAGACGTCCCGTCGCCGTGAGGCGTACCCGATTACAGGTTGCACAAAAATCATTGCTGATGGGGGTAATAAAGCCCACTTGGGAGCGCACTGCCGGAAGCTGATAGAGGCGTGCAGGGCCATTATCTGCGGGTCTGGTCACGGGTTGCAGCGGGCCAAATCGCTGCTCTATGACTTGCTGTGCTTCCGCGGCGCTCAAAAATTGCACCTCTTGGGCGGCCGCCCCAGCCGCGCCCAGGGGCATGGTCTCAATAAAGCGTATATCGATACCGCGCTGCATCGCATACTCCACCAGCGCAGGCAGACCATTTCCGTTGTTCTGGCGAAGCAGCACGACGTTGAGTTTAATCCGTGGAATTTCCGCGAGAATAGCTGCTTCGATACCTTCCAGCACACGACGCAGATCACCACCTCTGGTCACCCGTGCGAAAACCTCGGGATCAAGACTGTCGAGGCTGATGTTCAGGTTATTGACACCCATCTGCCGCAGGGCCGCGGCGCGGCGCCCTAGCAGTAATCCGTTGGTGCTGACACTGATCTTACCCACACCATGACGACGTGCGGAACCGACGAGGGAAAGAATCTTCGGATGAATGAGTGGTTCGCCGCCCGTAAAACGTATATGGCGAACGCCGAGCCCACTGAAAATGCGAATCAGGCGATCATATTCTTCTGCCTGAAGATGGTCTTCCCGCGCGTAGAAGGGGGTCCCTTCCTCTGGAGAGCAGTAGCTACAACGAAAGTTGCAGTGCTCAGTCACCGAAATGCGCAGATAGGTGACATGCCGACCGAACTGATCCGCCAACGCGGTTTCTCGTATCGGTTCTGCAAATACCTCCTGCGACATGCCTGCTACTCCTTGGGAACTTTACCCCAAAAGATTCATACTAAACCTCTTTTGAGACCGCGTTCAACACTGCTGACGGCCATGATAGAGATTAACCACATGCCGTGCCTCGACAAAAAACAGTCGGCATGCTGTACCGATCCCGAAGATAACCGATAGAACAGCGATCCAGGCGGAGCTGGAAGATAGTGTGAAAGTCGCTATCGTTGCGCACGACAATCACACTATGATTCCCGCCAGGGGTGGGTATTACTCCAACCAGAGAATCATCCATAGCCAGAGGCGTTTGGGAAAGGTCATATCCGCTTCCTGAGTCGCGCGTGCTTTATAGTCTTACGCAAAAGGAGTGCCAGATTCATGTCAGGTCCCAAGACCCTCAATCATTTTAATATGCTAGGTGAAGCCCACATGGTCGATGTCGGTAAGAAGGTAGTGACGACTCGTGTTGCGCTGGCGGCAGGTGAAATCATTATGGCGGATTCTACACTGGAACGCATTGAGTCTGGAGGAATGGGGAAAGGTGATGTTCTGGGTGTGGCACGCATCGCAGCCATTCAGGCCACTAAAAGAACATGGGAGCTGATCCCTTTGGCACATCCCTTGCTCCTCACGGGCGTCGAGGTCGAATTGACCCCTGCTCATGATCCGGCGCGGATTGTTTGTCGTGCCGAAGTGCGCTGCGTCGGCCAGACGGGTGTCGAGATAGAAGCCCTCACGGCGGTTTCCGTGGGTTTGCTCACTATTTACGACATGTGCAAAGCCATAGATCGCGGGATGCTGCTACAAAATACCCGCCTCTTACGGAAAGACGGCGGCAAGACAGGCCTCTGGGAGAGAGACTAGGCGTCCTGTCCGCCTTCCGCCTGATACCTACTTGCCGCGATGTGGTGAAGAACTGTAACGCACCATCACATCCCGATCCTTCCAGTTCACCTCTTTCAGAATCTCGTCAGGGATCATGTAACGATCCTGCGGTGCCACGTCCTGAAACTTCACCACGCGCAGCACGTCGCTGAAGGCAAGTTTGCGCAGGAGGCCGTCTTTGTCCGTAGCACGGACGATCATGGCGTCCTTGAGGAGGGCATAGACGTAGAAATTGCCGGGTCGCAACTTACCTTCCTTATCCTTCCAGGTAACGGTAATGCGCGAATGTTCTTTGAAATCATTGCGAATCATGAGTAAATCTCCTTGGATTAAGCGCCATTAAACTAATCACCGTGCCGGGCACAAAGCAAATAAGAACTACTTATTACAAAACAAAAAGCGCTGACTCGCCTTATCATGCCTATTCCGCCAACATCTCGGGGACAGCGGGATGTCCCCAATTTGGTTCATACAGACACGAGGTACAAGATGGCTACCGTCATGGAATTTGAAGACCACAGCAAGCAGGAAATTATTAAACAGCACGTCCTACATGTAGGCTTGTCGCTGTGGCGTCAAGGTCACGGTAGAGGATAATAAGGTACGATTTATTCAGGGCAATCGCAACCACCCGATCAACCAGGATAGCCTCTGTGCAAGGGTTCCGCCGGGATCATGAAGCAGTATTCCCCTGGGAAGCTGCGTAATCCGCTACGGCGTAAGCCAGGTACCGAGCGTGGCGTCGGCGAGCTTTGAAGGAAATCTCCTGGGATGGGGGCGGCTGGTATTCGGCCCCGGCGCCATGCCCGCCAAACCCAGCGCACGCGTCAATCGCTGCGCCTTCAAAAGGGATGTTGTAGCCATTCATCCACAGGTTTCATAGCTTTGGTCTCGGCCATTCCTCATGCTAGACTGTTCTTTGCACACGGCTTGTTGTGGATGCAGTAAGTTTCTGCCCCTTCAAAGCAGTTTCCTCCATTTTCAGCAAGGCTTTTAACTTGATGATATTTAAACGCATTCTTGGAATTTTCTCCACCGACCTTGCCGTAGATCTGGGCACTGCCAACACCCTGATTTACGTGCGCGGCAAGGGTATTGTGCTGTCTGAACCGTCCGTGGTGGCCATCCACACTGGGCGGCATGGGGCTACCAGCCGACGGATGCATGTCGGGGAGGAAGCCAAACGTATGCTGGGCCGCACACCGGCCAACATTACGGCTATCCGACCACTGAAAGACGGCGTGATTGCCGATTTCCAGATTACCGAGGCCATGCTCAAGCACTTCATCAGACGCGTGCACCATCAACGCTTCCTGAGCCCAAGCCCGCGGATTATCGTCTGTGTACCCTATGGAGCAACGCAAGTGGAACGGCGTGCGATCCGCGAGTCGGCGATGAGTGCGGGCGCACGCGAAGTACACCTGATTGAAGAGCCGATGGCGGCCGCCATCGGCGCCGGGATGCCCGTTGCGGAGCCTACCGGCTCCATGGTGGTGGATATTGGCGGTGGCACCACCGAAGTCGGTGTCATCGCGCTGGGCGGGGTGGTCTACTCCCAGAGCGTGCGTGTCGGTGGTGACAAAATGGATGAGGCGATCGTCAACTACATTCGTCGCAACTACGGCATGCTGATTGGTGAGACTACCGCCGAAGAGATCAAGAAGAAGGTGGGCTGCGCCTATCCCGGTCAGGAAGTGCTCAGCATGGAAGTACGCGGGCGCAATCTCGCCGAAGGCGTTCCACGGACTTTTACGATTACCAGCAATGAAATTCTTGAAGCCCTTCAGGAGCCGTTAGGTGCCATTGTCGGCGCCATCAAACTGGCCCTGGAGCAGACACCTCCCGAACTCGCTGGCGATATCGCTGAACGAGGCATGGTATTGACCGGCGGTGGCGCCCTCCTCCGCGATCTGGATCGCCTGATCATGGAGGAAACGGCACTACCGGTCATCGTTGCGGAGGATCCGTTAACCTGCGTGGCGCGGGGCAGCGGTCGGGCGCTCGAAGAACTGGAGTTGCTGGGTGAGGTATTTGCCGACGATTAAGCTTAACAGCTTCTCCTGAGCTACCATGCCTGCATTGTTTTTCCCCCGCCGCTACCCGCCGCTCCTTCGCGTAGCGGTACTGGTTTTATTGACCGTATTTGTTTCGGTGTTCAGCGAAAAACATCCCAGTATAGAGAGCGTTTCTTTGGCCGTGGCCTATCCGGTGCAGTGGATCAGCATGCAGGGAACCAGCTTCTGGCAGCTGGCTGACAACTACCTGCAAAGCCGTGCCGCGCTAAAGTCTGAAAATGTCAGACTACGCGCTGAACTCGTCCGTGCCCAACCTGAACTATTAGAAGCAGATATCCTGCGTAATGAAAACCGTCAGCTTCTTGCGTTACTCGACAGCATCCCCCAGCCGCCCGGGAAAGTGGCCGTCGCGCAGGTTATCGCGCAGAACTTTTCACCCGGGAGCCAGTTATTAATCGTCAACATGGGCGCGCGCGCGGGAATATTTGTCGGACAACCGGTTCTTGCCGCAGGAGGAGTGGCTGGTCAGGTAGTCAGTGTTTCGCCTATGAGCAGTCAGGTGGCTCTGCTTTCTGACCTGGACAGCAGCATTCCCGTACAGCCCGCAGACTCGGACACGCCCTTGCTGGTAGACGGCAAGGGGGATATTGATAACCTTGCAGTACCCTTTCAACCGCGCAACACCTCCCTGAAGGTCGGCGATAGACTTGTCACCTCTGGTTTAGGTGGGCGCTACCCGCCGGGACTGAATGTCGGCACGATTTCTGCCATCGTCCGTAATGGTGACCAATCCTTTGCACAGATTGTGGTACGACCGTCTGTTCGTTTGGGACAACTGAGCACGGTGCTTATGCTCTGGGATAGCCCATCCCCGCAGCCAGCGGCAACGCCATGATCGCCATCGCGCTCATTCTCGGATTTTTATTCGCACTTACGGCAGAAACCATTCCCTGCGGCCCGTTTTATGCCTTACTCCATCCTGATTTTGTCGCCCTGCTACTGCTCTACTGGGCGATCAGCAGCAACTCTGAACTAAGCTTCACCATTGTCTGGCTGATCGGTCTGCTTCAGGATATGGTACTCGGCGATGTGCTGGGAGCTCAGGCCATCGCCGGGGTTGTGATGATTTATCTGCTCTACACCGGCCTTGGCAGAGTCCGTAGCCTGGCGTCCCGGGAACAACTCTTCTTCATATTCCTGTTACTGCTGACCCACCGTTTGCTGGTCTGGTTGTGGCAAGCCTGGGCAGGCACCGTCACCTGGCATTTTTCGCTGCTTTTAGGACCTGTAATCGGCGCCCTGCTGTGGCCGCTTTTTACGCTGACGCTTGATTATCTGCGTCACGCGTTGCGCATGAAACATATATGAACGCACTACAACCCGCCCAGGAACATCGGCAGTTTACCCGTCGGCTGCTCGTCGTGGCGGGACTGATCACCCTGCTTACGGCCATACTGGCTATACAGGTATTCAGGCTGCAGGTCTGGGATCACGACCACTACGCCACCCAATCCACCCATAACACTATTGCATTGCTGCCGATCGCCCCCCTGCGCGGCCGTATTCTCGATCGACATGGGCAGATACTCGCGGATGACCGGACCAGCTTCGCACTTGCGATCACGCCAAACAAGGCCATCCATTTGGGCGAAACCATCCACCGCCTACAGAAGATATTACCCATCAATGCGGAGGATCAGAAACGTTTCAACCGTGATCTGTCACATGCACACCCCTATCAACCCGTCCTCCTTCGTCGCGATCTCAATCCTGATGATCTGGCAGCATTTGCCGTGCAGCGCCATCAATTTCCGGGGGTGGAAATACAGACCCGGATTAAACGCCACTATCCCTATGGTTCGCTCTTTGCCCATGTATTGGGCTACGTGGGCCGCCTGACACCTGCGGAAATCAGTGAAGACCAGACCGCGGACTACGCCGGGCTGGATAGCATCGGCAAAAGCGGTCTGGAAGCGCAGTATGAAGCTCTGCTGAAAGGCCAGCCCGGCAATCAGGAGGTAGAACTCGACGCCCGCGGACGCACGTTACACACCCGGTTGCGCAACTCGGCCCGGCAGGGAACGACGCTCCATACGACTCTGGATCTCGCCGTACAGCAGGCTGCCGCCCAAGCTATGACCGGGCAGCAGGGCGCCGTGGTAGCACTGGATCCGCAGAATGGTGATGTACTCGCTGCTTATTCGGCACCCGCGTTCGATCCGAATGCTTTCGTCGATGGCCTGAGCATCGCCGTATGGACCAGACTTCGGGACGATCCGGGCACACCCATGACCAACCGGTTCCTGCGGGGCAGCTATCCTCCGGGCTCCACCATCAAGCCTTTTGTGGCACTCAGCGCCCTGCATGACAAGGCCATCACCACTGATCAGCGGCTCGCTGGCGGCGCTTACTACCAGATCCCCGGCACTAAGCACAAATATTACGACTGGAAACCCGGTGGTCATGGTGCGGAAAATCTGCGCGAAGCTATTCGTGATTCCAATGACGTATATTTCTACCAAATCGCCATGCGCCTCGGCGTCACCCAGCTCGGCAACGGTCTCGCTCATTTTGGCTTCGGTCAGCGCAGTGGAGTGGATTTACCCGGGGAATCCGCGGGTGTGGTCCCCTCCCCGGACTGGCTGCGCCAGCGCTACGGCCAGACGTGGTATCAGGGACAGACAGTAATGATGGGAATAGGACAGGGTTACCTGCTGAGTACCCCACTCCAGTTGGCGCGTGCCACCGCCAGTATCGCTAACGGTGGCCGACTGGTTGCACCGCATCTGGAACAATCGCCCGACAGCGTGACGCAAGCCCTGGATTTTTCACCAGACGACATTGCCGTCATTCAGGATGCGATGCGTGATGCCGTGACTTCCGGTACCGGCAAATCGCTGGCCAATGATTTCCATACCATTGCTGGTAAAACCGGCACCGCTCAGATACACCATGCGCAGCGCAATGACTCTGGTCGGGTACTGCATAATACGAACCAACTTTGGCAGGATCACGCACTCTTCATCGCCTATGCGCCTGCGGACCATCCGCGCATCGCTGTGGCGGTAGTTGTCGAACATGGTGGCCACGGAGGCCGTACTGCCGGCCCCGTTGCCAGAGCGGTAATCGACGCCTACCTCAATACGGTGACAGCGCCGGAGGTCAACCTATGAACTGGCGCATTCGCCTGCTGCGGCCGCTGCGGAAACTGGATCCGGCGCTCATGACGGGTATCGTGATACTCATGCTCATCAGCCTCGCGGTGCTATATAGCGGCAGCCAGGAAAGTATCCGCGTGGTGCTTGCCCAACTTTTGCGATTCGCTGTCGGCATCGTCGTGTTGGTAATCGTCGCGAATACGCCACCTGAGCGCATTCGCGCCTGGGCACCCGCCTTGTACGCCATAGGTATTATCCTGCTCACCATCACCCTCGTGGCGGGCAAAACCAGTCTTGGCGCACGCCGCTGGCTGGGAGCTGGGCCGTTGACCTTTCAGCCCTCGGAGCTTATGAAGCTCGCCCTGCCCCTGTTCCTCGCCTATTATTATTCTCAACAGGAAAACGTCCGCCACTGGCTTTCTGCTATCGCGGGATTTGTGCTCATTGCCATCCCCTTTTTGCTCATTGCCAAGGAACCGGACCTCGGCACAGCCGCACAAATTGGTGCTGCCGGGGTTTTCATGATGTGGCTGGCGGGGGTGCGCCGCCGCTGGTTTGTCGGACTCATCATTCTGGTCGCGGTCAGTGGGCCGGTACTCTGGCATTTTCTGCACGGATACCAAAAAGAGCGCATCCTGACTTTCCTGGATCCCCAACGCGACCCCTTGGGTGCGGGATACCATATCATTCAGAGCATGATCGCCGTAGGTTCTGGTGGATTTTGGGGAAAGGGCTGGTTCAACGGCACCCAGGTTAACCTCGATTTCCTGCCGGAAGCCCAAACCGACTTCGTTTTTGCGGGATTTGCCGAGGAATTTGGTCTGGTCGGGGTTATTGTTCTCATCTCCACCTACCTGCTCATCGTCTTGCGCGGCCTGGTAATCGCCTATGAGAGCAGGGATTTCTTCGGTCGCCTCATTGCCGGCACCCTGAGCCTGACTTTCTTCCTTTATATTTTCATCAATATGGGCATGACCACCGGGATCCTCCCCGTGGTCGGAGTGCCTCTGCCACTGATAAGCTATGGTGGAACAGCGATGCTGACCTTTATGATCGGGCTGGGTATCCTGATGTCGGTCCATGCCCATCCGCGTACACATGAATGATGCGATTTCCCCCCAAAGCGCTGGGAGTTGGGCACCGCCTGCCGTTTCCGGGCGTGGCTTTCTGCCGGGGCATCGCTATAATTCCAGACCTACCCAAAACCACTCCAAATTCCGATCAGCGCTTACCACTGAGGCCCCTCATGATTGTCCGTACTACCCTGATCACCAGAATGCTCGTCTTGTTCGTCGGCTTGTGTCTCGCACCCTGGGCGTTTGCCGCAACCCCGACGCCTATGCTGCCCACACCACCTGCACCGGCCTTGCCAGCCATCGCCAGCTATGTGCTGATGGACTACGATACCGGGCAGATCATCGCGGCTAAAAGTGAAAACCTGCGGCGGGCACCAGCCAGTCTCACCAAGCTTATGACAGCCTATCTGACCTATCAGGCTATTCAGAACGGCACCCTCACTGCCCAGGAAAACATCCCTATCTCCAATACCGCCTGGAAGGCGGGGGGATCCAGCATGTTCGTCCAGCCCAATGTACCGGCAAATGTTGATCAATTGCTGCATGGATTACTGATTGATTCAGGGAACGACGCGGCGGTAGCGCTTGCCGAAGCGGTGGGCGGTAGTCAGTCGGGCTTTGTCACGCTGATGAACGATATGGCCCTGCGCATCAATCTGCACAACACCCATTACAGTAACGTCGATGGCCTGCCAGACAGCAACCTCTATACCACCGCACTGGATGTCGCCGAGTTGACGCACGCACTCATTCAACAGTTCCCACAGGTGATCCAGATCACCAAAGAAAAGTCTTATACCTATAACGGCATTACTCAGCGGAGCTGGAACCCCGTACTTTTTCGCGACCCTACGGTAGACGGCCTGAAAACCGGCCTGACCGACGCCTCCGGCTACTGCATTGATGCTACTGCCATGCGGAATGGTCGCCGTCTTATCGCCGTTGTTCTCGGTGGACCGAACTGGGCTGGCAGTACCAATGCCGTCGAAGCCCTGCTGGATTACGGATACCGCTTTTTCGTCAACCATCCGGTTTATACCGCCGGGGAAAAAGTCAGCGAAATCACCCGCAGCGATTTATCGCCCATGCACATCCCTGTGGGCGTCGAACAAATCGTAAACATTACCGTTCCGAAAGGACATTTTTCCGATCTACAGCGCATGGTGGAGATTGCACCCAATCTCCAGGCTCCGCTGAAGAAAGGTGCGGTCGTCGGGCGGCTCATCTTCCTGCTGGATGGCAAACCACTGAAGTCCGTGCCTGTTGTTGCCCAGACTGCCGTGGAGAAGGCGGGTTGGATAGCGCAGATCTTCCACAAGATCAGTAACGCGCTATAAGCAAAATGCCGAAGCTACGGCAGGTCTTCACCTCAGGCGGAGGAAGACTTACCATGATCAGCAGACGCCATGGATTGGTCCTGTCCGACGATGACACGAGGGGGTTACGAGACGCTATGGAAACCGAAAAAAATCCAGCAGAAGACTTTCCGCACCTGCACCACGTCAAGGCCATTGGTCAGCACGCTGATCTGCTCGCGGCGGTGCGGGCGGCGATCGCGCCTCATGCGCTGGATTTGCCGGACATGGCCTTCTCCTGCCGACCCAGCAGCCAGGGGCAATATCAGGCCGTCACGGTTTCCCTGGAGGTCAGCAGCCATGAACACCTCCTGGCTATTTATACATCCGTCAAAGAGATTGACGGCGTAATCCTCTGCTTATGAATGCGCCCTTACTCGTTCGCTGCTGGCCGGGCCTGCTCCCCTACTTTACGGTGCTGGACGCCATGCGCGAATTCACGGCGCAGCGGGACGCCGACACCCCGGACCAGATGTGGCTTCTCCAGCATCCCCCGGTCTTTACCCTCGGACGCAATGCCGACGCGGCTGACGTTCTTGACCCCGGCCCCATTCCGGTTATTCGCAGTGATCGCGGTGGCAAAGTCACCTATCATGGACCGGGACAATGGGTAGTCTATTTGCTCATTGATCTCCCCCGTATGGGAATCAATGTCCGCAGCTTAACCACCGCCATGGAACAGGCTGTCATTCGTCTGCTCCAGCAACATGGCGTGAGCGCTCATGCGCGTCGCGATGCTCCCGGAGTCTATGTGGGCGATGCCAAAATCGCCTCCTTAGGCCTGCGTATTCAGCGCGGTCGCAGTTACCACGGCCTCAGCCTCAACACAGAGATGGATCTGAGTCCTTTCCAGCGTATTCATCCTTGTGGCATGGTCAATCTCGCTGTCACTCAGGTGCATGACCTCTGTCCGGACTGGCCAAGCCACGATGTTGCCGAAACCCTGATGGCGGAATTGGCTATCAGCCTGGATCGCCCCTTAAGAAAAGGAGGTGCCTGAGATGGGCCCCCAACACCAGTCTAAAAAAGCCGAGCGCGGCGCCGAAAAGACTGCACGCAACCCCATACCTATCATTCCGGCAAAGCTCGAACGCCAGCCCAAGCCCCAGTGGTTACGGGTACGATCATCATTGTCCCCCGAGGTGGACAGGCTCAAAAAAATCCTGCGTGCAGCGGGCCTCCACACGGTCTGTGAAGAAGCCTCCTGCCCCAATCTGGGAGAATGCTTCGGCGGTGGGACGGCGACCTTCATGATCCTGGGAGACGTTTGCACCCGCCGCTGTCCCTTCTGTGACGTGGCGCATGGCCGTCCGCAAGCACCCGACCCTCTGGAACCTGTCCACCTTGCCCAGACCGTGGCAAACATGGGGTTACGCTTTGTCGTCATTACCTCCGTAGACCGTGATGATCTCCGCGATGGCGGCGCCCAGCACTTTGCCCAAGTCATCTCAGCGTTGCGCGAACGTTGCCCGGAACTGCACATAGAAATCCTCGTACCGGATTTTCGCGGTCGGGCAGCCAGGGCCTTGGCAGCACTCCAGGAGACACCGCCAGACGTCTTCAATCACAACCTGGAAACCGTACCGCGCCTGTATTTACAGGCCAGGCCCGGTGCGGATTACCGTCACTCGCTGCAACTACTCACTGCCTTTAAGGAACAGCATCCTCACGTCCCCACAAAATCCGGGCTGATGCTTGGTCTGGGCGAGGAACTCGATGAAATCCGCACAGTGATGCAGGATCTGCGACAGGCGGGATGCGAGCTACTCACCATCGGGCAGTATCTGGCACCCTCCCGCCATCATCTGCCGGTTGCGCGATTCGTTCTGCCGGAGGAATTTCAGCAGTTACAACGAGACGGCATGGCTATGGGATTCCGCCACGTCGCTAGCGGGCCGCTGGTACGATCTTCCTACCACGCCGAGCGCAGTTTCCATGAAATGGTCGGGGACTGAGCGAAGCCAGGGTTATGCTGTTGCGCTACACCACTACATTGACCCTGGCCTCAGCACTGCTGCAGCCACCGGGTGTCTTGTTCATCCTCGCCGCTATCGGTTGGCTGGCTAAAAATGTGGGTTGGCGTTATTTCGGCCGGGTACTCATCCTGCTCGCGCTGGGCACCCTCTATTTTTTCTCTACCGCGATAGGAGCGCGCCTTCTCCTGTTGCCCTTAGAAGATCGCTATCCGCCCCTGACGCAGCCCCTGCGCGGTGCCGATGTTCCTCAGGCGATCGTCGTATTAGGGGGCGGGGAGGTCATGCAATCCCCAGAGTCGGACCAGGAAACGGCGAATGCACGTACCCTCGTGCGCCTGATGGCGGCAGCGCAGCTGGCCAAACGAACCGGGCTCCCTATCATTCCCAGTGGTGGCGCTCCGCGACTGGGCGCCCCGCCCGAGGCGGTCACCATGGAGTCCATCCTGCGCCAGGATCTGGGCGTACAAAGCTCCATCTGGCCGGAAACCCAATCCTATAATACGGCCGCCAACGCAGCAGACAGCGCGGCATTGCTGACCGGGCACGATATCCACCAAATATACTTGGTGACCTCCGCGTTGCACATGCCACGGGCGGCCGCCTGGTTCCGCCACGCTGACTTGAAAGTGATCCCCGTTCCCACCGATTACCGTCTGGATCGGGTGAGCGGACTCCGGCCGGATAGCTGGCTGCCGCGAGCCATTTATCTGGAAATCAGTAGCGAGGCAAGTCACGAGTACCTCGGGCTGTTTTGGCTCTGGATTCAGGAGCAAGGGATCGGGGGTGGTCACTAGCCAGCCCCCTGAGGAGGGAACGAGGTTCTACGGCTTCTGATCGGGGAAAGTCACCTGGACGTGCAGATGTTCCTGATCGGTGGCACTCGCCAGAGGTAATGGCGGCGGTACCGCCGCGCCATTCGCCGATGGACCATAAGGTGCGTACGCGTAAGGCGTTGTGGGAAGTGCGGCAGACAGCGTTTCATAGCTCGGCGCGTCGATCCCAATGGGAAGTGCCACGGTGTTATGCTCCGCCACGATATGCCGGACCTTGGCCCAATCGATGCCCTGGTTGATGCGATTCTGCGCCATGAAAGACTTGATCGTCATAACGGCACGCTGCAAGTCCGGGATACCTTTTTGGTGATAGGCATGCATCGGTTTGTATGACTGCAGGTAGACTTGCCCATCACGTACACCCACGAGGTTGGGCTGATCAATAATCCGCACCGGGGTACCCACGGGAATCATGGGGAAGAGTTGCGCAACATTTTCCGGAAACATCTGGAAACAGCCCTGACTGGCCCGCATACCAACACCCCAGGGATGATAAGTACCATGGATGAAGATGCCGGAGAGCCCGGTCTCCATCGCCAGTTCGCCCATGGGGTTCTCGGCGCCGGGTGGCCAGTACCACGGGATGTCCATGTGGAATTTCTTCTCAAACCACGCGTGGATATTTTTGGGAACGTTCCATGCGGGCATTTTAAACTTGGCGATAATCTGCGTGGCCGTCAAATGCTCCTTCCAGCCCGGCAGAAAGACTCCAACAGGATAGGTGTATACCACCCGGTCATTCGCCGGAAAATAGTAAATCCGTCGTGCCGGAATATCCACGATGATCCCGGTCCATGGCTTTGGCGGCAAAATATACTCGGCAGGAATAACCACCTTACTAGCCTGGCCGGGGAGCCAGGGGTTGACGCCGGGGTTGGCTGCCGTCACTTGATTGTAACCCAGGTCGTAGAAACGCCCGATATCCAAAAGCGTATCGTCACTATGGGTTGTTACCGCCTTAAGCGCTCCGACAACATTACCCTTGGCGGGCAAGGCATATACACTGGCATCGGCTACCGTCGCTCCACACCCCATGAAGGCTGCCAGAAACCAGACACCTAACTGTTTTCGCATTATTTATTTCCTGTTTGCGGCACATTGAAAAAGCAAGAAACACCACCCACCGCACGCGCATTGGCAGCGTGCTCCATTACCGTCATAATTATAAAGTAAAAGGAGGCGTGTATGGAATCACCACACCTGATATTCTTGAAAAATGCAGCAGACGGTCGACCTGCTTCCAGTGAGCTGTTACGCGATGCGCTGCATCGTCTTGATCATATGCTGGCTGATCTGGCTGGCGATCTGCGCATCACCTATGCTGGCCCCTACGTCGGTCTGAACCACACGCCGCAACAGCACCAATTGTGCGTCGCCGAGCATCAATGGTCGGTGCAGGAGGGCGGCTGGGGTGTCGCAATTTGCACTAGCCATCCCGTTCATGGATGGCGTGCCGAATGGCGGCTGGCCACGGTGAGTCGGGAACGGCTCCCTCTCGTCGTAAATGCTTTGCCTGCATTATTCGCGGGTTACGCGGCAGCAGCAGATGCCTCTCCGACTGCGAAGCGTCCCAGCACGAGGCGTATCCATGAAATTGCCGAACTCTTCGCACATTGACAGCACCGGTAAAACGCCTATTTACCGGGCTGATAGCGGCAAAGAAGCAAAACCACGTTCATTCTGAAGCGAGATTCCTGCATGGAATTGCCCCTCGGTAGTCTGATTGTTATAGCTTTCCTTGTGGCCTTGGTCGTCTTGATCGGGTTGTGGGAGGTATTGCGCAGGCGAAAGCTTCTCAATGTCGCGGGCACGCTGCGCCCTGCCCGCGAGAGCAGGGGGGGGGCAACACAAGCAGTCTCGGCTATTAAAACCGGTCCAGCCAACAACACACCGGAAACAATTTCCTCTATACAGGTCAATGAAACCAGCATTCTTGACGAGGTGGAGATTTATCTTTCCTATGGCCACCTGGAACAGGCTGCCACGTCCCTGAGTTGGTACGTGGATCACAATCCCGATGATATTCAGCAGATGCGTCGGCTCCTCTCGATCTATCGTGAAATTCCCGACATTGATCACTTCGCTGAACTCTTGGAAAAACTCAATGACTCGCGTGTCATCCCTGGCGCGGAGGTCCAGAATCTCGTTTTGGAAGGGCTAAAACTGGATCCGCAAAGCCTGCAATTGCGGGTAACTGCAGAGAATTTAGGGATGAGCAGCGCGCAAATTGCTGCAGTCATCACCCACGCTACGCATGCACCGCAATCAGCGGCATCTTCCTCACTCGTAGGTGCACAAAGAGAGTTGCAGCAAGCCATCGTCAACCCGGAACCGCTGGATCTGTCTGGATTTGTTGCAAAACCAGGGCAGTTATCGGGCGGGGGTTTAAAGAACAGTTCTGCGGGCACAGGTGCCATACTGCTGACCGGGTCCGATGACATCACGCCGCTGGATGAGGAGGAATACGAGGTAGTGGCCGGGCTGATTTCGCCCCTCAGTGCCGCACGTCATTTGCTGACGTGCCACCAATATCCTGAGGCCGAACGTCTGTTACGCCGTAACCTTATTCTCGATCCCCGCAAACTCATCCTCCAGGTTACGCTTTTGGAGATGCTTTACATCCAGCGGCGATGCGCCCCCTACGCTGAATCCCTCCTTCAGCTCTATATAACCTTGTGGGGTGCGGGTAGCGCTTTGCGAACGCGATTGCTGCACCGCGGCCAGCGACTGGGTAAGCATGACCTGTGGACCCCTCTTGCCGAGAGCGACGGAGAAGAGCATGTTCTCGCCAGGCTGGCCGATCAGTACGGGCTTTATCTGCCGATCACTGCCATACCAATGAGCAGTCCACCGCTGGTAACAGAAGAAATTCGCCGCGATCATCAGATCACTCCGAAGGGCAGTGAGGACAGCATTATCGAGGAATTCAACCTGCTTCTGGAGTATGGGCAGGTAGACGAAGCCGTAGATCTTCTGGAGAAGGCCACATTAGCTCAACCGGACCATAGCGTTTATTATGGACCGCTCCTCGAAATGTACGAACGGATGGATGCCCGCGAGCGCTTTTCCCAATTCATAAAATCGATTCTTACAACGGATATGCCGCCCAATGAAGATATCATGCGCCAAATGTTCAGCCTTGCTGAACGCCTCCAGCGCTACCCGCAACGACAGATCATTTAGGATTTGATCATGACGAAAAACCCCTCTAATAGCGATAGTATCCTCGTTCGCAGCATCGGGATGGATGCACGCAAAGAAGCCGTCTTCCGTATGGCTTTCAAAATGTTTACCCGGCGCCATTATCAACTGCTGGATGCGGGTGATACGCAAGCACCTGCAATGACTATTATTGATGTGGATGGTGCGGAGGGTATGGCTATCGCTCATCGATTGCATAGCGAACAACCGGAACAACGTATCCTCCTGACGAGCGTTTCCCCGCAAGCCGATAGTATGTTCCCGGTTTTGCAGAAACCTGTACGTATGGAAACCCTATTTCCAGCGCTGGAGTCGTTACTGAATGGTGGCCCTGCACCCGGAAAACCAGCAGGCAGGAGCGGCGCCACGGTCATGCCCATTCGGCCCGAGGTCACGATCCCCGCGCTGTCCACGCCTGTTGTCCCATCGCCCGCCGCCGCAAACCCGCCTGTTCCAAAACCCGTCGCAGCGCCAGCCGCTACGCCGCGTCCGGCCCCCTTGCTGCGTTCTGAAGAAATACGTCACTTCAACCCTCAGGCGGGTCTGCTGGGACTTTTACAGATTATCCGGCGTGACCAGTCGTCAGCCATTATTGTGAATGACCAGCAACAGGTTATCCTGCGATTAGACCCGATGGCAGATCAGGCCATCTTGCTAGCGGACGATGAACATCTCAAATCGCTGGCGCGAGAAGAGCATCCGCGGCTACAAATGCGTGCCCCCAAGGACACTGACGTCCCCGCTCATGTATCCACACGGCACCTCACCCTTCAGTCTCTGCTCTGGCAAATGGGGGCATGGACTGCTAACGGACGTCTCAGCCAGCAACTACAGATCAACGCCCCGGTACAATTGAAGCAATGGCCCAACCTGACGCGACTTACCATGCTGCCTGACGCGCTGCGTTTAGCGGCTTTTCTGGCCCGTTCTCCGGCATCTCCGGCATTGACGGTGAAGATGTTACGCGTCGAGCCTCATGATCTTTTTAACTTTCTTGCAGCCGCAGACAGCTTAGGACTGCTGCGCTACAACACGGCAGAGAATCCCGATAACCGCATCCAGCCAGCGGCGCCCAATGCGCCAACGGTTGCAGAAATACCCGCGGCCAAAAGAAGCTTCTTGGGTCGGCTCCTTGCCCGCATTTCAGGGCTGTAAAATGCGGATGCAACGAATGCTTAGCCAAAAATTATATTGAAGGAGCCCCGTTGTGAGAGAAGACAATAAAATCATCTTTACCGGTCCTGTTGGAGTGGGCAAAACAACAGCCATTTCAGCATTATCAGACATTCCAATTATCTCCACTGATGCCCAGGCTTCGGATATGACGCTAAATCGCAAGGGTCACACCACCGTGGCGATGGATTATGGCGTACTGAAGCTGGATGTGAACACCAAAATTCACCTGTACGGCACCCCTGGCCAGGAGCGTTTCGACTTCATGTGGGACATTCTCACCACCGGTGGTCTAGGCCTCATCTTGATGTTGGACAATACCCGCCCTAACCCGAAAAAAGATCTGCACTTTTTTCTCCATGCCTTCAAAGATTTCATTGTCGACGTTCCCGTAGTCATCGGGGTTTCCAAAACAGATGTCCAGGCACAGCCCCAGATAGCAGACTACGCCAGCATGCTCCCAGAAGTGACCGCTGATCTACGGATGCTTAATCCCATTCCACCGATTTTCGAAGTGGATGGTCGTAACAAGGACGACGTTAAAAATCTGGTTATGGCACTTCTTTACTCCATCGATCCTGGAATCGGGGATCAATTATGAGTATCGAACTGGTCGCCACCAGCGCTGATCTTTATGGTGAAGTGACGCCAGCCGGGGCTTTTTATGCCACATCCAGCCCGGATCAGGAAGGAAGCCGGACCGTTCTTTTACATATTTTACGAGAAGGACACCGGGTCCCCTTTAGCATCAAGGCCGCACAGCGCTGGACTCAGGCGGCGAGCGAAGACGAAGCCCTACGCAGCATTTTCCGTCTGCAACGACTGGGTTTATTACGGGGCACTGCTCATCCACGCCAGCAAGAAGACAAACGTCTGGAAGATGCGTTACCGCCCCTCCTCGCGCAACTTTCGGATGTACAGAGGACACTTCTCGCCGACGAAAATGGCTTTTATCTCGCGGCAGCCGGCTACACCCATGAAGCCGCAGAAGAACTCGCCGGACTTTCGGCAGATTTACTCTCCCTGCAGTCCAGGCATGGCCGTTTGCTGAAAAACAACCTGCGTGTCAATACTGAGACCTGGGGATTGCTCGATCCCGCAGGACGCTCTGAGCTAGGGTTCTGGCCATTATTCATCGGTCAGCAACGTTTTATGCTCGTCGTCAGCGGTACGCCTCGCCTGCAGGATCAATCCTTCGTTACGCTGGTACAAGATTTAGATAAACGCTATCGCTAAAACAACATCCTTTTCATACACCCCATTATCAAGTCATCAGGAGAACAAAAATGCGTGAAGAAATGCTTAAATCCGTCCTCAGTGATCTGAACGGATCTTCTGCGGACATCGAGGCCTCAGCCGTGATTTCTACCGACGGCCTCACTATCGCTTCACTACTTTCTTCCACCATGGATGAAGACCGGGTCGGGGCCATGGCGGCGGCGATGCTTTCCCTGGGCGACCGTACTGCCGCAGAGCTGGCGCGGGGCGAGCTGGAACAGGTCATGATCAAGGGCGATAACGGCTATGTTTTGCTTATTCACGCCGGCCCGGATGCCGTCCTGACCGTCATTGCCCGCAAAGAGGCGAAGCTTGGACTGGTCTTTCTCGACGCGAAGCGCGGGGCTTCAGGGATTGCCGAACTGCTTTGAGGCTATTCCGGGCACGCAGGCAGGAAGGCGCCCTTCACAGGACTGGCTGCATTGGGCCATAATGCGCGAAACCTCTGTCAGAGATCCGTATGACTTTCCAGGAAATCATCCAGCGGCTGCAAGGCTTCTGGGCCGATCAAGGCTGTGTTCTGCTCCAGCCCGTGGATATGCCGGTGGGTGCCGGCACCTTCCACCCTGCCACTTTCCTGCGGGCCATTGGCCCCGAACCATGGCGTGCCGCCTATGTGCAGCCCTCCCGGCGTCCCACGGATGGCCGTTACGGGAATAATCCCAATCGTCTCCAGCACTACTATCAGTTTCAGGCGGTGCTCAAACCTAATCCGGTGAACCTGCAGGAACTCTACCTCGAATCGTTGGCGGCCCTGGGCATTGATTCCCGGGTACAGGATATCCGTTTTGTCGAAGATGACTGGGAGTCACCGACCCTAGGTGCCTGGGGACTGGGCTGGGAGGTCTGGCTGAATGGAATGGAAGTCACCCAGTTCACCTATTTCCAGCAGGTGGGTGGTCTGGATTGTCGCCCCGTGATGGGGGAAGTCACTTATGGTCTGGAGCGGCTGGCCATGTACCTGCAAGGCGTAGAGAGTGTTTATGATCTCGTGTGGACCCCCGGCGTCCTCTACGGAGATGTGTTTCATCAGAACGAAGTGGAGCAATCCCGCTATAATTTTGAACTGGCGCCCGTAGAAGACCTCTTCCAGCGCTTCGACCAGGCAGAAAATGACTGCCGCGCGTTGCTGGCGGCACAGCTCCCCCTACCCGCCTATGAACGGGTACTGGACTGCTCCCACACCTTCAACCTGCTGGATGCCCGCCATGCCATCGGCGTCAACGAGCGCGCGCGATTCATCGGCCGCGTCCGGGCTCTCGCCCGCGGCGTCGCCGAGAACTATGCCGAAGCGCGTGCCGCCCTCGGTCATCCCTTACTGCGGAGCCAAGATGTCAGCGCCTGAAGATCTCCTGCTGGAGTTGGGTTGTGAAGAATTGCCGGCGCGGGAACAACTACCCCTGCAAGATGCCGCAACCGAGATCGTGGGCCAATTGCTGGACAAGGCCGGACTGCAGTATGGGAACATCTGCGGCTATGTCACCCCGCGACGACTCGCCCTCTGGATTAAAGGCGTGTCCCGACAGAGTCTGCCGCAGGAAACCCTGCGCCGTGGTCCACCCGTGGAGCGCGCCCGTGATGCGCAGGGTAAGCCCACGGCGGCGGCAGAAGGCTTTGCCCGCTCCTGCGGGGTCAGCGTTGACGATCTGCTCACCCTGGAGACGGACAAAGGCCCCATCCTCGCCTGGCGGGAAGTCGGCGCGGCCCAGGACAGTCACGTCCTGTTACCCGAGATCGCCAGCAAACTGGTGGCCAGCTTGCCCCTGCGCAAACGTATGCATTGGGGGGCACGTTCCGATAGTTTCCTGCGTCCGGTGCGCTGGCTTTTGCTGCGTCAGGGCCAGCAGGTGCTGGACTGGCATGTTTTTGGTCTGAATGCCGGCGGAGAAAGCTTCGGGCATCGCGTCCATCATCCCCAGGCGGTCCAGATTGCCACCCCCGCCGATTACGCAGAGTCCTTGCTACAGGCAAACGTGATGGTGGATTTTGCCGGGCGTCGCGCGCGCATTGCCAGCAAAATAGCGGCCTTGGCCAGTGAGATGGCCGTCATCCCCATCCTGCCGGAAGCCTTGCTGGACGAGATCACCGGACTCAACGAATGGCCGGTCATTCTCGCCGGTAGTTTCGCCGCGGACTATCTGCGGGTGCCGGAAGAAGCACTGATTACGGTCATGATGCAGCACCAGCGTTATGTCCCCCTGCGCGGCCAGGATGGGCGCCTGGTGCCCCATTATCTGTTCGCGGCCAACCTGCACAGCCTGGATGCGCAGGTCGTCATCAATGGGAATAACCGGGTACTGCGTGCCCGACTGGCCGATGCTGCCTTCTTCTGGGATCAGGATCGCCAGGTCTCACTGCAGACGCGACGGGCCGCACTCGCCGGGGTACTGTTTCAGGACGGCCTCGGCAGCATTTTCGACAAAACCACGCGCCTGCAGGAGCTTGCGGCGTCCCTCGCGCCGCACTTTGCGGTGGGTGCAGGCGACATGGACCGCGCCGCAGAACTCTGCAAAAGTGACCTGCTCAGCGGTCTGGTGGGCGAGTTCCCTGAATTGCAGGGCATCATGGGCGGCCACTACGCCCGGCATGACGGAGAAAACATCCGTGTTGTCACCGCCATTGCCCAGCATTACCTGCCCAGTGGTCGCGATGACGAAATCCCGGTGGATGCGCACGGACAGTGCCTGGCCATTGCTGATAAGCTGGACACCCTTTGCGGCTTTTTCGCCATCGGCAAAGTCCCTACCGGTGACCGCGACCCCTTCGCCCTGCGCCGCGCCGCACTGGGGGTGCTGCGGATTGTGCTGGATGCTCGGGTGTCCCTGAACCTGGACGAAGCTGTAGCCAGTACGCTGGCCGCTTACGGCAGCGCTTTTGCCAAGAACAGAACGGAGACGCGGACTGCAGTGCTCGACTTTTTTCAGGATCGGATGCGTGTCTATTTCCGGGAGGAGGGCTTCCGTGCCGACCAAATCGCCGCCGTGCTCAGCCGCCAACCCTACGAGCCACTGGATGCGCGCCAGCGTCTTGAAGCCCTCGCCATTTTCCAGGCCGAGCATGCTGCGGCGGATGCTCTGGCAGCGCTGATCAAACGGATCAACAATCTGTTACGCAAGGAAACCCTCTCCGCCGACTGGCAGGTGGACCCGCAGCACTTTACGGATCCCGCAGAGGGCGCACTCTGGGAACACTGGCAAGCCCTGGCACAACCCGTCCATGGGCAGCTCGCAAAACGCCACTATGCTGCCGCTTTAGACCTGCTCGCGGGCTTGCGTCCCCCGGTCGATCAATTTTTTGATGGGGTCATGGTCCTTGCCGAAGAGCAGGTGCTACGCCAGAACCGTCTCGCTCTGCTTGCCCAACTCCAGGAGGCGTTTCTGCGCATCGCCGACTTCTCGCAGTTACAGGGGGTCTGATGGGGCAACTGGTCATCCTCGATCGTGACGGCGTCATCAACGAGGACAGTAGCGCCTTTATCAAATCTCCCGCCGAGTGGCGCCCCATTCCGGGCAGTCTGGAAGCTATCGCGCGCCTGAACCGCGTCGGCTATCAGGTGGTGGTAGCCACCAATCAGTCCGGTGTGGGTCGGGGGCTTTTCGATATCCGTACCCTGACCGCTATCCATCAGCGTATGCGTCAGGCACTGGCCGCCGTAGGCGGTCGGATAGATGCGATTTTCTTCTGTCCCCATGCCCCGGAAGCGGAATGCGCGTGTCGCAAGCCGGCGCCCGGCCTGTTTCACGAGATCCAGGAGCGCCTGCAGACCTCGCTGGAACAGGTTCCCGCCATTGGCGACAGCATGCGCGATCTGGTCGCCGCGCGTGAAGCCGGTGCACGACCCGTGCTGGTGCTGACGGGCAAAGGCCAAAGCATGCGTCTGGAAGCGGAAGCGGCGGGCATCCCTGTTTTCGCTGATCTTAACGCGGCAGTGCATGCCATTCTCGGCATTCCGTGATACGCACCATTCGCAGTAGCTTGTTCTACATTGGTTTTACGATCTGGACCCTGGTCTGGGCCCTTTTCAGCCTGGCCGTCGCCTTGTTGCCGCTGTCTGCACAGGTCTGGGCCAGTCGTTTATGGGCACGCACCGGTATCGGCTGGCTCCACTGGAGTTGTGGCCTGCGTTATCGGGTTTCCGGTCTCGCCAACATTCCCGCCACGCCTTGCGTCATCGTCGCTAATCATCAGTCGGCGCTGGAAACCCTGCTCCTCTGGTGTATCTTCCCGCGACTCTCCTACGTACTAAAAAAGGAACTCTTCCGCATCCCGGTGATTGGCTGGGGCCTGCGCCTGTCCTGGCCCATCGGTATCGACCGCGACGCTGGCAAACAGGCCTTGGTGCAAGTAATTGAAGAAGGTAAAATCCGTCTGGCAGCGGGTTTTCACGTGGTGATTTTTCCAGAAGGTACCCGCCACCCCTGCGGCGAGGTCGGCCCTTTCAGCAGCACCGCCGCTGGCCTGGCCATTCGCGCTCAGGTCCCTCTTTTGCCTATTGCCGTGAACAGCGGGTGTTTCTGGCCGCGTGCAGATTGGCGCAAATGGCCAGGGATAGTCGATGTGCAGATCGGCCCCGCACTGGCCCCCGCAGGTAAAGCCGCCGCCCTCAACCAGCAAGCGCAAGACTGGATTACAACAGCGGTTGCAGAGATGGGGACAGGGCCTGCTGCAAAAGCGCTTTAACCAAAGTACCTGCAATGTCCTGGCCGGTTACTCCTTCGATGCCTTCCAGACTAGGGACGGGGTTCACTTCCAGCACCAAGGGCCGCTGATCTTCGGCCAGCATGATATCTACCCCGGCAAAACCCAGACCTAGTGCAGCCGCCGACCGGCAGGCAATGGCGGCAAAATCTTCCGGCAGATCCGGCATTGCTGATGCTTGACCCCCGCAATGCAGGTTGCTGCGAAAATCCTCAGCAGAAGCCTCCCTGCGCATAGCCGCAATCACCTTGCCGAAGAGGACGATTACCCGAAAATCCTGACGCCCTGGAAGAAAGCGCTGGACCATCGCTTCGTGTTGCAAATGGAGAAAGGTGTCCAGCATTCCCCGTGCGGCGACGGGCGTATCCGCTAAACTGACGCCCACCCCCTGCGAGCCACCGAGCAACTTGTGCACCAACGGCGTCCCCAAAGCCGACATCGCCAGATCGCGCTGCCCTACCTGGGTGAAGTAGGCGGTTTGCGGCACGGCGACGCCAGCCGCGACCAGGGACTGCAAGGAAGCAAACTTGTCGCGGGACAACTCCAGCGCCCCCGCACTATTGAGACAATAGCTCCCTGCCCCAGCAAAGTAACGCAGCAGGCGTGACCCGAGGTGCGTGATCGGACCACCCACCCGCGGAATTACCGCCACGCAGGGCGCCAGCAGAGAGGACCCGTAGTAAAGCTGGGTCTGGGTATTATTCAGCATCAACAAACACTGCTCGGGCTGAAGCAATACTGGTTCAGCGCCCGCTGCGGCGACCGCATCCAACAGACGGCGGGTCGAATAGAGTTCCGCTTGGCGGGAAAGGATGGCAATACGCGGCGCATCACTCATGCGATGGGCACATCCTCACGAAAAGTGAGCAGCGGTAATTCGCCGTGCGCAATGGAGCGCTCAATAAACCCTGCGCGACCCGGTGCGCGCGCTTCCAGCGCCGCCCGCGACAGGGCAGGCTCACCGCTGATCGCCGCGAAGAGCACCTCCAACTCCCAGAGATCCACCCGCAACGTCCCGAAGGGATTATCCCGCGTCGCGGGGCGCCAGAAGAGGTTCGGCAACCATCCTTTACTGCACACTGCCGGAGCCAGATAGAACGTGCGGCAACGTTCGGCTATCTCCGCCAGCGCCGGAATCCGGGTCACATTCAGGTTTTTCATAATATTCCTCTCAAAATATTTTTATTGGCACCAGCGCACAGGAAGCCAGCCAGCAGGCGTAAGCACCGGGCACCCTCCGCGAGGATGATCATAAAGCCATTTACTTGGCAACGGAATCATTGTGGAGCATAATGGTCAACTATTCAGGAGCAGGTGTAAAGTTCATTCGCAGGAAGCGGCTTGACGGCCAAGGAGTCAATCATGAGCGACAACG
>JBBIUH010000024.1:0-25982 GCA_037440305.1 Acidithiobacillus sp.
GTGTTGCCCTATATCCCGCACTGGTCCGCCGCCGTTCTGAGTCCTTATCTGTCTCTTCCTGCGTCCTTATATTGATGTTAGACTGATTCCGCGTTGCCATAAAAAACAAAAGGCAATCAGCCGCGATGTCGGGGTGAGAGGTTCGCTGTATCGCGTGAAGGGTCAAGGTATTCTGATGGAGCGTGCGTGTCATGAAGTCATTCAAGAGCATATTGCTGTTGGTGGTGACGAACCTGCTGATATTCGTCAGCCTGTCGATCAGCTTTACCATTCTGGTCAATTTTGTTCTACCGCTGTTTGGTGTGGACCTACGTGGCTCGGTGCGCAACGCGGATCTGCTCTGGGCGCTGGTGATCGGTTTTGGCGGCGCTTTTATTTCGCTGCTGATGTCGAAACATCTGGCGCGCGCGGGGCTGCAGATGCAACGCATCGACACACCGCAGTCGGCCAAGGAACATTTGGTGTACGACTCGGTCGCACAACTCGCTAATCGCCTGGGCATCCGCATGCCGGAAGTCTGGGTGTACTGGAGTGATGAGCCCAATGCCTTCGCCACCGGACCGGGCCGCAATCATAGCATGGTCGCGGTGAGCAGTGGTCTGGTCAACCTGCTCAGCGACAATGAGGTGCAGGCGGTACTGGCCCATGAAATGGGGCACGTATACAACGGCGATATGGTGAGTACCACCTTACTACAAGGTTTGATGAATACGTTTGTATTCTGGCTAT
The DNA here is from genome assembly GCA_037440305.1 of Acidithiobacillus sp. Taxonomy (GTDB): domain Bacteria; phylum Pseudomonadota; class Gammaproteobacteria; order Acidithiobacillales; family Acidithiobacillaceae; genus Acidithiobacillus. Next base: position 730 of record JBBIUH010000024.1, read on the forward strand.
CCATGCTGGCCGCACGGCAGTTTGATGACCGGCCCATGATCGCTTTTATGGTGTCCATAGTTTTGCAGATTGGCCTGTCTTTCCTGGCGCTGATCCCCATCACCTGGTTTTCGCGCCGCCGGGAGTTCGCGGCGGATCGTTTTGCTGCCGAGCAGGTGGGCGTGGCCCCGATGGTCTCGGCGCTGCAAAAGCTGCATCAGCAGGCAGAAGCCATGCATGTGGTGCATGACGTGGTGTGCGATCCCATGGCGACGGCCTACATTTCCGGAAGCTGGCGCGGCTGGTTTGCTACGCACCCCAGTCTGGAGTCGCGGGTGGCGGCCCTGCAAGCACTTCAAAACGGGTATAGTTACCGGTAGTTAGTACTGCAAATGGGGGATTGGTCTTTGATGCAGGCAGGAGGCAGTGCAGTTGCGCCCTGAGGGCGCACGTCCGGTCCTCCTGCGCAGTCATGACCGGTCAGCCCCTTTTCCCGACCCGGAGCAGGCCGACGGCAATCTGGTCGCCATCGGTGGAGATTTATCCCGGGAGCGTCTGCTCAGGGCCTACGCGCAGGGCATCTTCCCCTGGTTTGGTGAGGAGGACCCCATTCTCTGGTGGTCCCCTGATCCCCGTGCTGTCCTGGAACCCTCGGCGGTACATATTAGCCGCAGTTTACGCAAGTCAGCCCGTAACAGGGACTGGCAATACCAGATGGACAGCGACTTTGTCGGCGTCATCGACGCTTGTGCGGAGCCGCGTGCCGGGCAGGGTGGTACCTGGATTACTCCGGCGGTGCGGGCCGCTTATGTGGATCTTTTTGCCGCCGGAGCAGCGCATTCCATGGAAGTCTACCAGCAGGACCGCTTGGTCGGCGGACTCTACGGCGTAGCCCTCGGCGGACTCTTTTTTGGAGAGTCCATGTTCAGCCGGGTGCCCGATGCCTCCAAGCTGGCCCTCGTCCTCCTGGCGCGTCACCTCCAGCGCTGGGGCTTTGGTCTGATTGATACCCAGTTCATCACCCCACATTTGCAAAGTATGGGCGTGCGCGAAGTGCCCCGCCGCGATTTCTTGCAGGCCCTCGCCGATCTGCGCACCCAACACCCGCAAGCCGACTGGAAAATCTCGTCACCTCCGCACGAGATGTGTTAGTCATGGCCTTCTATTTATCCGCTTTGCAGAAATGCCCCTATTTGCCAGGCCAGGAAGAACTCCTGGTGCTCAGCGATCCCCGCGAGATGGTGGGTGACGTGGAGTATGACCAGCTCTTGCAGAAAGGATTCCGGCGCAATGGCCCGGTGGCCTATCGCCCGATGTGCCCACAATGCGATGCCTGTATTTCCGTGCGTATCCCCGTCGCGGAGTTTCAGCCGGATCGTGGCCAGCGCCGCACTTGGACGCGGAACCAGGGCATTCAAATACATGAGCAGGTTCCGCAGTGGGATGCCGCCCATGCTCGCCTCTTTGCGGACTATCAACGCTGGCGGCATCCGGGGGGCGGCATGGACGAGCACGCGGATCGCCTGTATCGGGAAATGATTGTGGAAACCGGTGGCGTTGATGCCCGCCTGCTGGTCTTTGAGCAGGATAAACACCCGCTAGCGGTGGCATTGGTGGATGTGCTGGACGGTGGTGTGTCTGCCGTTTACACTTTTTACACGCCGGGTCTGCCGCAACGCGGCCTGGGTATTTTCGCTATTCTCAGCCAGATTGAATGGACCAGAAAACAGCGCTTGCCCCACCTTTATCTCGGCTACTGGGTCGCCAGCAGCCAAAAAATGGACTATAAAAGGCGCTTTCGGCCTCTGGAAGGCTTTGTAGCGGGTGACTGGCGTCTGCTGTCAGAGGCGTGTAAACGCGAATGAACAACGCAGCCCCGGATATTTTCAGCACCTTCTCGCCGTGGACCATGGCGGGAGTGATGGGTCTCCTGGGCAGTGCCTGGGCTTTGTCTGTCTGGCAGCGTCTCGGAGTAGGCAAGGAACTGCTCTGGTCCGCGGCGCGGGCGATGGTCCAATTAGGGATCATGGGGTTTTTGCTGGGCTGGCTGTTCCGTCAGCACCAGCCGTTTTTGCTGGTACTCTTCCTGGTGGCCATGATCCTGATGGCCGGTCGTTTCAATCGTAAGCGTGGTGCCGGTATTCCTCACGCCTACTGGGTCGGGGTGATCAGCATTACTGTGGCGACTACCGTTACCCTCGGTTGGATGCTCCTGTCCGGGTTGGTCTTTTGGCGCGGCGAATCATTGGTCCCCATTGGCGGTATGATTATCGGCAACGCGATGAATGCGGTATCGCTGGCGCTTAACCGTCTGCGCAGCGAGGTGGACCAGCGCGAGGCGTTGTTGCTGGCTATGCTGGCGCTGGGTGCCAATCGTCGTCAGGCCATGCGCAACCTGTATAGTATGGTGGTGCGCAGCGCATTGATCCCGACTATCGACAGCCTGAAAAGTGTCGGCATGATTCATATTCCGGGAATTACCGCAGGTATGATTCTGGCGGGCATGGCACCGCTTGCCGCAGTATCCATGCAATTGGTAGTGATGGTGATGTTGACTGCGTCGGTAACCTTGAGCGTCTCCACCGCGGTCCTGCTGGCCGCACCACGCGCTCTGGTTTTTTCTCAACGTATTGAGGGGTAATAGGCTAATGGCGGCTTTGGCCGGACGTTTTCGCGGCTTTTTGCCGGTAGTAGTCGATGTGGAAACGTCAGGATTTTATCCTGACCGTAATGCATTGTTAGAAGTGGCTGCGATTATAATCGGCGGCGAAGTGGGGCAGTTACGGCCGATAGCCACGCACCACTTTCATGTGCAGCCCTTTGTCGGGGCTGTGCTTGACCCGGCAGCATTGGCATTCACTGGTATTGATCCGTTTCAGCCGCTGCGCGGCGCGATTTCCGAGGAGGAAGCCTTGCGCGGAGTTTTCAGGCCGGTGCGCACGGCTATAAAGGCCGCTCAATGCCGGCGTGCCATTCTTGTGGGGCACAATGCCTCTTTTGACTTGTCCTTTATCAAGGCAGCAGAAAAGCGGACGGGCGTTAAAAATAACCCCTTTCATCTTTTCAGTACCTTTGACACCGTCAGTCTGGCTGGGTTGGCCTATGGTGAGACCGTGCTGGCCAAGGCCGCTATGGCCGCCGGTCTGGACTGGGACCACACGCAGGCGCATTCGGCGCTCTATGATGCGCGCCAGACGGCAGAATTATTCTGCCGCATTGTGAACCGCTATGATCTCAATCGGGAGTATCCGTGAAGCACGGTCAACCTGCCGCGCATCTGTTAGAATTAGAATGTCCGCCGAAATATTTTAAATTGTTATGAGAGGATGTGCTTATGCCTTACCGTCTGCATATTGAACCCAGTGGCCACGAGATGGATTGCGATAGTGATGAAACCATCCTGGAGGCGGCTCTACGGCACGGTTTTAACATCCCCTACAGTTGCCGCAATGGTACCTGTGCGACCTGCAAGGGGCGTATTCTCAGCGGAGAAGTAGATTACGGGAAGGTGGAAGAAAAAACGTTGTCGGCTGCGGAGAAGGAAGCGGGGCTGGCGCTCTTCTGTCAGGCAGTGCCCTTGTCCGACGTGACGATAGAAGTCCGGGAGATCGGCGCTGCCAGGGATATTCAGATCAAAACCCTGCCGTCGCGGGTAGTCAAAATAGTGGATTTGGCACCTGATGTGCGCGCTCTCTTTCTGAAAATTCCTGCTACGGAGCGCCTGCAGTTCCTTCCTGGGCAGTACATCGACATCCTTCTGAAAGATGGTGGCAGGCGGGGTTTTTCCCTCGCCAATATGCCCGGCGACGATGCGTTGTTAGAACTGCACATTAAAAAAGTGCCTGGCGGTGCCTTTACCGGGCATGTGTTCGGTGCTTTGAAAGAAAAGGACATCCTGCGTTTTGAAGGCCCGTTAGGCACCTTTTTTATTCGTCAGGAATCCACTCGTCCTTTGCTGATGGTGGCCACCGGCACTGGCTTTGCACCTATTAAGAGTATGCTCGAGTCTCTCTTCGCGCAGGGCTTCATACGTCCGATCCATTTTTATTGGGGTGTACGCCATGCGGAGGATTTTTATTATCAAGACTTACTGAGTGAATGGCAGTCGCGTCATGACCACTTTCAGGTAACCCGGATAGTATCTCGTCCGGATGCTTCCTGGTCGGGAGCTACCGGTTATGTTACCGCACAAGTCATTCATGATTTTCCAGACGCGAGCGCAATCGATGCCTATATTTGTGGACATCCCGATATGGTGTTTTCCTTATCCGACGCTTTACAGGGAGCAGGATTGAATCCAGAACATGTTTTTGCCGATGCGTTTGTATTTGCCAAAGCAAAAACAAGCTGACATAATTATGATATTGGTGATTTCTTCCGCCATGGCAGCCTAATTTTAAGGAGTGAACGACTATGGAAGCGCAAGCAAAAAAACGTCACCGCCGTACCTCAGAAGAGCGTCTGGCGGATTTAGAAGAGAAGCAACGCCAGACAGAGATGCGGCTGCGTGAGCAGTTGGCGAAATTCGAACAGCAGAAGCGGAGTTTGCAGGAAAGCCCGCGCGCACGTCGTGAGCGTGAGGCACAACGACGGTCATTGATGGACCGCATTTCTCGTCTGGTGCCTGATTGGGAGCCTGCGCAGATTCTTGCGTCCGTTGCAGAAGTTCGTGACCGCGTGGGTGATAATGGCCATCTGCTGGGTGAGTTGGATAATCGTGGAAACGCGCTCATGCAGGAACTGAAGCCCCGTCGCGGCCGTCGTCCCCGTTCCGCGATTTAATCCCCAATCTGAGCGGTTTTTCACGTACAGAGGCCCCCGAAGCGATGAGCATGCGGGGGCTTTTTGTAATATGGCATTCCACTAACGCTTTTTGCATCCCCGCCAGCGCGCCAGCGTTGGTATGCGGTGCGCCATGTAAGCGCGGATATACCATGGGGCATTGCGGTTGCGCATCAGTTGGCGGACGCGGTGCTGCATGGCGCCCAGTGTCAGTTCCGGTTCCTTGAACTGGCCCGCCGCATAGCAATAGCTACAGTAACGGGTGCTATGGTTGCCGTCGGCCTCCGTCCCTCCGCCTTGGGGATCAAACTGTAGCGGCATACCACAACTCTGGCAGCGGTTTTTCTCAATTTCCAGTTGGCGTATCCATTTTTTCATGGCGAAATTAGACATCCTCAGGTGCTACCAGTTCAAGAGCCTCAATATAGATATGTGCCATACCCAGCAGGAACACTACATTGGGAAGAATAAATACCAGCGCACCGGCCAGGCCAACCCCCATGCTGAGTCCTGCGTTATATAAGGAGGTGCTTGTTGCCACCGGTTGCGCAAGTATTTCGCCGTTGATGAGTCTATCGCCAGACAGTGCCCCCAGCATTTGCCAGAACATGGCTGCACTGCGGCTGATTTCTTCGGCCAGCACGGGAGTCGCAGCCGTTAGTGCCATGCTGTATCCGGTGTAGAGAATCACCGCAATAATAATTCCCATGCCGGTTGCCAACGCGGCGAGCAGTAACATCATCAACAGAATAGAGCCTGGCTTATTGCGAGCGATGGAGATGGTATGACGAAGTGAGTTACCTACGCTTTCACCGTGCCACAACGCGGGCCCAGAGAGATTGAAGACAATAATGGCGAGGACAAAAACAATGGCGTTTACCAACATGATGGCAGGGAAGAGCGGGACAAAGAGCATCGCGCCAACCCCCGGTATCTTGCATGCGAGAAATCCCAGTACTTCTACGACAAAAATGCCTAAAAGCAAGAGACTTTCAATAATCAGCAGTCCCAGCAGACGCGGCAGCACCCGTATGCCAAAGCGGAGACTTTTAGTCACTCCTGGCAATGGGTCGCCGCGTGCCTCGTGCAGTAGAACACCGCCAGCGCCCAGGTAGCCGACACCAAAACTGGTCATCAGAATGATCACCCCAATGGTGGCACCTGCCCATCCACCAGGCCATTGCGCGAAGAGTTCCAAGCCGGTCATGCCCAGGAAAACGGCGATGACGTACACCAGAATAGGCTGCCATAAGGTGATGCCGCGAAGCGCTCGCAACAACAAAGAAAAAGACAGATCTCCCTGGCTGGGTGTATGGGTAAACATGCGTGGTTCCTTTGCCAAAATCTTTGGCGCCTAGAATAGCAAATTGCGGGCGGATGGTGGATAACTATCCACCTTTGTCCGCAGGGGGACAATCGCCATGGGTGGTGCTACACTGCTCAGATATTGACCGATTGGTCGAGCGCTGTGCAAGGGCGACCGTCACATGTTGGGGGCGGAGGGGGAATCATGGGGGATTTGCCACTGGCAATCGAAGGTGAGGGACGACAGCGGATTTTGGCGGCCGCCGAAAAACTCTTCTCCGATAAGGCGTTTGATGCCGTCTCCATGAACGCCATCGCTTTGCAGGCGGGTATCAGCAAAGCCAATATCTATCATTATTTTCCCAACAAGGATGCGCTCTATCTTGCGGTATTGCGTGCGGCCAGCCACAATTTGCGGACATTGCTCAATGACGTGGTCAACGCCCACGGAGCCGTGGTGGAGGTGCTCCGGCATTTTGCGCGCTGCCATCTTCAGGCACTGTTAGACCGACCGGAATTGGTGCGTCTGGTATGGCGGGAAATTCTCGAAAAGGGCGCGCCCAGAGCGCAAGAGTTCGCCGAACAGGGGTTTGCTGATGTATTTTCGGCACTGGTCGCAGTGCTCGAAGCCGGTCAGTCCCGGGGTGAACTGCGGGTAGATTTTGACCCGGCACTAGTGGCAACCTTGCTGTTGGGCGCGAATGTTTTCTTTTTCCAGTCCCGGGATATCCTGCGTCATTATCCGCCCATTACCTTTGCCGACGATCCCGCAGGTTATGACGCCGGAATTGTGGAGATTCTTTTGCGCGGGCTGATTCCTGAGTCTTCGATAGATACGGCGAGTACGTGATGAACTCTATGCACAATGATCCCCACCTGCAGGCGCATATATTGGTAGAGGCATTACCTTACATGCAGCGTTTCCATGGTCGTACCATCGTCATCAAATATGGTGGCAATGCCATGACCGAAGCCCGTCTTCAGGAGCAGTTTGCCTACGATGTGACCCTGATGAAACAGGTGGGCATGAATCCGGTGGTGGTGCATGGCGGCGGACCGCAGATCGGTGCCATGCTGGAGCGACTCGGGGTGCAGACCCATTTTGTGGATGGCATGCGAGTGACCGATGCGGCGACCATGGAAGTGGTGGAAATGGTCCTCGGTGGGCGCGTCAACAAGGAGATTGTGCAAGCCATCAACCGGGCGGGCGGCCGCGCGGTGGGGCTGACGGGAAAAGATGGCGGATTGCTGCGCGCCCGTCCTTTGCGTCGGGATGGCGTTGACCTCGGCCTGGTGGGCGAGGTCGCGCGGGTGGACCCGGATATTATCCGCCTGCTGGATCAGGGCGACTTCATTCCGGTGGTGGCGCCGATCGGGGTGGGTTCCCTGGGCGAATCCTACAATATCAACGCAGACTTGGTGGCAGGCGCTCTCGCCGCGACGCTGAATGCCGAGAAGCTGATTCTGATGACCAATGTCGCCGGCGTCCTGGATCAGGACGGGCAGTTGCGCACACGTCTGGAAGCCGCCGAGGTGGATCGGATGGTTGCCGATGGCCGTATTTATGGCGGCATGTTACCCAAGATTCAGTGCTGCCTGGATGCCGTGGCCGCCGGGGTACACGCAGCGCATATCATTGATGGTCGGGTATCTCATGCGTTATTGCTGGAAATCTTTACCGACGCGGGCGTGGGTACGTTGATCTCTGATACGAAGTGAGGATGCATCCGCGCCGCAGCTACTAGCACTCTAGCGCGGCAAAATGCCGGGTCGACGCCCGAGTGCTTATATCGGCCGTAGCGCCGCCGTTAGCGCCTCTCTCCAACGCGCCGGGGTGGCGCAATCTCTCAGAGGATAGGCCGCAGCGACTTGACCCAACCCGGCGCTCCACCCGTATCCACTGTGACCGACGCACTGGTACCGATCCGTAGCGGGAACTTGGGGTCCGGGTTGGTGATGAGAACACGCACCGGTACCCGCTGCGTCACCTTGACCCAGTTACCCGTAGCATTTTCCGGTGGCAGCAGGGAGAAGGCGTTGCCGGCACCACCACTCAGGCTCACTACCTTTCCTTTGAAGCCATGATTGGGGTACATATCAATGGTGACGTCCGCACTCTGGCCCGGGTGCATGCGGTTGAGATCGGTTTCTTTGTAGTTGGCCTCAACCCAGTATTCCGCGTTGCCGATCAGGGGGAAGAGATCTTGATTGACATTGACCACGTCGCCCACATGGATATTATCCACTTTGCTGACGACCCCGGTGATGGGCGCGTAAAGTATGGTTTCAGATAGATAGAGTTTGGCCGTACGCAGGGCCGCTTGCGCGGCGGCAATGCGGGCGCCATTGAGGACTTGCTGCGCCTGTGTCTCCGCCAGGGCGGCTTGATCGGCTGCTAAGCGCGCCCCGGCACTTTTGGCGGCAGTCAGTTGATTATCTGCCTGTTGCACAGACAGGTATTTCTGCGCCGCCAGTGCCGCCGCGCGTTGTGCGTTGCGCCGGGCATTCTGGTAATTGACCTGGTCGGCGCTGATATTGGCCTGTGCTCCGGCAATATTTGCCCGAATGGCTGTGGTCTGTTTTTCCGCCTGCATCAACTCGGCCTCGGCTTTCTGCACATCGTAGAGGTAGGCCCGCGGGTCCACCTTGACCAAGGGCTGTCCAGCCTGTACGAACTGATTGTCATGCACATAAATAGCGACGATATGTCCCGTCACTCGCGGTGCAATGTTCACGACATGGGCATGTACATAAGCATCGTCCGTGTTGGGATAGTAATCAGCAATCTGGAAGTAGGCGTAGGCGCCAAAGGCAACCACGACGATGATGATCAGAACCAAAAGGCGTTTGAGCCAGCGCATATATGTCCCTTGTTGCAATCTAAGCAGCCGGGTGACTCTCCGGACCTGTTTCTGATAGTCGACTCATGCGAAGACCCTGTTTAAAATAGGTCTTGCGGGTAATGTCTGTGTGGATTAGGTCTGTCAGATTTTTTGACACGCATGCCGAGTGAACGCATACTGACCGTTCGGTTAATACCATAACGCAAACGATTCCTGTCGGCAAGGTAACGGACGTAAGTCTACAAGGAGCAGTCATGAAGCAGGGTAATGGGATCTGGGCGGGGATGCTGGGTGTGACAGCGTTAGGTCTGCTGGTTGCTAGTCCGGCGCAGGCGGATGGTGAGGGGCTGCATGTGATTCAGGGTGGTCCTGCTTATTTTAGTGCTGGCATCGGTGCCTTTAATGCAGCGGGTGTTGAGCCCGGTCCCGGACATCGAGGTAATGCAACCCTTCCCGAAATGGATCTGGAATACCAGTCTGCTTCAAAATTGTTCGGTATCGGTGCGCTTTGGGGTATTGTCGCTAATACCAATGGTGGTCTCATGGGTTACACCGGCTTGTACTCGGATGTTGCCTGGGATCACTGGGTGCTGACGCCGGTGCTCGGCATGGGCGGATATAATCAGGGGCGGGGCAAATATCTGGATGGCGTCTTCCAGTTCCGCCTGGAGTTGAGTCTGGCCTATCAGTTTGCGGATCAATCGCGATTGGGGCTCAAAATCGCCCATATTTCCAACGCCTATATCGTCCAGGATGACCCTGGTGAAGACGAGGTTATGCTGAACTACTCCATTCCCTTGTCTTTTGGCGACCACTCCTGATCAGAGCGGCGGCATACCGGCGGTAGATTTGTCGGGGGCCGACCACTTTAAGTACGGAAATCAGTTCCCGCTGGGGTGCAACCCCAAACGGTTAAACAAGGCCTGATCGTGGCTCGTGCTGGCATTGCCTGTCGTCAGCAAGCGATCCCCAAGGAAAATACTGTTGGCACCGGCCAGGAAGGCGAGAGCCTGTAATTCATCGCTCATGGCCTCGCGCCCGGCAGACAGCCGCACATAAGCCTTGGGAAAGAGTATGCGGGTGACAGCAATAGTGCGCACAAATTCGAATCCATCGATGGGCTCTGCGGTCTCCAGCGGGGTGCCGGGGATAGGAACCAGGGCGTTGATAGGGATGCTCTCCGGGGCTTGTGGCAGTTGCGCCAGCACTTGCAGCATGCGCGCCCGGTCACGGCGGGATTCACCCATGCCGAGGATGCCACCGCTACAAATCTTAATGCCGGCGTCACGCACTGCCTCCAGCGTATCGAGGCGGTCGTGGTAGCTGCGGGTGTGGATGACTTCGCCATAAAACTCGGGTGAGGTATCGAGGTTGTGGTTGTAGTAGTCGAGGCCGGCATTCTGTAAGCGCTCCGCCTGTCCCGGTTTGAGCATGCCCAGCGTCGCGCAGCTTTCCAGACCATATTCTTTGACCACGCTAATCATAGCGGCGACTTTTTCGATATCCTTGTCGTGGGGGGAGCGCCAAGCAGCCCCCATGCACAGGCGTTGGGCCCCGTTGGCTTTGGCCTCCTGTGCGGCCGCACGAACCTGCTCAATATCCATGAGGGCTTCTGCCTTGAGCGCCGTCTGGTGATGGACGCTTTGTGAACAGTAGCCGCAATCCTCAGAGCAACCACCGGTTTTGATGGATAGGAGAGTGGAGCACTGGATGGCGTTTGGATCAAAGTGCAGCCGATGCACCCTTTGCGCCTCAAAAATCAGATCGTTGAAGGGGCGGGCATAGATTTCGAGGATGGCATCAAGGGTCTGGGTTGGTGTGGTGGTGTTCATCAGTCTTCCCTGTTGAGAGCAGGTGGGTGGGAGGATTCGGCGTATTTTCTGAGTTGGGTCTGAACATGTGTGGGCGATGCGCTAATCCTAAGCACCTTGTCTCGCGCGCTCTCCCCCTGCACTAAAGTAATTTGCCGCCTTTTTAGGCGCAGGGTAGCACAGAGCAAAGCCGAAAGGGCAGTATTGGCAGCGCCGTCTACGGGCCGGGCGCGCAGACGGATTTTGAGGGCATCGCCGTGGCATCCGCTAATGGCATCGGCCTTGGCACCCGGCTGTACGTGGATGCGCAAATACAGGTCGCCACCCTGTACGCGCAGATACGGGGGCGGCATTTCTGTGGGTGTCATATGCCGTAGTCTGCCTTAAATGGGTTAGCCGCCCAAATTGAGGATGGCATTGACCAGCAGGCCTTTGATCAACTCGATGAGCAGCATGGCCACTAACGGGCTGAGATCAATGCCACCCAGCGGCGGGATGATCCGCTGTAGCGGATAAAGAATGGGGCCGGTCACCCGATCGAGGAACTGGACGATCGGATTGCGCGGATCGGGTTGTACCCAGGACAGTATGGCGCGGATGAGAATTGCCCAGAACAGTAAGGTCAGGACAAGGTTGGTAAGGCGTGCTGCCATAATACTCAGTTCGGTCATGGTATATCCTTTTGGGGGCTGCCCAGAGCGCGGCTGCGCTCAGCTGCGGCTGCCAGCGCCCGCTGCGCCAGTGGCCGCAGATGCTCTTCCCAGACGGCTAAACCCGCTGCCGTGGTGCCGCCCGGACTGGTGACCTGGTGGCGTAACTCGGTCGGGCTTAGCACGCTGGCAGCAGCCATTTGCGCGGTCCCGAGCACGGTCTGTAAGGCGAGCGCGCGGGCGGTGGGCCGGTCCAGGCCCTGCAGCACGGCAGCATCTTCGAGCGCCTCTAGAAAAAGCAGGACGTAGGCGGGGCCGCTTCCGGAGAGTGCGGTAACGGCATCCATCAGCGACTCATCGCTCAGCCAGTAAATCTGTCCCACTGCGGACATGATGGCCCCTGCGGTCTGGCGTTGCGCGGCGTTCACTGAATCGCGGGCGTAAAGGGCGGTCGCTCCGGCGCCGACTTGCGCCGGGGTGTTGGGCATGCCTCGCACGATGGCGCTCCCGGCATCCAGTTCGGTGGCGATGCGCGCACTGTCGATACCAGCGGCGACAGAGAGGAAGAGCACCCCGGCATCGGCAAAGGCCTGTCGCCACAGCGCAAGCACCGACGAGATTTGCTTCGGCTTGGCGGCATAGATGACCACGCTGTTGGTCGGCAAGTTCTGCGCCTCGGCCGGTAGACTACGGATACCGAACTCTTTCGCAAGCGCATCACGGCGCGCGCTGCTGGGGGCATGAACCTGAATCTGCTCACCCGCAACGCCTTGATGCCGTAGACCGGCGATGAGGGCGCTTGCCATATTACCGGCACCAATGAAGACAATATTCTGAGTAATCATAAGGACTCCTGAGTACGTGCTCCGAAGAGGATGGTACCAAGACGGATCTCGGTGGCGCCGAGTTGCAGGGCTTGGAGGTAATCCGCCGAAGTGCCCATGGAGAGGGTATCCAGATCGGCATGGACTTGGGTCTGCTGCAGCGCGAGGAAAAGTTCTGCCATCCGCCGGAAGTCGGCGTCTGCCTGCTCCGGCTGCGGGTGGACCAGGGCCATCAGGCCGCGCAGCCGTAAACGGGATAATCGGGAAATAGCGAGGGCCAATTCCGAGACTTCTTCTGGCGCGCAGCCCCCTTTGCTGTCTTCCCCACTGATGGCAACCTCAATAAGCACGTTTAACGGGGCCACCATGCCTGCGCGCGCGGTATTGAGTCGTTCAGCGATGAGTGGGCGGTCTACACTCTCCACCCAGTCAAAATGCCGGGCTAATGCTACAGTCTTGTTGCGCTGGATGCGGCCGATGAAGTGCCAGACGATGCCATCCAGATCTCTCAGCGCCATTTGCTTGTCCAGGGCTTCCTGCAGATAGTTTTCGCCGAAGTGGCGGAGGCCGAGTGCATAGGCGCGACGCAGTGTCTCTGCCGCGACATGCTTGCTGGCGGCGAGCAGACATTGCGGCGGATGATCGGCAATCTCACATTGCACATGGGCTAAGCGTTCGGCGAGGGGCATCGGTCTCCGGCAGGCGTGGGCGAAATGGTCAAGGTCGACTATAGTAACGCTCAATAGCCTTTGGTCCAAAATCACGGGCCGTTTATTCTGGGAGCTACATGATGGACATTTCAGAACTGCTCGCCTTCGCGGTGAAGAACAATGCTTCGGACACGCATATTTCGGCGGGTTTGTCGCCTATGCTGCGGATCAACGGTGATATTCGCCCTCTCAATGTGGAGGCGCAGGACAGAAAGGCCGTACATGGCATGATTTACGACATCATGAATGATTCTCAGCGGAAGGGGTATGAGGAAAGGCTGGAAATCGACTTTGCGTATGAGCTGCCCGGTGTGGCGCGTTTTCGGGTTAACGCCTTCAACCAGGACCGTGGACCCGCGGCTGCGTTCCGGACGATCCCCGCCAAGGTGCTGAGTCTGGAAGATCTCAATGCACCCAAGTCTTTTACAGAGATCATCAACGTGCCGCGCGGACTGGTGCTGGTCACCGGCCCGACGGGGTCAGGTAAATCAACGACATTGGCGGCAATGGTGGATCATATCAATGCGAATCGTGCTGACCATATTATTACCATTGAAGATCCCATCGAATTTCTACACACTCCTAAGAAGTGCCTCATCAACCAGCGCGAGGTAGGCGCCAATACCCACTCCTTTGAAAATGCCCTACGCTCGGCTTTACGTGAAGATCCCGATATTATTCTGGTGGGCGAATTACGTGACTTAGAGACCATGCGTCTGGCTCTGACCGCGGCGGAAACGGGCCATATCGTGTTTGCGACGCTGCATACCAGTTCTGCGCCGAAAACCATCGACCGTATTGTCGATTCCTTTCCTGGGGGGGAAAAGGATATGGTTCGCGCGATGCTGTCAGAATCCCTGCGCGCAGTTATTTCTCAGACCTTGCTCAAAACGGCCGATGGCAAAGGCAGGGTACCTGCGCATGAAATTATGATTGCCACTCCGGCTATCCGTAACCTCATTCGCGAAAATAAGGTGGCGCAGATGTACTCGGTGATCCAGACCGGACAGAATCAGGGCATGCAAACCCTCGACCAGTGTCTTGCCGACTTGGTACGTGCCCACAAAGTGACCCGCGAAGATGCCCTGCGTCGGGTACAGAACAAAGACAGCTTTATGAATGTGGCCTGAGGATAATTTATGTCGGTACTAGATGATCTGCTGGTCTTGATGGTGGAAAAAAACGGCTCTGACCTTTACCTTACCGTAGGCTCGCCGCCGGTCATGAAAATTGACGGGCGGGCGGTTTCATTGGGGGCAGAGATGCTGAAGCCGGGTCAGGTGCTGAATCTTGCTAAAGAAATTCTGGGCACGGAGCAATTGCAGGAATTCCAGCAGGAGAAAGAAATTAACATGGCCATTTCCGCGCCTGGGATTGGGCGTTTCCGGGTCAATGGCTTTTTTCAGCGCGGTGAACTGAGCTTTGTCTTGCGCGCCATTAAGACGCAAATTCCCAGCCTGGAACAGCTCAGGCTACCGCCTATACTGAAAGACTTGGCCATGACTTCCCGGGGTCTGGTGCTCTTTGTCGGGGCTACCGGTTCTGGTAAAAGTACTTCTCTGGCGTCGATGATCCAGTATCGTAATCAGAATGCGGCGGGCCACATCCTCACGATTGAGGATCCCATCGAATTTCTTCATAAGAATGCGATGTCTATCGTCAATCAGCGCGAAGTGGGTATCGATACCCTGAATTACGAGCGGGCGTTGGAGAATGCTTTGCGTGAGGCGCCAGACGTTATTCTGATCGGCGAAGTGCGCAGTCGGGATACCATGGATCATGCCATGGCGTATGCAGAAACCGGACATTTGTGTATGTCGACCTTACATGCGAACAATGCGAATCAGGCCATTGAACGTATCATCAACTTTTTCCCGGAAGACCGTAAAAAACAGTTGTTGATGGACCTGTCGCTCAATTTGCGTGCCGTGGTGTCACAACGCCTGTTGCCGATCAAGGGGCAGGGCGGGCGAGTGGCCGCGATGGAGGTGCTGATCAATACCCCGGCCATTGCCGATTTGATCTACAAGGGTGAAGTGGGCTTGCTGAAAGACGCCATGGCGCGGACGAATGATGTCGGTATGCAGACTTTTGATCAGAGCCTGCTGCAACTGTTTATGGATGGGTTGGTGGAATATGAGGATGCCCTGCGCGGGGCCGATTCGCAGAATGACCTGCGCCTTGCCATCAAGCAGGCGTGCATGCGGCATGGCCTGGAAGACCCTGGTGCCAGTACTTCTGCAGAAGGACAGTGGCGCATACAGTCTTGAGTGGCTGGTGGACTCTGCTGGCCGCGTGGTCAGTCTTGCTAGCCTGGCTGATTCTGGTCCTTGGGCGGGGTGCCTTTTGGCGGGCAGATCAGCGTCTTCCCCTCAGAGAAAATAGCGCGCAGCGAAGCTGGCCGGAAGTGACCGCCGTGGTGCCTGCGCGCAATGAAGCAGAGGGTATTGGTGACTGCGTAACGGCTCTGCTAAGGCAGGATTATCCCGGAGTGCTGCGGGTCATCGTGGTGGATGACCAGAGTGAAGACGGCACCGCAGAGTGTGCACGGGAGGCGGCGCGGCGGGTGGACGCCACTTCCCGTCTGGAGGTGCTGAGCGGCGCGCCGTTGCCGGAAAACTGGGCGGGTAAAGTTTGGGCCATGGCCCAGGGGGTGACCGCGGCGGGTCTGGTGCCGCTGCTCTGGTTCACCGACGGTGATATTGTGCATGGGCCGGATGTCCTGCAGCGCCTCGTCACCCAGATAGAGGATCGGGATCGGTCACTGGTCTCTCTGATGGTGATGCTCTCCTGCCGCAGTTTTTGGGAGCGTCTTTTGATTCCGCCCTTCGTCTTCTTCTTCCAGATGCTGTATCCCTTCCCCTGGGTCAATAACCCGTGCCGGGCGCTGGCTGGCGCGGCAGGGGGGTGTATGCTGCTGCGTCGGGAGACCCTCGAAAAGGCGGGCGGGTTTGCTGCCATGCGCGCGGCACGCATAGATGACTGCACGTTAGCGGCTTTACTGAAGCCCCATGGAGCGATCTGGCTAGGTTTGGGAACCGAGAGCCATAGTCTGCGGGATTATCAGCGGCTTGGCGAAATATGGCGGATGGTAGCCCGCTCCGCCTACGTGCAACTGCGGTTCAGCCCCTGGCGCCTGCTCGGGGCGACGTTAGGGATGATTTTTCTCTATGCCTGGCCGGTAGGGGTGCTGCTGTTCTGTCTTTGGACGGAAAATATCTGGCTGGTGCTGCCCGCGCTGCTCGCCTGCCTGCTGATGCTGACGGCCTATCTGCCCACTTTGCGTCTTTACACGCTGAACCCGTTCTGGGCGTTCAGCCTGCCGGTTGCGGCGCTGCTCTATATACTCATGACTTTGGATTCTGCCCGCCGTCATTATGGCGGCCGGGGCGGCGCGTGGAAAGGGCGGCATTACGGTACGCCTGGAGAGGAACAGTGAACGCGCGGCGTATTATCGTTTCGGGAGCGGGGCTGTGAGATTGGACGCGCTCAGCGATAATGCAGCAGATAGCGCCATTCGAAGGCGACCTTGGCCGCATGCCAGAGCGGATTAGCTAAGACGCTGGCCTGTTTCGGGCTGCGATAGACCATGATGCCGCTGTCCAGGGCATCGACGATGCAGACCAGTTCGCTGCGGAAAGTCTTGTCTGCGGCCTTCCCTTGCAGGTGCAGGAGCAGATTATGCACGGCGGTCTCGGCCTGCAGGTCCGCCGTGTGGCCCTGCTTGGGTAGCCAGTCCGGGCTTCCCGCGTAGGAACCCCCATCACCGATGATGAAGACACCTGGATGGCCCGGAGCGGCGCAGTGCAGATCAGACTGAAAAAAGCCGCCGACAGAGAGGGGCATGCCGCTGTCGGCTGCCCAGTCAGGGCCGGTCATGCCGGGCATGAAGAGAATCAGATCAGCAGGAATGTCCCCCCCCTCAGTCATCACCTTGTCGGCCGCGAAGCCGCTGATTTTATGTCCGAGATGGGCGCGAATGCCACGTCGCTCCATCTCCGCGAGCAATCCTTCAACCGCCTTGGGACCCAGGCGGTTGCCCGGCTCCTTCATCGGGTTAAAAAACACCAGTTCGATCTGCTCACGTTTGCCGATGCGTCGCAGATGGGTGTCGATCCCGAAAAGCAGTTCAAACACCGGGCCACCGCGCACGGCGGTGGGTTCCAGAGGATTTCCCGCAAAGCCGAAGGCAACAGTGCCTTTATTCATCAGGGCCAGGCGATCGCGGATATTTTCAGCCGCATCAATGCCGTCGCAGATGGCGAAACTGTACTCGATACCCGGCAGTTTGCGGAGTCCCCGCCCGCCGCTGGCGATGATGAGTGCGTCGTTCCGGACTTCGCCCTGATCAGTGATGACCGTACGGCCGCCATCGCGCAGGCCGGTGACGCGGCCCCGATGGAATTGCACCCGCCGACGCCGAAAGAAATTGTCCAGCGGAATCCGCAGGTTCTCGCCCTGCCGCAACCCTGTAGGAATCCAAATCAAGCTGGGGTAGTAAATAAACTCAGCCTTGGGTGCGATGACGGTGATTTCCGCATCAGGCATCTGGCGGCGCAGATGGCGGACGGCTGTCAGACCACCGAATCCCGCACCGATAATGGTCACTTGGGTCATGTGCTATTCCTCAGAGTCGAAAAGCCTGGAAGAAGGCCGCGGCCAGACCTTATTCTCTCAGTATATCTCATCAGCGTGCTAAAGCACCCGGTAACCCGAACACCCACTATGCCGTAGAATAGCTCGCTCAGGCACCCGGAACCTGCCGTGACATGGATGTCGTGGACGTCCATGCCGAGCTGGCAGATATCCTCGCTGCTCAAGCCGACAAAAATGCTATGCTCGCGCATGGCGCACTGCAAGCAGTCGGGTTGTTCAGTGCTCATGGGACGCGTCGATAGCAGAGATCATAAACTTCATGCCCCAATCGTTGTCCGCGGTGCTCAAATCTGGTCAGGATGCGGTTGTTGGGGCGGGCGACGTAACCGTTGTCGGGATTGGTATTCTGCAGGCCTGGAGTGGCGTTGAGAATGGTGAGCATCTGTCCGGCATAATCCGCCCAGTCTGTGGCTAACTGCAGTTCGCCACCGGTCTGCAGCAAGCGGCAAAGCAATGCAGCAAAATCCGGCTGGATCAGGCGGCGTTTTTGCTGTCGTTTTTTTGGCCAGGGATCAGGAAACTGGATGACGATGCACTGCAGCAGGGCTTCGGGCAGCGTCCGTAGCCAGGTGACGACATCATCATGGACAATGCGGACGTTGTCGGTCCCGGCCTCCCGCAGTTGTAGCAGCAGGGACCCCACGCCGGGCGTGTGTACCTCCGCACCGATGCAGCCCCAACCGGCCCGTTGCGCAGCGATAGCGGCCAGATGCTCACCGTTACCAAAGCCTATTTCCAGCAATAGCGGCCTTCGGCCATCCCAGGGATCCCGCCAGAGGGCATGGGCATCTATCCGCCAGGCCGGTAAATGTTCCGCGACAGCACGTGTCTGAGCAGCGGTAATGCGACCCTGACGCAGCACAAAGCTGCGGATGGGGCGATGGCTGGTCTTGAGGGCTTCTTCCATGACAGGCATTATAACCCGTTTAGTGCTGGGGCCTAGAGAGGAGGGCGGGCATGGAACATCCGGTAGTGGGTGTGGTAATGGGCAGCGAGAGCGACTGGGAAGTGATGCGCGCCGCGGTAGAACAGTTGCAGGTGTTGGCCATTCCCTACGAACAGCGTGTCGTGTCCGCACATCGCACGCCCGATCTTCTTTTTGAATATGCGGCTAGTGCTGTACAGCGGGGGCTGCGCTGCATCATCGCTGGCGCTGGCGGCGCGGCGCACCTGCCTGGCATGCTGGCGGCCAAGACCATTGTGCCGGTGCTGGGCGTGCCAGTGCCCTCCAGGCATCTGCAGGGCATGGATTCCCTGTTGTCTATCGTGCAGATGCCCAAGGGGGTGCCGGTGGCGACCTTTGCCATTGGCACGGCGGGCGCGGCCAATGCCGGTCTGTTTGCCGCCGCCATGCTGGCCGGTGCAGATGCGGCGCTGGCCCGGCGCTTGCGAGATTTCCGGGCGCGGCAGGAGGCGGCGGTGATGGCCATGACATTACCTGAGGTTACTCTTTGATTTTGCCTGGCGCCACGCTGGGGATACTGGGTGGCGGACAGCTCGGACAGATGTTCACCCTCGCTGCCCGGCGCATGGGTTACGATGTATGGGTGCTGGACCCTGATCCAAATTGTCCGGCCGCGGTGGTGGCGGACCGACATCTCTGTGCGGCTTATGAGGACGCCGCCGCCTTACAGGAGATGATGGTTAGTTGCGCGGCGGTTACCACAGAATTTGAGAATGTTCCGCTGAACTCCTTGGAACGCATAGCGCAGGTAATACCCATGCGGCCTGGCGCCAGGGCGGTGGCTATTGCTCAGGACCGTGCGCAGGAAAAGGCCTTCTTCCGCGACCTGGATTTGGCCATTGCGCCATTCGCGCTGCTGCACAGCACAGCCGATCTGGCTGGTGCAGCGGCTATTATACCCTTTCCGGCCATTCTCAAGACCGCGCGTTTCGGCTATGACGGGAAGGGGCAGGTGGATGTTGCTTCCGCAGCGGATCTGTCCGCTGCCTGGGCAGCGCTGGGGGAGGCTGAGGCAGTGTTGGAGGGACGCATCGCCCTGACACAAGAGATTTCCGTTATCCTGGCACGCGCTGCCGATGGTATGATGGTTTTTTATCCAGTGGCCGAAAATGTCCATCACCGGGGCATCCTTGATTTAAGTATTGTGCCGGCCCGCACTGCGGAATCGCTTCAGGATCAGGCGCGACGCAGTGCGGCGCGTATTGCCGGGGCATTGGATTATGTGGGGGTGTTGGCTGTCGAGTTTTTTGTGGATAGCGCTGGACAACTGTTGGTAAATGAGATGGCGCCGCGTCCTCACAACAGCGGACATTTCACCATAGATGCTTGTGTGCATAGCCAGTTTGACCAGCAGGTCAGGGCCATATGCGGCCTGCCTCTCGGGGATACCCGCCTGATCAGTCCGGTGGTGATGATGAATCTGCTGGGCGATCTTTGGGAAAGTGGCGCTCCAGACTGGGATGCACTACTGCGCCATCCACAACTCAAGCTCTATCTATATGGTAAAAAAGAAGCTAGGCCACGGCGTAAAATGGGGCATGTGAACGCGCTCGCCCCGGATACCGGCCGGGCCATTGCGGTGCTGGAAACCCTGCGCCGCGACTGGCATTGGCCGGACTAGATAAAGCAGAGCCCTCGTTTTGGCGAGGTCCAGGGTCTAATGTTTGCCTTGACGTCCGGCAAGCCATTGGGCAAGCCAGAGCAGCATGGCACAGGCGAGGAAGAAGACCAGACTCCAGTGAGTGACGGGCCATCCGGCCAGGGTGCGAGCCCCGGCGGCGGCACAGGAGCCCTGTCCCGAGAGTGCCGAGGCGGCGTCCCTGCCCAAAGCCCAGAAGCTGCGCCCACCCTGAAAGAGATTCACGGTTGTGCATGTTTCCGGCGTGCGGCTTGCTACTGCGCTGAGATGCCACTGCCATCCGGCAAGTCCTGCGCCTGCCAGTGCATAGGCACTGGCCAGCATCCATAACCCGCGCCGCGCTGTGCCTGTCCAGAAGAATCCCGTCACGACGACCGCCAGCACAGCAAGATTGGCTAGGCGCTGATACACACAGAGGCTACAGGGCGCATAGCCTTTTGCAAATTGTAACCAGAGTACCAGCGCAAAGGCGCCTATTGCGGCTAGCACCACCAGTACGGCGATCAGCGAAGATAAATGCTTGGCATTCATGATGCGTTGAGTAAATCTCGCCATTGCGCATTATCGGGTAAGCCAAAAATGTAATGGATTGTTTTGCCGTTACGGTAGACCAGAAAGGGTACGCTGGCGACAGAGGCTCCCTGAATCTCAAATTCTTTACCCTGGAGCCGAGATTTGTTGAAGTGCAGACGATCCTGCATTTTGGCGATTACCGCAGCGCTGGCAGGATCGATACCTCCGTCAGGACCCGCCTTGGTCATCGTAAACCCCATCTCCGTCTGTTTAAGTGCCGTCAACGGATTGGCTGCGGCGAGAATGGCGGAAGCCTTACCCTTACTGCTATGGGTCAAAAAGCCAACGACAATGAAGCGGACTCGCAACTGTCTATTGTCAATGGGGTTTTGCAGCCAGGTATAAACTTGGTGGCAATAGGGGCAGTTGGGATCAAAAAAATCATAAAGGATAGGCCCCTTACTGCCTTCTTCGATATAGTGGGTATGGCTCAGTGCCTGCCAATAGTCCAGATCATGATCGGCAGAGGCCTGCGCCGCATAGGCGCTGCCCATGGTCGCAGTCAGAATGATTCCACCAAACAACGCGGATCGCGCTAAGTATTGAATGCTGCCGATGATCGTCATGATGCGTTGTTCTCCAAGTGTGAAGATGTCTGAATACGTAGTAGAGCGATATGTTTCCGGCTGTAGAGCTCATAAGCCGAGTAAAGTTCACGAACACGCAGCGCCTTAGATAATTGTGCCCGTACAGCGGGTATATCGTGGGCGGGGAGGGCGAGATAGGCAGTACCTTGACCATCGGCCACGACGCGAGGGAGTTCTTGCAGGTTTTTCATCTGATGTACCCGCATGGCGCCGCGCCCGCCGTAGAACAGAAAACTGGGTTCGAACCATCGCCAGGTGGCGATAGCATAGGGTTGTGTGCCCTCGCTGGCACGGATCATGCAGCCCATGGTCACGGAGGGCTTTAGGGTGTTCAAGGCGGGCATCGCCAGGAGCATCAAACAAGCGGTAAGTGCTACTGCGCCTGCTCCCAGACTGCTGATAACCGGTAGCATCAGGCCGCGCCAGGCGAAGAGTAGGGCCAGCAACGCCGCAGCGATATAAGGGACGCCCAGATACGCCACATCACCCATGGGCGGGATTTGCTCTGGTACCAACCATGCGCCCAATACCGCCAGGGCGACACCTATCAGCAATAGTGCCGCGAGGGAGAGAATGACACCGCGGCGACTGATGGGTTGCGTCTCATTGAGTGCTGCATAAAGGCGCGCTGCGATGAGGGCAAAGAGGGCAGGATAAGCCTCCCAGACGTAGTTGGGGAGTTTGGTGGCGCTGAGGCTGAAAAAAGCGACCCAGGTAATCGCCCAGACCAGCATAAATGCATCGGCGGGCGCTTTTTGCAGTAGTGCGGCCCGTCTTTGCCAGAGTTCCGCGAAGGTCTGTGGCAGAAAAATCGTCCAGGGCAGCAGCGCCAGTGCGATGGTGAAAAGATAGTAATAAATCGGGCCGCGATGCCCTTGCATCGCGGCGGTGTAGCGATCAACATTCTGCTGATCAAAGAATAACTGGTCCCAGGCCCAGTGGGTCTCCATGCCTACAGCCAGGTACCAGGGTAAGGTGATGACGAGGAAGAGAGGAATTCCTAAAACCAGTTGTCCTCGGCGCCAGAGGCTTGTCAAGTCGCGGCGCAGCAGCAGAAAGATCACAATGATAAGCCCGGGCAGGAGGAAGCCGATAGGGCCTTTAGCCAGGGTCGCCAACCCCATCGCACCATAGGCGATCAGCACACCGCGGCGCCCTTCCTCCGGGTGGAGATAACCACGCAGATAGGAAATCAGGGCGATCGCAACGAAAAGAATCAGCAGAGGGTCAGGTACAGCGGCCCGGAAGATGATCTGACTATGCAGGGATGTGGCGGCCAGTAATCCCGCCAGCAAGGCCGTCTGCTCCCCATAGAGGCGACGCAAGGCCAGGGCCAGATAGAGTACCAATAATGCACCCATAGCTACTGATCCAATGCGCAGGCCCCAACTGTTCATCCCCAGCAGGCGCACCCCGGTCCACATCAGCCAGTAGTTGAGGATAGGCTTGTCGGGACGTAGTGCTTCGTCGAAAGTGGGTACCACCAAATTGTGGTGCACCATCATTTCTTTCAGGGCCTGGGCATTATTGGGCTCATCAATGTCCCAGAGGCTGGCATCCCCGGTATGAAAGGCCAAAAGCCAGAAGGCAAAAAGGAAAAGAATCAGCGACTGAAAGAGAAAAGTCCCCCGACGCTGTTCAGGCATCCCGCGCTCCGCCCTTCATAATGCGCGCCTTGTCCCGCTGCCACTCCCGTTCTTTGGTGGTGGCGCGCTTGTCGTGCTCCTGTTTGCCTTTCACCAGCGCGATTTCTACCTTGGCGCGGCCCTGTTTCCAGTACATGGCCAGGGGAACGATGGTAAAACCCTTGCGCTCAACGCTGCCGATCATGCGATTGATCTGTTCCCGATGCATCAGCAGCTTGCGGGTGCGTGTTGGATCTGGGTTTATATGGGTGCTGGCGGTGAGGAGTGGGCTGATGTGCGCGCCGAGCAGCCACAGCTCGGCGTTTTTGACGACGATGTAACTGTCTCTGAGGTTGAGACGACTCGCGCGCAGCGACTTCACCTCCCAGCCCTGTAGGACCATGCCAGCCTCAAAGCGCTCTTCGATAAAGTATTCATGTTTCGCCTCGCGATTGAGGGCGATGGTGCTGCTCATCCTGCTACTCCCGTGCCGGTCAGTCGGGTATTGTACGGGAAAAGGCGGCGAGGCAGAAAGGTGGCATTGACTTTGTCGGTATTCCTGTGGAAGGTGACCAGCGTGTATCACTACGGACCTTGAAGATTTGTCGAACCCGTTGCTTAAACGTTTCGCGCCGCATCGCCAAAGGCATTGGGAGCCCATTCCCGAAGCCGTGCTGCTGAGCGAGATGCCGGCTATCATCGAATGGCTGGAGTTGCGCCTGCTTGATGCGCACGCCGAGATTCTCTTTGAGAATTATATTTTTGCCGAAGGCGATTGGCCTGAGCGTGTCTTGCGTATCCTCTGTGATAGGGCGGAGGCGGGAGTCCAGGTTTATATCACCCTGGATGCCTTGGGCAGCCGCAGCTTCCCGAGTGGCTGGGCGGCGGAGTTGCGCGCCGCTGGTGTCCATTTACACTGGTATCACCACCTGCAACTCAAGGGGTTAGAAAAAAGGCTACGACGCAGCCATCGGCGTGTCGTCGTGGTGGATGGCCAGTGGGCCGCAGTCGGCGGTTTTGCAATCGCTGATGACTGGCTCACGGGCGCGCCGGGCACCATGCCCTATCGTGAAATGCTCTTTGCCTGTCGCGGCAATTTAGCAGAACAGGGCCGCCAGATTTTTTTTCGTCACCGCCCGGAGTCGCTTCCGTCATTGGGCACGGCGGCGTTCTTTCAACCCGATACCCTGCTGTGGTGGGGGCACGGCCGGTTTTTAGAGGGCGCACCGCCGGGAAGTCTCGCCGTGCGCCGCCGTCTGCTCGCTGCCATCTATGCCGCACGTCAGAGCATCTGGATTGCCACTCCCTACTTTAATCCAGATCCCGTTATCCTGCGCGCCATCTACCGTGCCGTGCAGCGCGGTGTGGATGTCCGGCTCCTGCTGGCTGGCCGGATCACCGATCATCCACTTTTGCGATTCGGGATTCAGGCGTATTATCAAAAACTGATGCGTAGGGGGGTGCATGTTTACGAATATGAAGGCGCCTTTCTACATGCGAAATATCTGCTGGTGGATGGTTCCTGGGCGTCGATCGGCTCCGCTAATCTTGATTTTCTGAGTTTGTGGTTTAATCATGAACTCAACTTGGAATTACGCGCTCCGCTTGCCGCGCTTTTGCTGCGCACCTTGTTTTTACGCGAGTTCGACCAAGCCCGGGAAATCGACCCGGAGCCTTGGCGCAGGCGCCCCCGTTGGCGACGAATCATCGAATGGTTTTGGGCGCAACTGGATCGTTGGGTGCAGGCGCATGCACTGGGTCAGCGCCGTTATTGAGAGGGTTTCATGCATCATATTTGCAAAACCGCCGTACTGCCCTACAGTGCTGCGCAAATTTTTGCCCTGGTGGAGGATATTCGTGCCTATCCGCAATTTTTACCCTGGTGTGGACGGACCCGGATTATCCAGTCGAAAGATGAAGAAGTGGTCGCCGAGATCACCATCTCCCACGGCGCTTTCGGCAAATCCTTCACCACGAAAAATCGTTATCAGCGGCCTAAGCTGGCAGAGGTGCGACTGGTGAATGGTCCCTTCCGTTTTCTGGAAGGGCTCTGGCAGTTGGAGCCGGATGCCAGAGGCACAAAAGTAACGCTGGACATGCGCTTCGAGTTCGCTTCACGATTGATGGGCGCCTTTCTGGAGCCGATATTCAAGCATGCGGCGGAAACGATGGTGCAACGCTTTGCCCAGCGCGCGCGGGCTGTTTATGGTCAGCCGGGCGCGTTAGTGGCGCAAAAGCCGGACGGCGGGGCGCAGTCCGGCTAGCCTTAAGAGGCGGCGGCCGCCGTTGGTGGGACTGTGCTATG
>JBBIUH010000025.1:0-25262 GCA_037440305.1 Acidithiobacillus sp.
TCCCGCTCCACAATCGAGGGAAAGCATTCAGTCTTTCCCTTTTCTTTTAAGGCTGGGTGGCAGAGTGGTCATGCAGCGGCCTGCAAAGCCGCGTACCTCGGTTCGATTCCGGGCCCAGCCTCCAAATTCGCTGAGATGTTTTGCACGACGAGCGCCCTGCGAAGTTTAGTTTCTTCCTGAGTTATCTGCTTTTCCAGGTCGGGGGATAGGGCGTGGCCGAGCTAAATAAACATACCGCGATGGATAAAATCCTGTCCGTAGCCCCCATGCTCGACTGGACGGACCGCCATTGTCGATATTTTCTGCGCTTGGTATGCCCTTCCTGTGTGCTTTATACCGAGATGGTCACCACCAGTGCGCTTCTTCTTGGGCGTGACCCTGAGCGATTTCTCGAATTCTCTGCGGCGGAGCACCCCCTGATTTTGCAGTTGGGTGGGGATGATCCGGCGGCGATACGTGCGGTCGCAGCGATGGCGCATGCCTATGGCTATGACGGCCTCAATTTGAATGTGGGTTGTCCCTCGCCGCGGGTGCAGAAGGGCCGCTTTGGGGCCTGCCTGATGGCGACACCTGAGCTGGTCGCCGAGTTGGTGGCAGCTATGGGAGAAAGTGGTTTGCCCGTCAGCGTGAAACATCGTCTCGGTCTGGATCGGGAAGAGGATTACGCGGCGCTGCGTGCTTTTATCGAAACCGTCGCGGTGGCGGGGTGCCGACACTTCATTGTTCATGCGCGTAATGCTTGGCTGAAAGGCCTCAGTCCGACTGAAAACCGTGACGTGCCGCCTTTGCGCTGGGATTGGGTGCATCAGTTGAAAAAAGAGTTGCCGCATCTGACCATCGAGATCAATGGAGGCTTTAACGATTTGGCGGCGGTGACGGCGCAGTTTTCCGCAGTGGATGGGGTAATGATCGGGCGTGCTGCCTATCATCATCCCTTACTATTGGCGGAAATTGAACGTGCCATGGGGCGCAGGGAGGCCCTGCCAGAACCCGAAGTGATCTTATCTGGATTGATAGAATATGCGGAACAGTGGGGGGAGGCGTTGCCGGCGCCGCGGTTAAGCCGCCATTTGCATGGGCTGCGCTTTGGGCAAAATGGCGCGGGAGCATGGCGTCATTTTCTGGGTACCGCTGAACCCGGTGAGAGCGCCGCGGAGTTTCTGCGGCGCGGTATGTCGCTGTTAGATTGAAAGTCAGGCGAGGACGTGGTGGCTCATGGCCAGCAGACGCAGAGTGCGCTGATCACGGATGCGAAAGTACACACGACTGGCTACCCGTCGCACCAGCACCAAGCCGCTGTCCTGCAGTAAGGCAAGATGCTGCGATGCATTGCTGTGGCTGGTATTGATGGCTTTCACGAGGCTTTGCATGCTCATTTCGCCTCGTCCCAGCAGGCAGATAATCTTGTACCGCAAAGGATGAGACATGGCTTTGATCACCTCGGAAAGCTGCTCAATCTTGCGTTCGGGAATAATGGGATTTTGCATGGTAAGGCTCCTTATCATCAGAATACGATCTTCGCCCATAGCTATTAGCATAGATCGTGCCATATTATCGCACTAGCCTGTATTGTTTGTATAAGTTTGAAAATGCCCAATGATATAATGCCGCGTGGCCGGGCTATATTGTAGTCTGTCGGCTACGCTTTTTTGTGGGGTACCTTGGGACTATTGAGTTCTATGGGGTTTTTGCTGTTTGCAACGGACGATATCTCACGCGCTGGCGGAGGAGGTGACCTCCGCTGGGTTCTCACTCAGATCTGATTGCGCCAGTAGTGGTCTTCTTTGTCCATAATCCGGGTGGCCTCGTCTGGTCCCCAGGAGCCAGAGGGGTAGGTGAGGATGTAGTCTGTCTCCCGTCCCCAGGACTTGATGATGGGGTCGACGACGCGCCAGGCCCATTCGACCTCGTCAAAGCGGATGAACAGGGCTTTGTCGCCTTGCATCACATCCAGCAGCAGGGCCTCATAGGCATCCAGTTCCTGCTCACCATCTTTGCGGTAAGATGCGTTGAGTTGTACGGGGCGAACGCGCATTTCCAGACCCGGTTCCTTGACCTGGATTTCAATTTTAAGGCTCTCCGGTTCCAGAGAGAGCAATATCCAGTTGGGCTCAATACGTTCGATACTGGTTTCGCGGAAGAGTTGTTGCGGTGTATGACGGAAGCGGATGGCCACGCTGGAGGTCTTGGCAGTAAGACGTTTGCCGGTACGCAAATAAAAGGGTACGCCGCGCCAGCGCCAGTTATCGATGTAAAACTTGGCGGCGACAAAGGTTTCTGTTACCGAGTTGGGCTCAACACCTGCCTCGTCCTGATAGCCGGGGACGTGTTTGTCGTGGACAACGCCAGGCCCATACTGCGCGCGCATGGCATAGGCGGTAACGGCCGATTTGGGAATAGGGCGGATTGAGCGCAGGACTTTGACCTTTTCGTCGCGCAGGCTATCTGCCTCCAGCGAAGGTGGTGGTTCCATGGCGACCAGGGTGAGAATCTGCATCAGGTGATTTTGCAGCATATCGCGCAGAGCACCGGCCTGATCATAATAGCCAGCCCGATTTTCAATGCCAATATCTTCGGCCACCGTTATCTGGACGTGGTCGATGTAATTACGGTTCCATATCGCTTCAATCGCCAGGTTGGCGAAACGAAAAACCAGCAGATTCTGGACAATTTCTTTGCCAAGATAATGATCGATACGATATATCTGGTCTTCGTGGAAGTGACGATGCAACTTCTCATTGAGTTGCACGGCACTTTCCAGATCATCACCGAAGGGCTTTTCAATGACGATGCGGTAGTCGCCATCCTGATTAAATCCGGCCTCGGAAAGGCGTTGTACCACCGGAATAAAATCGGTGGGACGAATAGCGAGATAAAAAATGGTGCCCGCTGGTTTTTCGGCCCCTGCCGGGGTCAGCAGGCTGCGGAGTCTGGCGTAAGATTCCGGCTCATGGATTTCACCGCGCACATATTCAAAATGCCTGCAAAAATCGGCAAAGTGGTCCGCGTGGTAATTACTGGCATAAGTTTCCAGTTGCTCACGCAGAAAGTCCTGCCAGGCTTTGTCATCCCAGGGTCGTCGGCCAAAGGCGAGAATGCGCAGTTCTTCAGGCATTCTGCCTGCACAATGCAGGTGATAAAGTGCGGGGAGAAGTTTTTTGCTGGCGAGATCGCCGGTAGCCCCAAAAATGACGAACTGACAATTACAGTTACTCATTCAGTCCTCCTTTTGCACGGCATGGCCGCCAAACTGGTTACGCATCATCGCCAGGAGTTTGGCGGCGTAGTCGTCGCGCCCCTGAGAGGCCCAACGCATTTGCAGGGCGAGGGTGATGACCGGCGCGGGGATTTTCAGCGCGAGAGCGGCCTGGGCGGTCCACAGGCCTTCGCCGGAGTCCGCTACTACGGGCGCGATGTCGGCGAGCACCTGGTCTTTGGCGAGGGTGTCAGCAGTGAGATCAAGGAGCCAGGAGCGGACGACGCTGCCATAGCGCCACATTTCGGCCACCTTGGCGAGGTCCAGTCCGAATTCGGTTTTGCCTTGCAAAATGGCGAAGCCCTCGGCGAGGGCCTGCATCATGCCATATTCGATGCCATTGTGGACCATTTTGACAAAGTGGCCGCTGCCGACGGGGCCACAGTGCAACCAGCCTTTGTCGGCGCCCGGTGCCAGTGCCTCCAGAAAAGGCGTTACCTGAGCTACGGCTTCCTGGCTACCGCCGACCATCAGGGCATAACCCTCTTGCAGACCCCAGACACCGCCCGAAACACCGGCGTCTATGTAGTATACCCCCGCCGCCTCCACTTTTTTGGATTGGGCGACGGAGTCCTCATAAAAGGCATTCGCGCCGTTAATCAGTATGTCGCCCTTGTTCAATAACGGAAGAATGGAGTCGATATGACTCTGAGTGGCTTCTCCGGCGGGAAGCATGAGCCAGACGATCCGGCGGGCGGGCAAGGCCTGAACGAGGGCCTCCAGACTTTCGGCAGCGTGCATGCCGGTTTCTTTAGCCAGATCAGTGGCTTTTTCGGTATGGCGATTGTAAACGGTGACTTCCAGACCCTTGAAGTGCAGACGCCGCGCCATATTGGCACCCATTCGACCTAAACCGACCATCCCGATGCTTTTATTGCTCATTACTCGCTCCCTTGCGTACACGCCTGCCCGAAAATGTTAGCATGAGTATAGACGTTTGGGGCTCTATGTCGCCGTTTTACTGCTACGAAGGAAATTTCCATGCAACTGGGCACACCACTTTCCGCTTCTGCTACGCGTTTGCTCATGCTCGGTGCAGGTGAGTTGGGTAAAGAAGTTCTGATAGCCGCGCAGCGGCTGGGGGTAGAGACGATCGCGGTGGATCGTTACGCCGATGCGCCGGCCATGCAAGTCGCCCATCGTTCCCATGTGCTGGATATGACCGATCCAGAGGCCATTCTGGCCATTGTCAAACGCGAGCGTCCACACTTTGTGGTGCCGGAAATTGAGGCTATTGCGACTTCCGCACTGGCGGAAATCGAGGCGCTGGGGTTGGCCACCGTGGTGCCATCGGCACGGGCAGTACAGTTGACCATGGACCGCGAGGGTATCCGCCGCCTCGCTGCGGAAGAGCTGGGCTTGCCGACATCGCCGTATCGCTTCGCCGGGACGCTGGCAGAGTTGGAAGCCGCGGCGGTGGAGCTGGGCTTTCCCTGTGTGATCAAGCCGGTCATGTCCTCCAGTGGTAAGGGGCAGTCCGTAGTGCGCGGCGCGGCGGAACTGGCGCTGGCTTGGCAGGAGGCGCAGACGGCGGGTCGGGTCGGCGGCCAGCGGATTATTGTCGAGGGCTTTGTGGACTTCGACTTCGAGATCACCCTGCTGACCGTGCGCTCTGCCTTTGGGACGACTTTTTGTGCGCCTATCGGGCATCGTCAGGAGGCCGGCGATTATGTGGAATCCTGGCAGCCACAGCCGATGAGCGAGGCCGCTTTGCAGCGGGCGGAAAAGATGGCGCAATTGGTGACCGACAATCTGGGCGGACGGGGATTGTACGGAGTGGAGTTTTTCGTGCGTGGTGAAGAGGTCATCTTCAGTGAACTCTCGCCGCGCCCTCATGATACGGGTCTGGTGACCCTGGCCAGTCAGCGTCAGAGTGAGTTCGACCTGCACCTGCGCGCTATTTTGGGTTTGCCGGTGCAGCCGGGCTTTCGGCGTCCGGCGGCATCTGCGGTGATTCGCGGGAAGGATCTGGGCTGGGGGCCGGTGTATTCGGGACTGAAGGAGGCGCTGGCGGTGCCGGAAAGCGATCTACGGCTTTTCGGCAAGCCGACGGCCAGCAAGCTCAGGCGCCTCGGGGTAAGTATTGCATGTGCCGATGAGGTGGAGGAAGCCCGGGAGCGCGCCCGCCGGGTTGCCGCGGCGATCAAAATCTGCCCCGCTTCCTGAGCGGGGTTGAGCCTGCGGTAACGTGATCCCGGTTCTGGGGGTGCTCTAGGCGTTGATAAAAGCGCTGATGCGGTCCAGGGCCATCTCCAGGTTCTTATCGCTGGTCGCGAAGGACAGGCGGATGTGGCCAGGCGTGCCGAAGGCTGAGCCCGGTACTACTGCCACTCCGGCCTCCAGCAAGGCTTCAGCCAGGGCAAGATCGTCACGCAGACCTTTCGCCGCCATGACTTCGCGGAATCCCGGAAAGCTGTAAAAGGTACCATCGGAGGGCATGGCAGCGACGCCGTGCAGCGCTTTCAGGCGGTTGTAGACGTATTGGTGCCGTCGCTTGAAGGCATGCACCATTTCGTGGATGGCGCTGTCGCCACCTTCCAGTGCTGCCTGGGCGGCCACCTGGGCGATGGAGGTGGGATTGGAGGTGCTCTGGGACTGTACCGTATTCATTGCGGTGATCAGCGCTTTGGGGCCGGCGCAGTAGCCGATGCGCCACCCGGTCATGGCATAGGCCTTGGACACGCCATTCATGACGATACAGCGCGGGGTCAGATCCGGGCAGGCGTTGGCGATGTTGACAAAGTCTTCATCGTAGAAACGGATTTTTTCATACATGTCATCGCTGGCGATGAGGATATGCGGATGACGGCGAAGTATTTCACCCAGGGCTTCCAGTTCCGGGCGACTGTAGGCCACGCCGGAGGGGTTGGAGGGGCTATTGATGACCAGCAGGCGGGTGTTGGGGGTAATCGCCTCATCCAGTTGCTCCGGGCTGATCTTGAAACGCTGGCTGGCGTCGGTATCGATGATGACGGGACGTGCTTCAGCCAGCAGCACGATGTCCGGATAAGACACCCAGTAAGGCGCGGGAATGATGACTTCATCACCCGCATCCAGAAGTGCCTGACAAAGATTGAAGAAGCTTTGCTTGCCGCCGACGGAAACGAGAATTTCATCGGGGCGGTATGACAGATGGTTATCGTGCGCGAACTTGCCGATGATGGCGGCTTTCAGCTCGGGCGTGCCGCCGACGGCGGTGTATTTGGTGAAGCCCTGCCGAATGGCAGCGATGGCCGCTTCCTTGATGTACTCCGGGGTGTCGAAGTCCGGTTCCCCAGCGCCCAGACTGACAATGTCCTTCCCTTCGCGGCGCAGTTGCTGGGCACGGGCAGTGACCGCAAGGGTGGGGGAGGGGCGCACCGCATTCACGCGGCGGGAAAGGCGGATATCCACGATCATCAACTCCAGGAGCAATTTTATCGGGCGCGGAAAATGCGCGCAAGAGCGCAAATGATAAGCATCCTTCGACTAAAATCAACTATTTTGCGCGAGGCAGATATTTGCCGGGATGTGGGATGTGAAGGATTGACATTACAATCGACTAAAAGAGTACGATTTTCATCATGTATCCAGTCGATACCGCTTGAGTGGCCGGGAAGGCAGGGGACGTGATTATGGCGAACGTAGAGATTGGAATAGAGGGCATGACCTGCGCCTCTTGCAGCAGCCGGGTGGAGCGCACCCTGAACCGCTTGCCGGGGGTGCATGCCGCGGTGGTGAATCTGAGTACGGAACAGGCCGCAGTGCAGTACGATCCAACGCAGATTACCCCTGCCGCACTGACTGCGGCCATTACAGAAAGCGGCTACACGCCCGTGATCGCGGAGACGGAACTGGTTGTCGAAGGGATGACCTGTGCGTCCTGCGTGGGGCGGGTGGAGCGCAGTCTGCGCCGCCTGCCCGGCGTGCTGGAGGCGACGGTCAATCTCGCCACAGAACGGGCGACACTGCGCTATCTGCCGGATACTTTGGACCAAAACACCTTGATCGCCGCAGTGACTGCGGCCGGATATGGGGCGCGCCCGGTGCGGGAGGATGTAGCCGTCACTGACCGCAAAGCGCAGGTCATCCGCGCCATGCGCCGGGATGTCGTCATCGCGGTGGTGCTGGCTCTCCCCATTCTGCTGCTCTCCATGGGTATGGCGCTGGTTCCGGCACTGGATCGTCTGCTGGGCCGCCTGGAGCTTTTTCCGCAGTTTTGGGCCTGGGTGCAGGCGGGATTGGCGACGATCGTGCTGGCGGGTCCTGGTCGGCGATTTTTCCGGCCGGGTTTTCTCGCCTATCGCCATCTGTCGCCGGATATGAATTCCCTGGTAGCCACGGGGACTGGAGCGGCCTGGCTGTACAGCATGCTGGTCCTCGTGGCGCCGGACTGGTTCCCCACCAGTGCCCGGCATGTCTATTTTGACTCCGCGGCAGTGGTGATTGCGGCGGTTCTCTTCGGTAAATATCTGGAAGAACTGGCGAAGGGAAGGACTTCCGCAGCGATCAAGCAGTTGCTGGGTCTGCAGGTAAAGGAGGCCCATGTGCTGCGCGACGGCGAGGAGTTGCAGGTGGCGATCGGCGCCGTTGTTCCGGGCGATCAGGTGGTGGTCAGACCGGGGGAGCGTTTGCCCGTGGATGGCGTGGTCGTGGATGGTGACTCCCACGTGGACACGGCCATGCTCACCGGCGAACCGCTGCCAGAGCATAAAAAGCAGGGTGATTCGGTGGTGGGCGGTACGGTGAACCGCGAGGGGCGTCTGCTGATCAGCGCGACCTCGGTGGGCCGGGATACGGTGCTGGCGCAGATCATCCGGCTGGTGGAGCAGGCGCAAACGGGCAAGTTACCGATTCAAGGCCTGGCGGATCGGGTGGTGCGGATTTTTACACCGCTGGTGATCCTTATCGCCCTGCTGAGCTTTATCTTCTGGCTGCTGTTCGGGCCGCCGCCCGCGATCACCCTCGCCATGCTCTCGGCGGTGGCGGTGCTGGTGGTGGCCTGCCCCTGTGCGATGGGGTTGGCGACCCCTGCGGCGGTGATGGTCGGCACCGGACGCGCAGCGGAACTGGGGGTGCTTTTTCGCAAGGGGGAGGCACTGGAGTCTCTGGCAGCGGTGGATACGGTTTGTCTGGATAAGACCGGGACCCTGACCTATGGGCGTCCGGCGGTAACGCAGATTGAGGCGACGGATCCCGGGTATTTATTGCAGATGGCTGCTGCCGTGGAGAATGCTTCCGAGCACCCCCTGGCACACGCGGTACTGGTGGCTGCGGGCGAGCGTCATCTGGATATCCCGGCAGCGCGTGATTTTATGGCATTGCCGGGGAAGGGTGTGCAGGGCAGGGTGGAAGGGGAGATTGTGCTTGCCGGTACGTTAGCCTGGATGCGTGAACACGGGATCATTACGCCGGAGTCCTCTGCGGGCGACTTGCAGCAGACCGGCAGGACCATCGTCTATGTAGCCAGGGATGGCCGCCTGCTGGGACTG
Source organism: Acidithiobacillus sp. (assembly GCA_037440305.1). Lineage (GTDB taxonomy): Bacteria > Pseudomonadota > Gammaproteobacteria > Acidithiobacillales > Acidithiobacillaceae > Acidithiobacillus. Next base: position 8,728 of record JBBIUH010000025.1, read on the forward strand.
CTGGGAATCAGCGATGTGGTCCGGCCGGAATCTGCCCAGGTGGTCCGGGCGCTCAGGGCGCTGGGTTTAAGGGTGGCGATGGTGACGGGCGATGCGGAGGCCGCGGCCCGGGTGATTGGCGGCCAGTTGGGGATTGACGAGATCTATGCGCAGGTATTGCCGCAGGATAAGGCGGAGATCGTGCGTCAACTGCAGGGAAAGGGCCGCAAAGTGGTTTTTGTCGGGGAGGGCATTAACGATTCGCCGGCGCTGGCGCAGGCGGATGTAGGCATGGCCTTGGCGTCAGGTACGGATATCGCGATGGAAGCGGCGGATATCACGCTTACCCATGGAGACCTGGGGGGGGTCATTACCGCGATTCAGGCGGCGCGCCAAAGCATGCGGACCATTCGCGGGAATCTGTTCTGGGCTTTTTTTTACAACATTCTGCTGATACCTGTTGCTGCCGGTGTGGCTATTCCCCTCGGAATTCAGCTCAACCCGATGCTTGCGGGTGTGGCCATGGGACTGTCTTCGGTTTTTGTCCTCAGCAACAGTCTGCGGCTGAAACGTTTACAGCCCTGGGCGGCAGTGCCCTGAGCGTCAGGCGGGTGAATTTCGCGCATAACCGGAAATAGCGAACTATAGTTGGCATGCGGGGTCTTAAAACGGATGGTGAGGGCTTTTCAAAAGCCATATTGTGGCCCTGCAGGTCCGGTATAGTTGCTGCAATTGAGGGAGGGAGGCCCTGTATGAGTACGGATTTTGATCAAAATACCGCCTGGATCAGGCGCGCACAAACAGACATGAAGGCTTTTGTGGAAGGGTTGGCGACACGTCTTGAGGGTGACGTGCCGGGTTTTGTGGAGGTAGAGCGGAAGAAGGACGGATTCTTTGCGAAAACCAGCCACATTGAATCAATTATTATCCACACCAATAATAATGACTATATCCTCAAAAAAGAGGGCGCCCATATCAGCACCGTGCGCGCGAAAACCGTGCGCGGCGTAGTGCTCAAACACGAAGATTTATCGTTATCCGTCTGGCTGGAAAGCTTAGTCGCGGATCTGGCTGATCTCTCCGGCGAAATGCAGGGCGCCAGCAATACCTTGCACGACTTTCTTATGGGGTAATCTGAAGGAGGGTTTATGTCCATTTGGGACAAGATCAAACAGGGCATCGAGGAAGTCGCACATGATGCCCAGCGTGCCGCAGAAAATATCGGTCAGAGTGCCAGCAAAGGCATCCGCTCACAAACCCCCGAAGAAATGCAGCGTTACTCCGAATGGGAGCTGGCGCTGCGCCAACACCGCCTCCCTTCTTTCGTTCAAAGCCGCATGTTTCAGACCAGCCAGGGGCGATTGCCCTGGATCAGTACGGCGAAGGCGTCCGAGTTGCTGCTGCAGCGCAGCCACGGCGTGCAGCCCATTGGCATGGTGACCGGTAACTGCTGGTACCATTTTGGTTATTCCTGGACGCAAGGGCACTATGACGGTTGGCATACGGCAGTAGAGCGCATGCGCCTGGAGGCACTGGCCCTGGGTGCGAATGCCATTGTCGATGTGCGGATGAAGGTACATCACGGTGAGCACGAAGATATGGATTATGGCGTTACCGGCACGGCCATCCGCATTCGCGGTCTGCCGCCGTCTGCGGAGCCGGTCGTAGCCACTGTCTCGGCGGTGGAGTTTGTACGGCTGCTGGAGGACGGGGTGGTGCCGGTGGGTATTGCCATAGGGGCCAATTTTGACTGGTACAGCCCGTGGATGGGTACCATGGCTGAACAGGCTGCTCAGTCCTCCCCCTTTGCTGCACGCTACTGGAATATGGAAATCACCGACCTGTCTGCGTTCCAGGAAAATGTCCGCCGTCGTGCCCTCTACGATTTACGTGAAGATGGACGGCGTATGGCGGCTGCGGTACTGGCCCATACCAGCACCACCCAGATGTTCCATGTCGCCGGAGATCAGGACAACCGGGAACGCTTTCTCTGCCGTCACATCAGTATTGGCACTGCCATCAGTTATTTGCCGCAAAATGCCCCCCGGCACGAGTTGATTCCGATGATTTCTCTTGTTGACCACTCATTGAAAAGTGCCGCCACGACACGAAAGGATCTTATATGACAGATACCGCTGAACAACTGGCTCCCCATGCCGTCGAACGTCTGAAGGGTTTGCGCTCGCAGGGCAGCCACGAAGGCATTTTTACCTCTGATCTTTCCGTCAACGAATTTGTCATGGTCCGCAAGGCCAATTTTGAGCCATTAGGGCTGGTGGTGGGTTCGTGCATTTATCACATGGGTATTCAGTATGGTAACTGGAATCAGAACATGGAGATGGATGTGCTGTCCCAGGCGATGTACCAGGCCCGCGAACTGGCTATGAGTCGCATGGAACAGGAGGCTATCTTGCTACAGGCGGATGGTATTGTCGGTGTGCGCCTGGAAGTCAAACGCATGGAATGGGATCAGGAGATTCTCGAATTTATGGCGATTGGTACGGCTATCGCGCACCGTAGCGGCGCCTCCGGATTTAAGGGGGTAGGGGGTAAACCTTTTACCAGCGATCTCAGCGGGCAGGATTTCTGGATGTTGCTGCAGGCGGGTTACCGGCCGATGGAAATGGTGATGGGCTCCTGTGTGTATCATGTCGCCCATCAGGGCCTTTTGAAATCTCTGGGCAATGTGGGGCGCAATACAGAAATGGAGCAATTTACGCAGGCTATGTATGACGCGCGTGAACTGGCCATGGAGCGTATGCAGCATGAGGCCCAGGAGGCCCAGGCGGATGGCATTACCGGCGTGCAACTGCATGAAGGCAGTCACAACTGGAAGCCGCATATCATTGAGTTTTTTGCGGTGGGCACGGCAGTGAAGGCCATGGAAAATGCCGATGCGCTGGTCGACGCCTTGAGCCCACAACTGGTGATCCCGGTGAATGATTGATGCAATGAACAGCGCGATGCTGTCGTAAGGAGTGATCTGATGTCGATATTTAAACGTGCCGCGGAAATACTGGCAGGCAAGGTGAATCATTTTCTGGATAACGCGGAGGATCCTGCAGAAACCCTGGATCTGTCCTATGAGAAAATGCTTGCCAATTTGCAGGATACCAAAAGACATCTTGCCGATGTGGTGACCGAGCGGGTCTCTCTGGAAAATCAGATAGCGCAGGCGCAGAAAGCGGTTGATAAAGCCGACGCCGATGCCCGTATGGCACTGGGCGCCAACCGGGAAGACCTGGCGCGCGCTGAACTGGCCCAGAAGCAGTCCGAATTGCAGAAGATCGCTTCCCTCAAGGAAGCGCATGATACCGTCGCGGCCCAGGCGCAGAAGCTGACCGATTACGAGAATAAGCTGCAGGACCATATCGAGCAGTTCCGGACCCAGAAGGAAGTGACCAAGAGCGAGATGACCGCAGCACAGGCGGAAGTCAAGGTCGGCGAGTCGCTCACAGGCATCGGCAAGGGTATGGACGACGCCGGCGATGCCATGCGCCGCGCCCGGGATCGTACTCAGCACATGGAGGCCAAGGCAGAGGCGATGGATGGCCTGATGGAGTCTGGTGCGCTGAATGATCCCCTGGATAGCCGCAGTCAGACCGAAAAAGCGCTGGATGAGGTGCGCGCCACGAGTGGTGTGGATGACGACCTCGCCATGCTCAAGGCGGAAATGGCGAAGGATAAGGGCACATCGGGGAGCGGCACCAGCGGTAGTTGAGGGTCCTGGTTGGGTTGTTTTGGGGCGGAGGATTGACCGGACCCCCGTCTGTGGGTATATTACGCTCTCCACGCGCTCGTAGCTCAGCTGGATAGAGCAACTGGCTACGAACCAGTAGGTCGGCGGTTCGACTCCGTCCGAGCGCACCATGTAAAACAGGCACTTAGGCAATACTCCTAAGTGCTTTTTTTGTAAGTCGTCAGAAAGTCGTCACAAAAAATGCCTATCCTTTCCCCAGCCAGACTTTCCGTGACGGCGAAGTCGTCACAGAAGCCTAGTGGCGTGTCATAACATGATGCAATATGATTCAAAAAGTTGGCAGAAAAGTCGTCACAGAGAGGTTTTACGAATTATTTTGCCTGCAGAAGCTTTCCATGCCGGTTTTCTCTTCTGAATGATTTCTAGTGCCATACCTCAAAACCCTGCCAAGTACCTGAGTTTTTTGCCGGCCTGAGTTTCGCTATTTCTTGTTAAGGAAGTGTTTCCACTGCTCCCATAGTCCATATATGGGCTTGGGAGCACAGTCATGCCATGCGCACTGGAACCACCATCCATTGTCAGTGCCACCACACTTGCAGCGGACCTCTATGATTCCCTGGACGCGGTGTTCCATCTTTACGGCCGGCACCAGATCCGTCCGTATTTTGGGGAGCACATCATCTGGGCACGGGCCCGAACGGTCCTGGAGCGCTATCGCGCGGAACAACAAGCCCAAAAGGGTGCTTCCGCATGAGCGCCCAGCCATTATCTTCCCCATCCGAACCGTGGCGGGTCTCGTCCCCTGGCTTTTGGCACTCCCTGCGGCAAGGAATGCAGAACTGGCGCCTCTCCCGTTTCCATCGGCAAAAAATCACCCACGCACGCCGCCACCTGAAGAAGCTCGCCAAACTGGCCGAGTTCAACGATAGCGAACACCGGAAACAACTCTATTACCACTTACGGAGCCTGGACCCTCTGGAGTTCGAGGAGATCATCCTGGAAGCATTCTATCGCTTGGGGAACCCGATTCGTCGCAATCTTCGCTATACCGGAGACGGGGGCATTGACGGGCGTGTCAAAATAGAAGGAAAGTGGGCACTCATCCAATGCAAACGCTATCGCGATACCATCCAACCGCAACACGTACAGGACTTTGCCCACGTCCTGCGCAAGCATCGCTCCACGTTAGGTCTGTTTGTCCACACGGGCCGGACGGGAGATCTCTCCCGGTCACATGCGCAAGCCTCCGCGACACAGATTCTCTTTGTTTCCGGTGACCGCCTGTGCCGGCTGCTCGCCGCCTGCGCGCATCGCTAATCCATGGCGGGTAGGAGGGGGGTTTCCATGCACTCCACTCCATCCTTCTCGCTCCAGGCGATCCAGACAGCGTTCGAGGGCATCTTTTCGCCAACCGACGATTCGTGCGTTGATCCGGGTACGCGGATCCAGCAGGCCGCTCGCCTCAAGTCTGCCCACCGTTGCCACGGAACACCCCAAATACCAGGCCGCTTCCTTGGGGCGGTAAAACCCCTTCTCAGCTACCGCCTGCATCCGGAAGCTCCGCGAATTCCTGCCAACTTCGCCTGCAACACCGCTGCCCGCCATCCGACCCACCGGGCGCTGAAGCGGGTCATCGCGGGGAGTTCGCCCGCCTGCACCATTCTCGTCACCGTGCGTACGCTGCACCCCAAAACCTGGGCCAGGTCAGCGGGGCGATAAAATCCCTTGTCGAGGACCGTACTGTTCTGTTCCATGACGTCTCCATTTTTCCACTCCTGCTCTTACTATTGTCTGGCGTGGAAACGCTCCCGATTTCATTTTGGCTTTGCTTGATTCCCTATCGGATCTGTCATACTCAAGGCAACGATCTACAGGAGGTTTTATGGCGGTTTCCATTGTTCGGCGCACAGTCCCCACCCAGGCCTACGAGGACCTGAAACGAGCGGGTCTCCATCCTCTGGCCGCCAGAATCTATGCAGCCCGGCAGATCACCCAGACAAAACAACTCGATCCCGACCTCTCGTATTTGCACCCGCTGGAGTTGCTGGAACTGGAACCTGCTGCCACCCGCCTGTTGCGCGCCAAAGACTCGGGCGAGCGCATCTGCATTGTGGGCGACTACGATTGTGACGGCGCCACATCCACAGCTTTGCTTATGACCGCGTTCCGGACGTGGGGAATGTCCGCCTTTTACATCCTGCCCAACCGCTTTACGCAAGGCTATGGGCTCTCCCCGGAACTGGTTGACAGCGCAAAAGAGCAGGGCGCTGATCTGATTGTCACTGTGGATAATGGCATCAATGCCGTTTCCGCAGTGGAGAGGGCCAAGGAAATCGGTATGGACGTTATCATTACCGATCACCACCTGCCCGGTCAGCTTCTTCCCGACACTCCCTATATCGTCAATCCCAACAAGCCGAACAGCCGGTTTCCATCATCCGCTCTTTGCGGGGTTGGCGTTGCCTTCTATCTCACATCCATGCTCTGGAAATATCTGGTGCAGCGCGGCGAATGCTCCGTTACAGAACCCTTTCCCCGGCACGTCCTCGACCTCGCGGCCCTGGGTACCGTTGCCGATGTGGTGCCCCTGGACGCCAATAACCGGCGAATCATCCAGGCTGGCCTTCGCCATCTGCGCAACGGTACCGCTCGCCCCGGCATCCGCTCGTTACTCGAAGTCGCCAATATCCCGGAACACCTGACGACCGAACGCGACCTGGCCTTTTCCCTGGCGCCACGGATCAATGCCGCCGGCCGTCTGGAAGATATGACCATTGGCGTCGAATTGCTGCTGGCTACCGATCTGGACGAGGCCTTGCCTTATGCCCAACAACTCGATCAACTCAATAGACAACGCCGCACCCTGGAACAGGATCGACTGGAAAGCACCCTGGAACGACTGCAGGAACAAGTGCCGACTCATGATCGGGTGCTGGCCGTCCTCGATCCAGACGGTCACGAGGGCGTGGTGGGCCTGATTGCCGGCAGATTGAAAGAAAGATTCTTCTGTCCTGTCATCGTTTTTGCTCCGGCCGAGGATCCAAACCTTCTCAAGGGATCCGCACGCTCTGTTCCCGGTGTGCATATCCGTGATCTTCTGGCCGCTGTACACGCGCAGCATCCCGGTCTCATGGAAAAGTTTGGGGGGCATGCCATGGCGGCAGGGCTCACCATCCAGCGTGGGCGCTTTGCCGAATTTCAACATCAGCTTCGGGTTGCCGGTGAACGCCTGATTGACCCTGGCCTGTTGTCTCCGGTAGAGGAAAGCGACGGCTCCCTGGCCGAATCGCAGATGCATTGCGACACCGTTCGTTTTCTCCAATCCCTGGGCCCCTGGGGGCAAGGGTTCCCGGCGCCAGCATTCGACAATGCCTTTCTGGTGCTGGAGTCTCGTCGGGTTGGCTCCGACCGGCAAACCCTGCGCCTTCGTCTCAGCCTGTTGGCGGAAGACGCGCCCACTACGCGAAAGTCGGCGTATACCGCGATCCGGTTTCGTCAGGGTGACGCCGTAGATCCCTCACCAGGCCAATCGATTCGCCTTTTGTATCGGCCAGAGATCAACTGGTATCAGGGAGTGGAATCGGTGCAACTCATGATTCTCTCCTGGGAGGCGTTGTAACCCTGGGGCCGGCATCGACTTTTCAGTACCACCAGTAATCCTGTATCCACAAAAAAACCGTCGAAATTGACGGTTTTTTGGTGGTTTGTTTCAGTGCTGCCGATCCCAGGAAATCCTTACCCCTCTATCCCTTTCAACCCCTGAACGACAACGAATTCCTCTGTTTCCCTTTCCATCATCCAGTACAGAAACGGGGTCTGATCACGATACGAAAGCGATACCAGGCCATCCGGATCCACACTGTCCAGACGGTCGCAGGCCATCATCGCAGCCACGGGATCCAGCACGATCTTCGCTCCTTTTGCCTTCTTGTCACAAGCAACCTCAGCCACCTTTTCAATCTCACATTCTGTGGACTGCAGATGGTATCCAATCGTGTTTTTCCCTACCTCTAGCATCAGGTCGCCCGTCGCTGGATACAGTACTTCGCCAAATTCCAGAAACGCTTTCCATTCCCTTGCCGTGGCCCGCACCGAGATCAGCTGCTTTCTCCCCGCCAGCGGGCTGAGACACTTGCTGGGATTAGAGATTTGTCGGGTATCGGGCTTGTATGCAGAGATACAGGACCGTTCTCCGTGCCCGTTCTTCCATACCAGGTGCCACGGGAAAAATTCCAGGCAGGCCGGGTCTTCGGTCTTCGGGAAAAGTTTCTGGCTTACCACCATCTCCTTGCGCGAGACGATCCACTCGCGGGACGGTAGATCTTCTCCGCCCGGAAACGTCTTGCGCAGAAAAAAGACGGCCAGACCCGTAAACCCGACACATTCCAGGGTCCGCGGATAGCGCGAACGGGGTCGCAGTGACAGCAGATCCGATCCATTCTCCAGGTGGCCAGCATCCGAGAACGAAAAAAAGCGCAACATTCTGCCGACATCTGCCCCACTGGTTTCCTGTCTGCACATTCGATACACATCGTCAGGTACCCGCTCATCATTCAGGGTTTCCCGGCTGGCGCTTTCCAACGCCACGTCCGGAAACAGAGCCAGATCCGCTTTGGGGAAAATGGCCTGTTGTTCGGGTATCTCCTTGGATCGGCAGACCAAATACGCATCGGTTCCCAAGAGCTCCAGGGTCTCTCCTTCCGCGTATCGGACAAAATTCTGCAGACTGATCCCGTCCACCCCGTATTCTCCCTCGCTCAACACTTCTGCCGGGATATCCACCCGGCCCTGACCGGCAAAGGATCCCGCCAGGATGCGCAGCCGGCCACCCTCTTTGGCCGTAATCCGAATCGCCGAGCGAACGGGGTTCTTCCGGTTTTTGCGAATCCACGGCCTGATTTTTTGTAGTGACTGCTGTAACAGGGCACGATCGACCTGAATGTGCATCATTGATCACACTCCTTTTTCGGCCGAAGCGGAACAATTTTGGAATCCCTTGCGGATTTCACCTTCTCTACTCCGGCGCCCGTCTTCTTTTTTGCAATGCTTTGCAATCCGTACTGATCGCAACGTTCAGACAGCTTCCAGAGTTCTTCTGACCAGGCTTGCAATAATGCACTCCGATCCCAGGGTAACAGATCGTCCAATTCCGGCGCCGCGACTACCGCGGCTTCCCTGGTCTTTTCATTCCAGTAGAGCATAGGCACGGGAACAAAACCTTCCCGCAGATTTTCTGCCCCGATCTTCCTGGGGTGATCCCGGTTGAACCGATTATCCTTACGCATAAATCCTCCGTAAACGTGCGTGTACTGTATCCCACCTGTCGTGGGTCAACTTTACCCCTGCTGCCACATGTACCATACCTTCCCCGTTTGTCCAGCTAATGAACATTTGTCCACTGGTTATCCCCGTTCACACCCTGCGGCCATTCTGTCTTTCCCCCATCAAACCATCAGCTTAGGGCTGGACACCTGCACGCATCCCATCGCAAGATAAGGGTCTGCCAGATGCACCGACCGATAGGAGGTTCCCGATGTCTTCTGCCAAAGCCGCCACGCTACAGCCGTCTGTACGGCAACAAATGGATGATTTTGATTTTTTCCTGCGTCGAAATCGCGGTCTACTCATGGAGATCAGTAAAAAGCACCGCGCAATGGGCATTCTTGATGATCAGGACATTTTTCAGGAAGCCTATCTCGCCTGGCATGAAGCCAGAGAAAACTATGACCCTGCTTATGGCGCTTCGTTTCTCCGCTTCGCGATTTCCAAGATCGAAATCTCCCTGCACAAACAGCATCGCATTCTCCGTCGTGGCGGTATCCCCACTGGAACCGATGATTATAACGACGACATAGTGCGGGAGTCTCACATTGCCACACATACCGAAACCACCGTGGATATCGATTCGGCAGAAGATCAGGAACTTCTGTACAATGATGACGATACGGAACCGCCCATAACCGATCTGGACGCAGAACTGACGATTGCCTGCTTTCTCCATTCCCCGATCTATCAAAAACACCAATACCGCGAACTGATCGACGCAGCAACCCAAGATAACAAATATTCCCCCTCCGATGGCGCCTTTGCCAAAGACCTTTCTGAATCCCTGCAACTGACCCGCCGAAGGATTCACCAGATTCAAAACCAGATGTGCCAGGAAATGTTTCACCCAAATCTCAAGAGGACCAACGAAATGCTCAAGAAAAATGCGTCAGAGCGCGTACCCGTCACCCTGCATTATCTCGATACCGCGAATCTTCGTCCGATGGATCCATGCGATGATGACCGTATGCACCAGATCAATGCCAGTATTCGGGCACAACAGCAGTTTACGCTGCCCGTTCTTGTTGATCAGTTTTTGCGGGTGCTCGACGGCGCGCAACGGGTCCATGCGGCGAAACACCTGGGCATTGTCGCCATTCCCGTCATCATTCAGGTGTTGAGCGGTTCGGAAAACCTGGACGACGACCCGGTTTTCTGGAATACCCGTAGCCATTACACCCGGTGCAGCACCGTTCATTCCACTCGCTCTCGCCGCAAACCTGTGCACCAACCCCGTACGAACACTGTCTCCCTGCTGGCATACATCCGACCAAATGCGTAGCGCAAGCCCCTGGCTTTAGCCATTGCTTGTGTAGGCGGTGCCAGCCGACAACCGGAATATCCCTCACCAATCGTACTGTTTCTTTCTTCCCGCCTCTGCATAGTCCCTTGTACACGGTTACAAGGGATTTTTTATGTCACAACCTTTCATCTCTGAAGCAGACAAACTGGAAATGCACCGGGCGTTCCAGTCCATGTCCCTGCCAGAAATATTTTCCTTTCTGACTACCATGCTGCACCACCGCATCCTGTGTCATCGTCAGGTCCGCGCACTGGTCTCGATCGCCTTTGCCGGTGACGACGACAATCAACTCTCCGCGCACGTCGTTTCCTCGACGGACAATTTGAACGAGAAGGCAGTTTTATTGAAGGCGCGGGCGGCAATAGAGCGCCGCCTGCAAGACCTTGCGGGAGAAAGCTCTTGAAACACTTTGGTGAGTTGTTTTTTCTGGTGGTGGCCGCCTGGTTTGTATGGGTGCTCTTTGGTGCGACCCCGCATACCCGCTTGCGCCGCGCCTGCGATCCGGTTGCCTGGACCACCGATTCCTTTACCGCTTTTTCCCGAGCTACCAACAGCGATTATACCTATGACCTCAATTATGCCTCCAACACGCTGGATTATCGCTGCCAGATTTTTTTGTGGGATTACTTTTACCGTGCCAGCTTCTTGCAGCGGCATCCGGGTATAACCAAAAAGCAGGCAGACCGCTATGAAGTAGCGCATCTGTACTACGTGCAACACAATCCGCAATCCACAGTCACAAAACGCTGATTATCTTGGGAGAATTGCTGTGAAAAAGGAAAAGAAACCCCTTACGAAAACACAAAAGATTGTGCTTTCCACCCTGGTGCTGGGCGCTGTCGCCGCGATTGGTATCCATGCATCCCTGTCGGGGCACAACAGCAGCCTGCCACCACCTCCACCATTGCCGTCTCCTCTGCATGCGCCCGCCAAGGCCTCCCCCATGGTTGCTGCTCCTTCGGCCGCGCCCCGTTCTGCTTTCACGCCAACGATCCATGCCCTGCCGCCGGCCAGGAAATCCGCGATAAAGGCCGCTTCGGAAAACCCGGACGCTGCGGTCAATTTCATTCAGTCGGCGAGTCAGGGAACATCCTGGGGAGTGTATTCCACAGCGGTCCTAAATCATCCGCATTGGTTCGCGGTTTTGTACCGCACCAAAGTCGCCTTGCGCAATCTCTATTCCGTAGCCTGGGTCAATCCTTCGGCGCACCTCGTTGTTCTGGGTTCCGTGTTGGGCGCTAACGGTACCCCCTGGACCTTCCCGAATGCTTTCCTGCGCAATGCCCTCCGTCATGGGGTACACCTGCCAGCCGTTGATCAGACCCAGGCCAATAACCAAAATGCTGCTGTTCATACCGCCTGGGAAACACAAGGGATTCACGTCGGAAAAAAAGGCCCATTGGTCACGGTCTTTTTTGATCCGAACTCCGCCTCTGCGGCACATCTCTACGACACCCTTTCCACCTACGTCCGCGCCGGAAAAATGCAGATACAGTGGGTACCTATCGGCATTCTCCGGAAATCGTCCCTGTATCGTGCCGAGTATTTGCTGTCCGCACCCGAATCGCAGATCGTGTTGAAAGAAGATCTCGCGCACTTTCATTTTCATGCCGACAAAGGCGGATCTCCAAAGCTGTATCACGCGCCAACGACCATGATGGAGAAAATAGATGGTAATGCCAATATTCTGGCGAACACCGGGCACATTGGTCCTCTGTCCATTTTTCTCTGCGATCAGGGTCATCCGCAGGCGTTTTATCACCACATCCCATCCCGTCAATGGCCCGCGCTAGTGGCCAACCTCAGCGATGCGTGTGGTTGAGGGTTTTCCGGTTTCCCCCATTCCCATGTTGATTTTGTACGGCAAGGAATCTTTTTTATGGAAACGCACAATGGCCCTGCATTTACCCGGAATCCTTTACCGCTATCGTCGCTGGATCGCGCTCTTTCTGGCGCTGGCGGCGGCGGCGGCTTTCTACTTCACCGCATCCGATCCCTCGCTGGCCGCGCCCTGTCATGGCTTTGCCGCAGGGGATCCCCGGCGCATGGTCCTGTCCTGGCAGGTCTCCCATCCGATCGACTCCGGCATCCTGAGCGTATTCAGTCTGGGATTTTGGCCATCACACGGAATGTACGCGCTTCCCGGCGCCTGCACGTACCGCGACTACGGGGTAGGTCTGCCGATGCATTGGTACAATCATCTCCGAGCCGACGCCTATCCGACCTTTCTCTGGACGCGAACCGTGTTCGGTGCATTGCTCACCTATCTGTTTTGCGGCTGGCTCCTGCGCTTCTTGTTTGCACCGCAGCCCTCACCGGATGTGCAATGAATCCCCGTCATCCCGTTGCCGTACCGCCGAAGCCACTCCATATGCTGGCGAAATCGACGCCCGCCCACATGCGCCTGTCCCGTGCCTGGGTTTTCCCTCGTTCCCCGGTTGCGCGCATCCACCCGGCGCGAGAACCGGTTTTGCGGTGGGGACCCAAACGTATTCCGGTACAACAGCAGATTCATAACCCCACACTGGTTGCCCTGTCAGATCTCGCTGCGGTCCCGGTTGTACCAGCCAAACCGCGGGTGCAGGCAAACACCTGGAAATGCACCAGTCTGCAGCCGGTTTGTGCCAAAACTACCGGAAAATCGGTTTGGTGGCATTGCACGAAAAACGCCAGTCATGCTTTTGGAGACAGAAAATGAGTGATCTCAAATCCATTCGTTTTCCCCGCTTTGTCGATTCTCCGCCGCTTATATTCTTTTGGGAGCTGGATGAGGCCATTGTGTATGTCTTCTGCATTCTGATCGGCATTATTGTGCGCGAACTGGTGACTACGGCGATCATAGGAATTATTGTCGTCAAGTTGTTTTCGATGTGGAAAAGCAAGCGTTTGAACGGTGTGCTCATGCACTTGACCCATCGGTATTTGGCTTTTGGCTTGAACAAGCGATTTAGCAACGGCGAGAACCGGGATTTTATTCAATGATTTTTCAAAAATTCACCAGGCATTTTGATGCAAACCGCATGGCGATGTTTCTTTTCGCCGGATACTCCGCCATTACCACCGTGGGGATTCTCCTGCTGGCTGCCAGGATCACGACCATTGAAACCACTACGCGCATCATTCCTTTTGGTGCCGACAAGGAGATGGTGGTGAGCGCCAATGGCGCAAACGCAGCGTATTACAAGTTTTGGGGGATGGATATTGCCCTGGCCATGGGCAACCTCACGCCGTACAACGCCAAGTTTGTCGAGAAGCAGGTGTATCCTCTGGTTTCTTCGTCCGCCTACCCATCGGTCAAGGCCGGGATTCAATCAGAATCGGCTGCGGAACTGACAAATGACGTAGTGACCACCTTCACCCCGAAAGACCTCTACTGGCAACCCCAAACCGGGACGGTGTTCGTCTATGGGAAGATGAACCAGATCTCGCCCAACGGACGCTATGCCGGGGGGTACAACAAAACCTATCAAATGCAGATGTCCATCCGGAACGGCCTTCCGCACATCACCGCCATTGAGCTGTATTCCGGGTCACCACACACGCTTTCCTGGTACAAATTGCACCCAATTACCAAGGGGAAATCCTGATGCAACGCGCTTTATTACTGCTTGCCGTTTCGGTAACGTTTCCGTCTATCGCTATTGCCGGTGTCGATCTGAATGCCTTCCAGCAACATGCAGCCACCCAGGCGGGCTATCTGTCCCCACCGGCCGTCCCATCGACCGCTGCCCCCGCGCCAGATTCCGTGCCGCCACCCCTGCCGTCCGCCGTACCTGGAGCGGATGCAACGGGATTCTCTTCAGCCCCGGCAACATCGCCTGCGCGGACGATCGCCGCGCGCGCGAAGTTGGCGCAGACAACTACCGCAGGCGCTGTTCCCGCTCCTCTGCCACCCGCGCTACCGCCGTCTACAGTTGCGCATAACCGGTCGATTTCCGCGACTTCTCCCGCAGCAGCCATGGCATCTTCCTATCCTGCGACGATTCCGGATCTTTCCCTCAAGAGTATCCAGCAGCATGCGGAAAACGTCCGCACGCAGCAGCTGTTTATGAGCCCGACCAGTACCCGGAACATTGCCATCAATGCCTCTGGTTATGCGCCCAATGTTCTGGTGACACCATTCCGGCACCCCACCGTGGTAACTACTCAGGTGGCTACCCGCAACGCCCTGATTACTTTTCAGCCCTTCGGCTCCCGGTTGATTTTCACACTCTCGCCACATTATCCCGTGGGCGTGATCGTAACCGGCGAACATCCGTCGGATCCCGCCTATACCTTTACGTTGGTGCCCCAGGATATTCCGGGACGGATCTATGTCCTGCATATTCAGCACTGGCATGCGGCCCCTCCGGTCAGCGCCCAAATGTCCCCATCCACCCGCAACCGGAACCTTTCCCAGGTCTTTGTAGCGGCAGCGCAAAAGCAGATGCCCCCCGGATTTTCGCCATCCCGCAAACTCCCTCCGGTGACGATCTTCGACCACGCCCGGATCGTGCCCTACGCCCGCTACGTGAGCCTGCGCTACACCCTCAATGAATACCGGGTCACGAACCTGCGTGGAAAAACCGTGCGCCTCAGTCCTGCGGACTTTTATCGCAAGGGCGTCCTGGCGGTCTCCTTTTGGCCAGACAACCATCTCTTCGGGCACGGCCAGACCAGGCTCTTCATCGTCACTCATCGTGCTCCCAGTCAAGGGAACTTTATCGGCTTTATCGGTCGCGGAGACTAATCATGGCAATCGCTCCCAAGCGTTGGTGGAAATCGCGTTCGCCAGAGCAACGCAAAAGAATCAAGATCTATGGATCCCTGCTTGGTGCCGTTGGCGTGTCCGCGCTCCTGGTGACCCTCACGCAGCACCATCTCAAGCTCAACAATGCCATCCACGCCACCAAAACCAGCAAAACGTCCTTCGCTCCGTCGTTCCGCAATTATTCGGGGAAATCGACCGCTGCCGAAGTCCTGAATCTCAAGAACCAGATTCAGGAACTGCGGGCGATTGTTGCTGCACAGGATCATATTTCCACTTCGCAGCTACAGCAGGCGGAAAAGCATCTGAGCGCCAAAATGCTGGCCAAGTTGCGCAAGGAACCGATTTATCTGCAGCAAAGCTCCGTCAGTCAAAAGCAAATGGCACAGCTTCGCGCGGATCTGGCGCATACGCAATCGGAACTGCAGTCTTTGCAGCATCGCTCCGTATCCGTGCCGTACACGCCAGGCATTCCCACATCTTCGGCGCTGACGGCCCCTTATCGCTCTCCCGGTTTGTCCTTTCCCGGCGTTACCAAAGCCCAGCCGGTACTGGCCAGCCATCCGTCGAGCAGCCGACCATCGAGCGCGCCGCCTGCACCACCCAAGACCTTGCTGACCGCTTCCCCGCATCTCCATTTGTCGATCAGCAAGCATCAGATTGTCAAAGTGTCATCGAAGAAGGCGGTCTTTCTTCCGGCCGGCAGCATCATTACCGGTGTAACGCTGAATGGTATCCAGGCACCTACCGGTCCGGGTTCCCGGGACAATCCCCAAATTGTCGATATCCGCGTCAAGAAAGATGTCGTTTTGCCCAATGGCTACCGGAGTTCTGTGCGCAATTGCGACATCCTGGCCTCCGGGCATGGTTCTTTGGAATCGCATCGGGTGTATCTGCGCACCAATACCCTTTCATGCGTCACCGACGGCGGTGGCATCATCTCCGCGCCCATGAAAGGCTATATCGTCGGCTCGGATGGCATGATCGGCGTAAAAGGCACGCTGATCTCCCATCAAGGTCCGCTGATGGTCAAAAGCCTGATCTCGGGAATTTTTGCGGGTCTTGGCGGATCTGGCGCGCCTACGGAAAACCAGGGACTGGAGCTGAATCCCAGCAGTGGCAGCACACAAAACTTCCAGCTTCCCAACCCGGAATATATTGGCGCTTCGGCTTTGGCTGGAGGGATACAAACCGCGGCAGGCCAGATCTCCCAGTTTTATCTAAAAGAGGCGGAAGCGATGCAACCCGTCGTGCAGATCAATCCGGGAATCAGTGTCAGCATCATCCTTGAGTATGGTTCGCACGTCTCTTTGGTCGGTAACACCAAGCGCCAAATTCAGAGTAACAATTATGCGGTATCCCAGGAGATGAACCAGAACCTGAATACCGGGACGGCCACACAACCGGGGATGGTCACCGGCGACATGCCCGTGCTGGCACCATCTGCAGCCCCCGTCTATCCCGGCTCGCCTGTGCAGGAC
>JBBIUH010000026.1:0-24971 GCA_037440305.1 Acidithiobacillus sp.
GATCAAACTCTCTCGTTCAATCCTTCTTAAAACAATACTGCTCAGAGTATCTATCAGCACATAAGCGCTCATAATACCCATGGGCCTAAACCCCACACATCTCCACTCGGCTGGGAAAGAACAATACCACGTACTGCGAATCTTGGTAGCGGGGGTAGGATTTGAACCTACGACCTTCGGGTTATGAGCCCGACGAGCTGCCAAGCTGCTCCACCCCGCAACAGGGTTTGCAACTATATCAGGCGCTCTACTTTACTGTCAACACCCAATGTATTTGCTGCTCTCTTTGGGACCGCTGCCCCGCCGAGAGGACGAACTATACACGGGGGTATGGGGGCACGCAAGCGCTTTTTTTGCCCCCGGAGATGAAGCGCCTGTTCAGGCCGCCGGGGTGGCGATGGGGGTCGGCGCAGGTGGCGGCGTCGCGGTGTTGGCATTGTCACCATAGGGCGCAAAGTCATAGGGCTGGGCAGACAACTGGGCGACCACCGCGGACAGAGTAGGGGCGTTGATATTGATGGCCGTGGGTATGGTATTGGGCTTTTCTACCAGATCGATGACCTGCTGCCAGTTAATCGTCCAGCTTTGCTGGCCCTGCTTTTCAAAAAGACTGATAGCATCGACTGCGCGTTGTTGAGAGTTGCTGCCTTTGTTATAGGCTTCTATGGGTGCGAAACTTTGCAGGTAGAGCTGGCCGTTGCCACTCGTCCCGACAATATATGGCTGATCGATGGTCGTCACCGGCGTGCCCACCTTTACCATTTTAAAGAGCTGGACTTCGTTTTCAGGATAGACGTGGAAGCAGCCATGGCTGACCCGCATGCCGACACCCCAGGGCTTATTGGTGCCATGAATGAAAATCTGCGACCAGCCCGTTTCCAGCGCCAGTTCACCCATGGGATTGTCAGGGCCGGCGGGGAAGAACGCGGGTATGGGTTCTCCGGCCTTGGCGTGCTCCTCCTGTATGTTTTTGGGTACTGTCCAAGTGGGGTTCCTGACTTTGGCAATGATGCGTGTGCTGCCCAGCGGATTCGGCCATTTCGGGCGAAAAATGCCTACCGGATAGGTGTAAACCACGTTCTGACCCGCGGGAAAATAAAACAGACGCCGCTCCGGGATATTGATGATGATCCCCGTCCAGGGCTTGGGGGGGAGAATATACTGGGTGGGAACCAGCACGCGGGTTCCGGCGCCGGGAAGCCAGGGATCGACGCCGGGGTTCGCGGCGCGGATTTCGTTATAGCCAACATCGTAATGGCGGGCGATATCGAGCAGGGTATCCTGATGCCGGGCGATGACCACCTGAAGTTGGCCGACCATGTTGCTGCCGGCTGCGGGCAGGGAAAACTCCGCGGCAAAGGCCGGGCTGGAAAGCAGCATCGAACAACCGGCAAGGAGACTGAGGATAATGGGATATTTCATGGTGCAGTATTTTCCTGGACTTGTTGAATATGGGTAAGATCAATCTCGACATCACCGTCGGACCGGCGCAGACGCAGCCATTCCCTGCCCTGCGCGGTCCAGACGTCGAGAATAATGCCAGCTTGCCATGTGCCATCCGCCATGTGCAGACGCATTGGACGACGCTGCATCGCGGCCAGCTCCAAGGCGCTGTGCACTGCGCAACTCACGGGTTCGTAGGCCGAATGCACGGGCTCAGGCCTTGACGACGTCCATCCCGCCGAGGTAGGGACGCAAGGCGGCGGGAATCCGGATACTGCCATCGGCCTGTTGATGATTTTCCAGGAGCGCAACCAGGGTACGGCCGATGGCGAGGCCAGAGCCATTGAGGGTATGGGCGAGCTGGGGCTTGCCATCTTCTGCGCGATAGCGTAACTGCAGGCGACGTGCCTGAAAACTTTCAAAATTGCTGCAGGAGCTGATTTCCCGGTACTGATTCTGGCCCGGCAGCCAGACTTCCAGGTCATAGGTCTTGGCAGCACTGAAGCCCAAATCCCCCGCGCAGAGGGCCATCACCCGGTAGGGCAACTCCAGAAGTTGCAATACCTTTTCGGCATGGGCGGTGAGTGCTTCGTGGGCCTGGGCGGAATCTTCGGGGCGGACGATCTGCACCAACTCCACCTTGTCGAACTGATGCTGGCGGATCATGCCACGGGTGTCGCGCCCATAAGCTCCCGCTTCGCGCCGAAAACAAGGGGTATAGGCACAGAAGCGTTGCGGTAGGGTACCGACAATCTCACCGCGCAGAAGATTGGTAAGCGGCACTTCGGCAGTGGGGATCAGGTAATAGGGGTCATCCCTTAAAGCGAAAAGGTCTTCTTCAAATTTGGGGAGCTGCCCAGTGCCGAAGAGGGAGTCAGCGTTGGCGAGAAAGGGCGGCGCAATTTCGCAGTAGCCGTGTTCCGTCGTATGCAAATCCAGCATGAATTGCGTCAGGGCGCGCTCAAGACGGGCACCGAGGCCACGCAACACCACAAAGCGGGCGCCGGCGAGGCGGGCGCCCGCCGCGAAATCAATAATACCCAAGTCCTCGCCCAGATCGACATGGTCGTGAGGAGGGAAATCGAAGGCGCGGGGCGTGCCCCAGTGACGCAACACCACATTGTCACTTTCATCGCGGCCATTGGGCACTGAATCCTGCGGGATATTGGGCAGGCTGCTGGTCAGGTTCTCCCATTCGGCAAGGATGCTTTCCAGAGATTGCTCCAGGGTCTTGATCTCCTCGCCGTACCGCGCCGCCGCGGTCTGCATCGCGCTGGTATCGAGCCCCTGACGGCGCGTCTGACCGATCTGTCTGGAGGCTTCATTGCGGGCGTTGCGCACTTCTTCGAGCTGAATCTGCAGGGTTTTGCGCTGCTGGTCGAGGGTGCTCAGGGCCGTCACATCCAGAGTGAAGTGACGGCGGGCGAGGCCTGCGGCTATTTTTTCTGGTGCGCTGCGCAGCAAGCTGGGGTCAAGCATGGGGTTTCTTCTCTCGGACGGGTTGGCGATGAGCATTTATCCAGCGTAAACGCTCCTGAATACGGGTTTCCAGGCCGCGGTCGCTGGGGTCATAAAAATGGGTCTGACGCAGGCCGGGGGGCAAATAATGCTGCTCCGGGGCGATGGCATCGGGATAGTCGTGATCGTATTGATATTCCTTGCCATAATCCAGTGTTTTGAGCAGTTTCGTGGGCGCATTGCGCAGATGGAGGGGCACTTCTGCACTACCACCCGCCTTGACCACGGCGCGCACAGCATTCCAGGCATCGTAGATGCGGTTACTTTTGGGGCAGCTTGCGAGATAGACCGTGGCTTGCGCGAGGGCCAACTCCCCCTCGGGCGGGCCGAGAAAGGCGTAGGCGTCCTTGGCGGCGAGGGCCATATCTATAGCCCGCGGGTCAGCGAGGCCGATATCTTCAGAAGCCATGCGCACCAGACGGCGGGCGAGGTACAGGGGATCGGCGCCCCCATCGAGCATTCGCGCCAGCCAGTAGAGGGCCGCATCGGGGTCGGAACCGCGCAGAGACTTGTGAAAAGCGGAGATTTCGTCGTAAAAGGCTTCACCGCCCTTGTCGAAGCGTCGCCAGGATTGACCGCTGGCCGCGGCGACGATTTCGGCAGTGATCTGAGTGTTACCCGCCTGTACCGGGGCCAGTTGTACCGCGAGGTCCAGCAGATTGAGGAGACGACGGGCATCGCCGTCGGCAGCAGTCAGCAAACCCTTGCGTACTTCCGGGGACATTTCTATTGCCAGATTACCCAGACCGAGCACACTATCAGCAAGGGCGTGATCGAGCACCGTGCCGAGTTCTTCACCAGTCAGCGCTTTGAGAACATAGACGCGCGCCCGGGACAGCAGGGCGTTGACCAGGGCGAAGCTGGGGTTTTCCGTCGTTGCGCCGATGAGTGTCACGACGCCTTCTTCCACATGGGGCAGCAGGGCGTCCTGCTGGCTTTTGTTGAAGCGATGGATTTCATCAATGAAGAGGACCGTGCCCTGGCCCAGAGACTGGGCGGCCTCGGCGCTGGTGACGGCGGCGCGGATTTCTCGTACTCCGCTGTTGACGGCAGACAGAATCTGGAAGTGCTGGCCAGCAGCATGGGCGAGGAGTTGCGCCAAGGTGGTTTTGCCACTGCCCGGCGGACCCCAGAGAATCATGGAGTGCAGATGCCCGGCCTGCACCATGGCCCGCAACGGACCTTCCTTGCCGAGCAGATGGTCCTGCCCGACATAGGCGCCCAGCGTCTGGGGACGCATCCGGGCCGCCAGCGGGCGAGGGTCGCTACCGGGCAATGCTGCCATGGGCGTTCTGCTCGGGCAGCCTATCCCTTAAAAGTCCCGGGAAATGGCGGCGCCAAAGTTGAGGGTGCTGGCTTTGTAGTTACCACCATAGATAGGATTGTCGGAGGTCGTGGACCCGGAAAGGGCATAAGAAGCACCCAAATCATAGTGCCAAGCACCAACGCCAATACCCAGTCCAAAGGAGGCCAGATTACTGCTCGTGCCAGGTACTGCCGCATTTATGCTGGCGCCATGA
The DNA here is from genome assembly GCA_037440305.1 of Acidithiobacillus sp. Lineage (GTDB taxonomy): Bacteria > Pseudomonadota > Gammaproteobacteria > Acidithiobacillales > Acidithiobacillaceae > Acidithiobacillus. The sequence continues at coordinate 4,482 of JBBIUH010000026.1, forward strand.
GTGGGACTGCCTTCGTGGGCCAAACCGCCGCGGAACTCCAGATTCTGGTTCAGGTGATAGCTGAGCCCGATACGATAGGCCATGGCGGATTTCCAGCCGAGGCTGCCATAGCCGGGTAACTGGGCGTTACTCCAGTCGTTCCAGTCCACATCCAATTCAGTGGCAAAGCGCGGGGTGAAGCGATAGCGAACACCTGCCTGCACGCGACTGGGGAGGTCAATACTGCCGCCGCCTGAAGAAATGCTGGCCGCCGAGCGGTAACTGAGTCCCGCATTGAAGCGCTCCGTGGTGTAGAAAAGCCCGACGTTACCGCCGACACCCCCACCATTGCCGGAGTTGGGGCCAAAGGTTGCACTGAGCGTCTGGTAATAATCCAGACCCACTCCAACGCTCAGATTGGGCAACAGCAAATAGGCAACACCCGGATTCACATCAATGATCCGCAGGTCATTTTTCAGCGGCAGGGATGGTGTGGAAAAAGTCCCGGCAGGCCAGGTGTTGTTGATACTGAAGGGCGAAGTGATACCGAGACCGACCGCCAGCGGGAGGTCATTAAAACGATGGGTCACAAAGAGATTGGGCAGAATCTGCAGATTGCTGCTGGCGTCGTAAGTAACATTGCTGTTATCCACTGTGTAAGTAGGGCGCATCGCGAGGATATCCAGGCCCACCCGAGTACCCGGGAAGAAGACCATGTCCGCAGGATTGTCGGCAAAGCTGCTGACGGGCCCACCATCGGCTACCGTGGCGCCTGCTTCCGAAAGTCCCACCACGGAGGTCGGCGCGGCAAAACCCGCGGCATGGGATTGCGCGGCCACTAACAGGCCGAGGGTAACGAGGGCGAGGCGGGTCTTCAAAGCCGACATGCAGTACTCCAGAAAAAATTATTGCGAGAGAACATCCACACCGGCTGGCGGAGTGAACTGAAACTCCTGCGCCGAAATGGGGTGATTGATTTTAATATGCTCAAAGCGGAGGACGGTCTGTTGCTGAAACGCATCTTCCATGCGCATCTGGCGCAGTGCGCCCTGCGCATCAAAACCCATGCGCAGAGCCGTGAAGCCTTGATCCTGACCCGTTTTGGGATGGAGCAGGAGCCAGTGGAGACCGTCTTTTTTACCCAGGTCAGTGATCTTGAAGCGCTGGCTGAAGTCATCGTTGCCAGCGATGAGCGCCGCAGGAGTCGATCCGAGGGCTTTGCCGAGAGGCTGTACCGTGGCCTGTTCCAAAGCGGGTTCGTAGAGCCAGACCTTCTCACCGTTGGATACAATGGTTTGCCCGTCGTTGCCGCTGTAGTCCCAGCGGAATTTGCCGGGGCGGGAAATCCACAGCTTGCCACTGGCACGCTTGACGATCTGGCCGTCATGGTTGGCTACTTCCTGACTGAACTGGGCCGTGATGGTGTGGGTTTTCTGGAAAAAATCCTGCAACACCGCCAGGCCCGTGGCAGCGGCCGCGTACTGGATACCGCCCAAAATCAGCAGCGGCACCAAAAACCAGCGAGCCAAACGTAAGGCCGGTAATGGGTCGCGCATAAAGTGCAAATAGTCAGTCCCGACCAGGCGGTGCTGCTGCATAGATTTCTCTGCTCCCGTTACTTTGCAAGGGACCGACCACACCAACCCGCTCCATCTCCTCGATCATGCGGGCGGCCCGATTATAGCCCACCTTGAGTTGCCGCTGCACGTAAGAGATGCTCGCTTTGCGACTGCTGGTAACGATGGCTACCGCCTGATCATAGAGCGGATCAGCATCTTCCCCGCCTTCTCCGTCCATGCCCTCACCATCGCCACTCTCGTTACCCTGCAAAATACGCTCGTCGTACTGTGGCGCGCCTAACTGACGCAGGGACTCTACCACACGATGAACTTCCTCATCGCTGACAAAGGCCCCATGCACCCGCAACGGATAACCGGAGCCGGGCGGCAGATAGAGCATGTCGCCCTGGCCCAGCAAGGTCTCCGCCCCCATCTGATCGAGAATGGTACGCGAGTCGATACGCGACGAAACCTGAAAGGCAATGCGGGTGGGGACGTTGGCCTTGATCAGGCCGGTGATGACATCCACCGAAGGACGCTGGGTCGCCATAATGAGGTGCAGACCGGCAGCGCGCGCTTTCTGGGCCAGGCGGGTGATCAAGGTTTCCACCTGTTTACCGACCACCATCATCAGGTCCGCGAACTCATCAATGATCACCACGATAGCAGGCAGCGCACTCAGCGCGACGGGCTCGCCATCCATATCTTTATCCGGACCCGGCAGGGGATGTCCCGAAGCCACCGCTTCCCGCACTTTCTGATTATATCCGGCCAGGTTGCGCACTCCGGCAAAGGCCATGAGCTTATAGCGCCGTTCCATCTCCGCCACGCACCAGCGCAAGGCGTTCGCGGCCTCCTTCATATCCGTTACCACCGGCGCCAGCAAATGGGGGATGCCCTCATAGATGGACAACTCCAACATCTTGGGGTCCACCATAATCAGGCGGACATCGTCAGCAGTCGCCTTAAAGAGGATGCTGAGAATCATGGCATTGACGCCCACAGACTTGCCGGCGCCGGTGGTTCCGGCCACTAGCAGATGGGGCATCTTCGCCAGATCGGCGGACACCGGCTGACCGCCGATATCCTGACCCAGTGCCAGCGTTAGATGGCTTTTGCTCTGGGTAAAACTGTGACTGGAAAGCACCTCGGAGAGACGCACCGTGCGGCGCTTGAGGTTCGGCACCTCGATGCCCATGGTGGCCTTACCGGGAATGGCTTCTACCACACGCACCCGCGCCGCCAGCACGCGCGAAAGGTCTTTACTGAGACCGGCGATCTGGCTGACTTTGACCCCCGGTGCCGGCTCTATTTCAAAACGGGTAATCACTGGTCCGGGATGGGCCGCCACCACGGTTGCCTGCACCCCGAAGTCGGCCAGCTTTTCTTCCAGCATGCGCGACTGCTGCGCCAGCACTTCGGGCTGCAACTGGGAACCAGGGTCTTCCGCATCTGCCGGATCGAGCAAGGCAAGATCGGGAAGACCATCAGCGCGCGGCGGCCCTACGGGTGCGGGTAATGGTAACTGTCGACTACTTTTGACGGCAGCGCGAGCCGACACTGCTCCGCGCTTTTTGGTGGTGAAGAAGCTCGGTGCTGCTGCCGGGGATGGCTTTTGCACTGCGGGTCCAAGCGCCGTAACCGACACCGCTTGGGCTGGTACACGCCGTCGCAAAGGCCAGCGCAGGCGCCAGTGTGGTCGCGGCAAGGAGAAATGCAGGGCGCTGATATGTGCCGCCATGGCGCGCGGTCCCAACCCGGTGAGCAGAAACACACCGAGAACAAACAGCGCCAGAAATAGCAACGCACTACCACCCACGCCAATGAAAGGCTGAGTAAGGACACCGATTTCCTGACCGAGTATGCCGCCCGCGCCGGCCCCAGCAACGGGCCACCAGTCCACGGGCCAAGTCAGCGCGAGGAAGCTGCTCAGACCCAGCGCGATGGCGACAGCCCCCAGAGGCGCCGCCCAGCGTCCCGGGTGCTGACGAAACCAGCGCCGCCACATCCGCCAGGCCCACGCGCCCAGCGCCACAGGGAGGAGCCAGGCGATCATGCCAAAAATCTGCACCAGAAAATCAGCGAGATAGGCACCAGTTTCGCCGCCCCAGTTGTGTACCGGGCCACCCTTACCACTATTAAACCAACTGGGATCGGCGGGGTGAAAACTGAGCAGGGACATCGCCATAAAGGCCGCCACCGCGATCAGCACCAGCAGCAGCGCCTCGCGGCGCCATGGTTTGGCGCGCGGTAGTTGAACCGGCTTTGCAGGGGCAGGCCGGGAGCCTCGGGACGCATTACGGGCAGCAGAGATCATGTCGGCACGCTAAACGACCCCTGCCCGGGTGTCAAGGAGATGCCGGGAAAGAAAGGCAAAGAAATGCTATTGTTAGCAGCTTCTAATGGATCAGATGCAGGGGTTTATTTGGCGGTACCGATATCACTCCCTGCGGGAGGCGGGGACAACAGCGCGGGAATGGTGTTAAACTTTCCGTCAGTAATTCGCATAAGTCTGGACGGGTTCCGCCGTGTGCGCAGTTCGTCCGATACCGTTCCATCCTGGCAGCGAGGTACCCATGAGCGATCCGAAAAATGTCATCGATGAAAAACATTGCCGCTTACTCATCCTGGGCTCCGGCCCTGGTGGTTATACGGCGGCTATTTACGCGGCACGCGCCAATCTGAGCCCGATACTGATACAAGGCATGGAGCCCGGCGGCCAACTGATGACAACCACGGACGTGGATAACTGGCCTGGTGCTGCAAACGGCATCATGGGTCCGGAACTCATGCAGGAACTGGAAAAACAGGCGCGGCGCTTTGATACCGAGGTTTTGTTCGACCACATTCATACCGCAGACCTGAGCCAACGACCCTTTCGCCTCAGCGGGGACCAGCATTGTTATACCTGCGATGCGCTGATTCTCGCTACCGGGGCATCTGCCAAGTACCTGGGTTTGCCCAGCGAAGATAAGTTTCGCGGCAAAGGCGTTTCTGCCTGTGCGACCTGCGACGGATTTTTCTATCGCGGGCAGGCGGTCGCCGTGGTCGGTGGCGGCAATACTGCAGTGGAAGAAGCGCTCTATCTCAGCAATATCGCCGGACATGTAACGGTCATCCACCGGCGTAACCGGTTCCGCGCCGAAAAAATTCTGCAGGACAAGCTGATGGCCAAGGAGAACGTCACCATTATCTGGGACCACTCTGTGGACGAGGTACTGGGTGACGACTCCGGGGTCACCGGCTTGCGGATTAAGCATGTAGAAAACGGCAGCACCCAGGACCTGACGCTGATGGGGGTGTTCATTGCCATCGGCCATCAGCCCAATACCAGCATCTTCAAGGGACAACTGAAGACGGATGAAGGGGGTTACCTGATTACCCGCGGCGGGCGCGACGGTATGGCAACAGCCACCAGCATTGACGGTGTGTTTGCGGCGGGCGATGTACAGGACTATGTCTATCGCCAGGCAGTGACCAGCGCGGGCAGCGGTTGCATGGCGGCGCTGGACGCGGAGCGTTGGCTGGAGCAGCAAGAGGACTGAAACATGGGGCGGCGGCGGCCAAATCAGCCGGAGAAGCAAGAACCAGTGACCGATGCAGCAGAAGCAGATTGCTTCCTGCGGGCGGTGGCCGATGTCCGGCCCCTGCCAGCCCCGCCGCCTCCCCCACGTCCTGCACCACCACCGCCCTTACCGCTACAGCGGTACCAGGATGAGCTGGCCGTTCTCGAAGCACTCGGCCACAGCCTGAACGGCGATGAAGTATTGGAATCCGGAGACGAGTGGCTTTATTTGCGGTCCGGGCTGTCTCCGGCCCTGCTACGGGACTTGCGCCGGGGACGGTTCCGGATTCAGGAGCGGCTCGATCTGCACGGCTGTACCGTAGAAGAGGCTCGCACTGAACTGGCGACATTTTTGCGGGAAGCGCGGCAATGGCACTGGACCTGCGTCTGTGTCATCCATGGCAAAGGACTGGGATCCCCTGGTCGTATTCCCGTCCTGAAAAGACTGGTGGGTGGCTGGCTGATGCGTCACCAGGAGGTGCTGGCCTTTGCTCAGGCTCGCCCTGAAGAAGGGGGCAGCGGCGCATTGCGTGTGCTGCTGGGCTGGCCTCGTCGAGGATAAACAACCCAATTATAGCTTAGGCCTTTAACCGGGCGCTGTAGCCTTCTTCTTCAATGGCGTGAATCAACGGGCCAGGGAGCAGCCCTTCTCCTTCAACCCGGGCTGTCGCGGCGTCGAGGTCGACCGACACCTGCTGTACACCCGGGATCTTTTGCAGCGCCTTTTCCACCGCCATAACACAATGTTTGCAGGTCATGCCCTGTACGGACAATTCGAGGCGTTCCATGGGGAGCCATTCTCCTTGGTTCTGATTGGTAGCGGTTATAAAGTGTTTTACCAAAGCACGCTCAGCGCTACGCCACGTTGTAGGGCGACTGGCTATCCCGCCGCTCCCGAACAGGCATGACATTTCCTGCGTCGGCCAGAGAGGCCAGAATCGGGCAATTTGCAACGGAGCCGTGACCGGGACAGCGCTCAGTCTGCTGCGCTAGGGCTGTGCGCATCCGTTGCAAATCAGCGATCTTGAAATCAATCTCGGCAAGTTTTTGCTCGGTGAGTGCTTTGACCTCACCCATATCATTCTCGGCACTGCTGCTGATATCTAGCAACTCCTTCACCTCTGCCAGAGAAAAACCGAGATTCTGGGCACGCCGGATAAAACGCAGACGAGCTTCCGCTTCGCTGTCATACAGACGATAGTTGGACTGGGTCCGCTGCACCGGCCGGATGAGTCCAATCCGCTCGTAGTAGCGCAAAGTCTCTGCGGCAAGCCCTGCTTCACGCGCCAAACGACCAATGGTCACTGGAGTTTTCATACTATATCTCTCTCCCTAATATAGTGCTTTTGAGCATACGTATACCCTTGAGTATAGTGTCCATTGTAAAGCATCTAGTCAACACAAAGGTCAAACCTCTGTGCATCGGCCATCTCCTGCCCGAAAAGGCCCTCCACACAGCTCGTGGCAAAGACTCCGGCGGGGAGGAAAAAGCTCAGGACAAGGGTCTGTGTATCCTGCCAGTGGCTGGTCAGGTTCTCGGGACGCGCGCGCAAGGGACGCCGGGCGGCATCCAGTCCCTGTTCCGCAAGGCGTTGTGCCCAGTGCAGGCCATCGTCTGCTGCACCAGCGATGATGGGTCCGGCACTCAGGGCCGATGCCTCTAGCACAGCGGCGACAGTGGCTGGCGCCAGCCCACCACGGCCCGGCAGAGGGCCGGTAGGATGCAGGTCCCAGTCAGCGGCACGCACCTGCAGATCCGTCAGATCATCGTCTTCCGCCAGAAAAATGCTGTGCGAGCCCGCCAGTTGCACGACTTCACCCGGCAGAATCTCCGTCCAGTTGACTTGCCGCACCCGCTCAGCAAGGACCAGATTGAACAGGGCAGAGCGGGCAGCGGACCAGAGCAGGCCGCGACGATGGCGGTCTACCCGCATCGGCTGCCCGGATAGCAGTCGCGCGGCCTCCTGCAGATTACGATGCCCGAAGCGCTGGGCGCCAAAATAGTTGGGGAACCCACTTTGCGCGAGACCTTGCAGACGGGTGTCCCAGAGACTGTGCTCTCCCGTGGTGGCGCGCAAAATGAGCTGGAAGTGATTGCCACGTAACACGCCCCGACGTAATTTACGGTCATGGCGACTGATCTGCTGAAAGTGCAGGCTGTCGTCTTCCAGACTGGCCCAGTCCGGGTCGGGACCCGGCGTGGCCGGCACCGTAAAACTCTGCCGGGTAACGGCATGGCGATCCTTGAGACCGGCAAAGCCTACATCGCGGACCGCCACCCCCGCGCAGCGCGCCAGACGGTTGGCCACATCCTGGGTATTGAGGCCGCGCTTCTCCACCACCAGCCAGTGGTGAGCGCCCAAACCGGATGCGGTAAAGGGCAGCAGTTCCGTGACCTGAAAGTCTTCCGGAGTCTGTCGCAATTCGGCGCCGAGCAGGCCGCCCTCTGCGGGATAGATGCGCGGCGGACTTTCAGACATGCTGAATCAGAACGACGGCGTGGGCGGCAATGCCTTCACCCCGACCGGTATAGCCCAATTGCTCGGTAGTGGTCGCTTTGATGTTGACCGCATCGAGCTCCACGGCGAGGTCAGCAGCAATATGGGCGCGCATCTGCGGGATATGAGTGGCCAATTTGGGACGCTGACAGACGATGGTCGCGTCCACATTGCCTACCGAAAAACCTTTCTCCTGAACCAACTGGTGACAATGCCGGAGCAGGAGCCGCGAATCTGCGCCCGCGAAACGGACGTCGGTGTCGGGAAAATGGCGACCGATGTCGCCCAGGGCAGCCGCCCCCAGCAGCGCATCGCAGATGGCGTGAAGGAGCACGTCAGCATCGGAGTGGCCGGCAAGGCCGAATTTGTAGGGGACCGTCACACCGCCGAGAATAAGGGGTCTACCCGTCACCAACGCATGCACGTCAAAGCCATGACCAATACGCAGTTGCATGGGGTTACTCTTCTTCATCACGCGCTGCAAGAACGGCGGCTGCCAGCACGAGATCATCCTGCATGGTGACCTTGATATTGTCACCATGCCCGTGAATCAAACGGGGGCGCCAGCCCTGCCATTCCATCGCCGAGGCCTCATCGGTGATCTGCAGATTCTGTCCGCGCGCCGCTTCCAGAGCAGCCAGCAGGGCACCGAGGGGAAAGGCCTGGGGTGTGAGAGCACGCCACAACCCCTCACGATCTACGCTGCCCAAGGAATGCGCATTCTCAGCGCGCTTCAGCGTATCGGCAACCGGTACGGCGAGAAGAGCACCCTGGGGCGAATGCGCCAAGCTGTCGAGCAGGAGTAACAGGTCTTCGCGACGCAGACAAGGCCGGGCGGCATCATGCACCAGCACCCAATCGGACGCCCCTGCCCCCTGCCGCAGCAGCGCCTCCAGACCGAGGCGCACCGAATCCGCACGCAGAGCACCACCGGCGACAGGGGACAGGAATGGCTCCTGCATGGGTCCCAGTAACTCCCGCCAGGCTCCTGTCGCAATATCCTCGCCCGGCAGAACCAACTGAATGCCGGCAACGCGCGGCTCCCGAAGGAAGGCCGCCAGGGTGTGGGCAATGACCGGACGGCCGCGCAGCAGAACGTACTGCTTGGCCTGCGCCGCTCCAAACCGCTGTCCCCGCCCTCCCGCCGGGATCACCACCCAGACGCGCTCCATGTGAACCTCCCGACTTTATGGACCAAAACTGTAAACCCGAAGTATCCGCAGTCTTTCGCGAGGACGCAACAAAGCAGCACCCCGTTTTGCAGTTTCCACAGCACCCCTTTACACTAGGACCCTTCAGAGTCCCCACATAAGATCAGACATTCTTGGATCGAAGTCTTTCTCTCGGCACCCCGCCGCGCGCCGGGGCGGCACGCGCATTTAGTCAAATATACGGTGCTGCGGATAGCTGGCTGGCGGCGCAAATGGCGCGGCAGTGGCAGCGCCCGCTGCTGATTCTGCTGCCGAACGCCCGCGACGTGGAGGAATGGCAGCGCGAGTGGCATTTTTTCGCACCAGACTTACCATCGCCGCTGATTTTCCCGGACCGCGAAATCCTTCCCTATGATCGCCTGGCGCCGCCGGCGGATGCCACGGCCACCCGGCTGGCCACCCTTGCCACTCTGCCGGAATGGCGTGGCGTGTGTCTCGCCCCGCTGTCCGCCGTCCTGCAACGCCTGCCACCGCGCAGTTTCCTCGACCAGCACGCTTTTGTCCTCGCCGTGGGCGACCACCTCAGCCCAGAGGGTTTCCGTCAGCGTCTGATCGACGCCGGTTATCGCAATGTCAGTGAGGTTTCGGAGGCCGGCGAATTGGCCTGGCGCGGCGGGATCATTGATCTCTTTCCCAGTGGCAGCCCCCTGCCCTACCGCATTGAACTCTTCGATAGAGTAGTGGAGAGCATCCGTGCCTTCGACCCGGAAACCCAGCGTACCCTGCAAAAGGTCGAGCGGGTCTCTCTGCTCCCGGCGCGGGAAGTGCCGGTGGACGCTGCCGCGCTGCAGGAATTTCGCAGCCAGTTCCGCGCCCGTTTCAGCGGTGATCCACAACGTGCCGAGATATACCGAGCGGCCAGTCGCGGACAAGTACCCCAAGGCGCCGAGCATTATCTCCCGCTCTTCTTTCCCGAGAGCAGTCATCTGCTGATGCACTTTCCCAAAGACGGTATCGTCTTTCTGCCCCCCGGCCTGGAGGCATCCGCCCGGCACATTCGCCAGGACTGGCGGGAGCGCTACGAGGAACGGGCCCATGATACGGCATATCCCATACTGCCACCCGACGAACTGCTCCTGCCCCCCAGTGAATGGGAGGATGTCCTGCGCGGTCGGGCGCGGGTATACGGGCAACAGGAAGGCGACGCGGAGCGTCTGCCGACCGCACCCCTCCCCGGTCTCCATGGCAGCTCGGAAGCACCACTGGCCTCACTCGATACCTTTCTGCGCCACCTGCCGGCAGCGGGCAGGGTCATCATCGCCGCTGAATCGCCGGGCCGCCAGGAAGCCCTGTCAGAACGGCTTGGCAAGAGCGGACTGCTCCCCCGCCGGGTTCATGACTGGCCAGAGTTCCTGGCGGGTACGGAACGGATCGCCATCACCGTAGCGCCCCTGGAACGCGGCTTGCTCATCAAGGAAAATGGCTTGGTCAGACTGGCGCTGGTCTCCGAGGCGCAAATCTTTGGTGATCGCGTCTTTGCCCAGCGGCGCAGCGCCAACGCCCGGCAGCGCAGTATTGAAGGTTTGGTCCGCGATCTCGGCGATCTACAGCCGGGTGACGCCGTTACCCATGAGGAATACGGCATCGGCCGTTTTCAGGGCTTGGCCACGCCCTTTGCTGCGCAGGGCGATATCAATGAATACGTGGTCCTGGAGTACGCCAACGGCGATCTCGTCTACGTCCCTGCGGATCATCTGGATCGTATTGCGCGCTATGTGGGTAACGGTGCGACGGAACCGGTGCTCTCCCGCCTGGGCAGCAATCACTGGGAAAAGGCCAAGGCCAAGGCGCGGCAAAAGGCCATTGATGCCGCCAGCGAACTGCTGGATATCTATGCCCGCCGCGTGGCGCGCACCGGTCGGGCTTTTCCCGCACCCGATGACGCCTACTGGGAATTCGTGTCCCGCTTCCCCTTTGAGGAAACCCCCGATCAGCAGCAAACCATCGACGCGGTCATTGCCGACATGACCAGTCCCCACCCCATGGACCGCCTGGTCTGCGGCGATGTGGGCTTCGGCAAAACGGAGGTGGCACTCCGCGCGGCCTTTCTGGCGGCGCACAGTGGTGCGCAGGTGGCCGTGCTGGTGCCCACCACCCTGCTCGCCCAACAGCATTACGAGAATTTCCGGGACCGCTGCGCCGGACTGCCCCTGCGGGTGGAAGTGCTCTCCCGTTTCCAGAATGCCAAAACGCACAAGCAGGTGCTCGCCGCCGTGGCCGCCGGGGAGGTGGATATCCTCATCGGCACCCATCGCCTGCTGCAAAAGGATGTTGCCTTCCACGACCTGGGCCTGCTGATTCTGGATGAGGAGCATCGCTTCGGGGTACGCCAGAAGGAACGGATCAAGGCCCTGCGCGCCGAGGTGGATATTCTCACGCTGACCGCCACCCCTATCCCGCGCACCCTGAATCTCTCGCTGGCCGGCCTGCGTGACTTATCCATCATCGCCACGCCACCCCAGCGCCGCCAGCCGGTACGCACCTTTGTGCAGATCTGGGATGATGCGACGGTGATCGAAGCCTGCCAGCGCGAACTGCATCGCGGCGGTCAGGTGTATTTTCTGCATAATGAGGTGCGCGACATCGAGCGCATGGCCACCACTTTGCGCCGCCTGTTACCGGAAGCGCGCCTGCGCGTAGCCCATGGCCAGATGCCCGAGGGCGAACTGGAAGCCGTGATGCTGGATTTTTACCATCAACGCTTCGACATCCTCCTCAGCACCACCATTATCGAGTCCGGTATCGACAATCCCCACGCCAACACCATCCTCATCAACCGTGCCGACAAATTCGGTCTGGCCCAGCTCCATCAGTTGCGTGGCCGGGTCGGTCGTTCCCATCAACGCGCCTACGCCTACCTGTTCACCCCGGACCCGCGCGCCATGAGCGACGATGCCCGGCGCCGTCTCGATGCCATCCAATCTCTGGAAGATCTGGGCGTCGGCTTTGCACTGGCCAGCCACGATCTGGAGATCCGCGGGGCCGGAGAACTGCTCGGCGAAGAACAGAGCGGACATATGGATGAAGTCGGTTTCACCCTCTTCATGGAATGGCTGAACGATGCTGTGGAGGCCATTCGTGCCGGACGTGATCCCCGCAGCCTGGAAGAACAGCGTGCCAGTGGCCCGGAAATCCATCTCAACACGCCTGCGTTGATACCCGGTGACTACCTGCCCGACGTGCACTTGCGCCTGCAACTTTATAAGCGCCTCAGTGACGTGCGCAGCGATGCCGCTATCGGTGAGATCATGGTGGAGATGATCGACCGCTTCGGGCCCATTCCTGCGCCGACCCGCACCCTGCTCTGCCAGACCCGGTTGCGTCTGAGTGCCATACAGATCGGCATCGAACAGATCGACGCCGGTCCCGCCGGTGCCCGTCTGCAATTTGCTGCCGAAAATCAGGTGGCCCCTGAAAAGATCATCCAGCTCATCCAGCAGCCCCACAGTATCTACCAACTGGACGGCGAGCGCCGCCTGCGCATTCGCCGCGACCTGCCCGATGGCGAAGCGCGCTGTCAGGAACTATTGCAACTCATTGACCAACTAAGGATTTAGCCATGAGCAGCACGCGCCTCGCCATTCTCAGTCCCGCCCCACGCGGCCCCATGAGCCTGCCAGCCAGCATGGGCCAACTGGTGGCGGATGTGGAAAGCCACCAGGAAGTTTGGGGCTGCTGGCTGCAAAGTTGGGATTTGCCGGTCACCGTCGGTGAAATCGCCCCCTTCCTCGACGAACTCTCGCGCCAGGCCCTGCATCAGGAGCGAGAAGTGATCTGGGCTCCCATGAGCAGCGCCAGCAGTGCTGTACGTCTGGTGCTGCATGGTGCGGCACAGCCCGAGGCACTGCGCCGGGCACTGACCACCCTGCATCTGCAAAGCTTTATGCCGGGTCGCGTGCTCCATTGTCAGGGAGACGATCTGGCCCTCGTCCTGCACGGTCCCAGCGGCCCCTTGGGCGCCAGCAACCACCGTCTCATTGAAGCCCTGGAAGGCGTCTTTCTGGATGTTGCCGTGACTCCGCTCTGGGACAAGGGTCATTTTCGATTATTGCTGGCCGATATGGACTCGACCCTGATCGCCATTGAATGCATTGATGAAATGGCCGACCATCTCGGTCTCAGGCGCCAGGTCGCCGCCATCACCGAACGCTCCATGGCCGGCGAACTGGATTTTCAAACCTCCCTGCGCGAGCGGGTACGTCTGCTGGCCGGTACGCCAGCGAGCACCATCGACACCATCATCCGTGAGCGCTTGCGGCTCAGTCCCGGTGCCCGTGAACTGGTGGCAGCGGCCAAGGCCCAAGGCGTGGAGGTCGGTGTCGTGTCCGGCGGCTTCACCCAGTTTACCCGCCACCTGCAAGAAGCGCTGGACCTCGACTACGCCTTCGCCAATACCCTGGAGATCATCGACGGGCAAATCACCGGCCAGGTGCTCGGAGACATCGTCGATGCCGCCGCCAAGGCCGACCTCCTCGACCTGCTGGCCATCAGTCTGGGCACCGATGCCAGCCATTGCATCGCTATTGGCGATGGCGCCAATGACCTGCCCATGATCCGCAAGGCGGGCGTTGGCATTGCCTATCATGCTAAAGCGGTCGTCCGCGCTCAGGCGGATTTTCAAATTCGCTATGGTGGTCTCGACACAGCATCTACCTATCTCGGCTGGGGCAACGCCTGAGATCCGCACGCCGACAGCCTCTATCTAATACTTGATTTTGTTTTAGACGTTGTCTACTATCAGTCCATGTGCAACACAAGGCGATCTGATGCACATCGGCAATGGTGCCGCAAATGCAGCGTAAACAGGAGACTGAGATGAAACTGACCAGCATAGAAGGCCAAAGCGTTCCCCAGGTCGTATTCCGCACCCGCGATGATAATCAGTGGCGCGACGTCAGCACCGACGAACTTTTCAAGGGCAAGACCGTGATCGTGTTCTCCCTGCCCGGCGCCTATACCCCAACTTGTTCCTCCAGCCATCTGCCGCGCTACAACGAACTTGCGCCGACCTTTCGCGAAAATGGCGTAGATGACATCCTCTGCATGTCAGTGAATGACGCCTTTGTCATGGATGCCTGGGCCAAAGAACTGGCTGTCGAAAACATCCACCTGATTCCCGATGGTAATGGCGAATTCACGGAAGGCATGGGCATGCTGGTGGACAAGAGCGAACTTGGCTTCGGCAAGCGTTCCTGGCGCTACTCTATGCTGGTGAAGAATGGCGTCATCGAGAAAATGTTCATCGAGCCCGACAAGCCCGGTGATCCCTTCGAGGTGTCTGATGCCGATACCATGCTCCACTACCTCAACCCGGAGGCACGCGACCCCGAATTCATCACCGTCTTTACCCGCGAAGGCTGCCCGCATTGTGCTCGTGCCAAAGCACTTTTGAAGAGGCACGGCATGGCTTTTGAAGAGATCAAAACGGGTATGGGTACCGGCGTCAGTTCGCGGACGATTCGCGCGGTGAGCGGACGTTCGACCGTGCCGCAGATCTTTATCGGCGGCAAGCACATCGGCGGTGCCGACGATCTGGAGAATTACTTCGGCGAGAAGTAAAGTCTTAATACCTGCTCTGGGTCGTTACCCGCTTTAACACCCCGCAAAACGGAGACGTCATGACGCAATCCTATGATCTCATTGTTATCGGTGGGGGCAGCGGCGGCATCGCCATGGCCAACCGCGCCGCCCGCCATGGGGCAAGCACCGCGCTGATCGCCGCCGGTCCATTGGGCGGCACCTGCGTGAATGCAGGCTGTGTCCCAAAAAAAATCTTCTGGAATGCCGCCCACCTTGCCGGGCAAATAAAAATGGCGGAAGAATACGGCTTCGATGCCGTAGCACCCCGTTTCCACTGGGAACTCCTGAAGCAGCAGCGCGACGCCTACATCGGGCGACTCAATGGCCGCTATGCCCAGGGCCTGAATGGTAATGGCGTTACCTTGATTCGCGGGCATGCCCGTTTCTCCGGCGCGCATCAGGTCCGTGTGGATGACAACACACTAGAAGCCGAGCATATTCTGATCGCCACGGGCGGACAGCCGGTCTGGCCCGACATTCCGGGTGCCGAACTGGGCATCACCTCAGACGGCTTTTTTACCCTCGAATGGACGCCGCGCTGTGTTGCCGTGGTCGGCGCGGGTTACATCGCGGTAGAGCTCGCCGGGGTACTCAACGCTCTCGGCAGCGACGTTTCTCTGGTTATGCGTCGCAAGCATTTCCTCAATGATTTCGAGCCGATGCTACGCGAAAATCTCATGGATGCCATGCTCCATCAGGGTATCAGTCTCCTTGCCCAACGCCAGGTCCGGGAAGTGGAAAAGCGCGCCGATGGCTTATGCCTGCATTTTCACGACGGTGACTGCCTTGGTGGGCTGGACGCCATCATCTGGGCTATCGGCCGTCGTCCGAACAGCGCCGACCTTGGTCTGGAGCTCGCAAACATTACTGCCGACCCACAGGGTTTTATCCCCGTGGATGCTTTCCAGAACACCGATGCATCGGGCGTCTATGCGGTTGGCGATGTCACCGCTGGTCCAGCACTCACGCCCGTCGCCATCGCCGCCGGGCGCCGTCTCGCCGATCGCCTCTTCGACGCTCAGACAGAGCGTCATCTCGACACCCGCCTGGTACCCACCGTGATCTTCAGCCATCCTCCCATCGCGACCATCGGGCTCAGCGAGGCAGCCGCCCAGAAGCAATATGGAGAAGAAGCAGTCAAAGTCTACCAGACGACCTTCACCCCGATGCTCCGCGCCTTTTCGGCGGAACCGGAAAAAACCGCGATGAAGCTGGTCACGGTGGGCCGGGAGGAAAAGATTGTTGGCCTGCATGCCATCGGTGACGGTGTGGACGAAATGCTTCAGGGTTTTGCGGTAGCCCTGCGCATGGGCGCGACCAAACAGGATTTTGATGACACCATTGCCATCCATCCCACCAGTTCCGAGGAATTCGTCACCATGCGCTGATGGCTTCCGCGATGTGTCGGCAGCAGAGGATGCCATCGACGCGAGCCATTCATTGGTTACTTTTTGTTATGCAAATGCTTGAGGGCTTCCGGTCCCACAGAAGTGGTACAACTGCATTGCCGACAGTCCGCGAGCAACGGCACGGCATTTCCCAGCACTTTTCGCACCCGCCCCATTCCCTCGTGCATGACGGCATCAATGGCTTCCATGGTAATCGGCTCCGCCGACTTGCCCGCCGCCGGATTGACCACCAGCGACAAGGGCGCGTAGCACAGACCAATTTCTCGTGCCAGTACCGCTTCCGGAGCCCCGGTCATCCCCACCACATCTCCACCGTCCCTTTCGATACGGCGAATTTCGGCGATGGTTTCCAGGCGCGGTCCCTGGGTGGCCGCATAGGTGCCGCCGTCAATAACCACGATATCCGCAGATCCCGCCGCCTGCAGCAGACGCTCACGTACCCGCTGACAATAGGGCTCAGAAAAGTCAATATGCACCACCATGCTTTCCCCACCCTCAAAGAAGGTGCTGGGACGCCCACTGGTGTAATCAATCATCTGATCAGGCAGACAGATGACGCCTGACTGCATGACTACCGTGATTCCACCCACCGCCGCCACCGCGATAACATGCGTCACACCGACATGGTGCAGCGCCCAGATATTGGCGCGATAATTGACCCGGTGTGGAGGAATAGTGTGCCCATAACCATGGCGGGCAATAAACACCACCTCCTGTCCACCGAGCTGGCCAAAAGTCAGCGGGCCAGAAGTCTCACCAAAGGGGGTGCGGATCACCCGCCGGTTGCGAATCTGCAAATTTTTGAGCCGGGTCAGACCGCTGCCACCGATAATGCCCACCACACCCATCAGCCGCCCTCCGGCAAAACAAAAATACCCGGTGCATTCCGCCCCAAGCCGCGGGCATCCAGCCCGTAACCGAACACAAAGAGGTCCGGCACTTCCAGCCCCACATAGTCCACCTGCACATCAACCGCGCGAGGACGGACTTTTCGCACCATCACCGCCGTATGAATGGCGGCAGCGCCCTCCGCCATGCAGTATTCCTGCAAAGCTTGCAGGGTGATGCCCTCATCAAGGATATCGTCCACCAGCAAAACCACAGCACCGGCCAATGGTTCTTTGGGGCGCGTACGCCACTGCAAGGTGCCACCACTGGTTTCCGCACCATAGCGACCGACTTGTACACAGTCGAGCACCAGGGGGAAATGCAGGTGAGGCATCAGTTGACCGACCACCACGACGGCACCCGTCAGCACGCAAAGCAACACCACCGGACGATGCGGCGTCAGATGCTCCAGGTCCTTATTAATGGCAACGGCCATCCGCTGGATGGCCGTCTCCACCTCTTCCGCGCTAAACAGATGCTCAGCGGGCCCTAAATGGGTAGGTGTCATAATGGCACTAGTAGGTAAAGGTGACCACGTCGTCATCCATGGCCTGCTCAATGACATAAGCGCCACCGACGATGTCCTGGATTTCGGGAATCAGGTCTTCCTTGGTGCATTCCCACAATTCAAGGGTCGGGGTGCAGACAAAGAACTTCACGCCCGCTTCATGGGCATCCTTGATAAAGTCATAGACACTCTTGGGGCTGCCCGGCATAACAAACATTTTCTCCGCAACACCCTTCTTGGCCAGCTCGCCAGCGCGGGCCGTCAGCACCACTTCGACCTCAAAATCCATCGCGGCAGCCACCGTCGCCTGAAAGAAAGGCGCACCCAACTCCTGGGGGTTGGATGGATCGGTGTTCACCATAACCATCAACAATTTATCAGCCATGTATATCTCCTTAAAAAATTGGCCCGCCCATCATAGCCGTCCCAGTCCGGCGCCGCGCCATGAAATGATTGATTACACCATAAAAAGTCACAGGGCCATATCAAGCGTTCTTAGATATCGGTTTCCTGTGCCTCAATACGGCGCGCCCGGCTGGCCCGGGTCAGAATATCCCGCTCCTCTGCCAATGCCCGCTTGGCCACCTGAATAGCCTCCAGCAGATCCTGGCGTTTGGACTCGACCAAGTCACCACCCGCATCCATCAGGCGTGCGGTTTTTTCCTGGATTTCATCAATGAGCACACTGATACGTTCTTCGGCCAGCGACTCCATATTGCGCAAGCGATCCCGTCCCTTATCCATAGCGCGGCGCAATTCCTGGCGTGTCTCTGCGCCACTGGCCGGGGCCAGCAACAGGGCGCCGACCGCGCCAACCAGCACGCCGATAACAAAGCCTTCTGCATTCTTCATTGTCGTCTCCTCGCTGTTTCCAGCTAATGTTTCCGGGAAAAATAACGCCATCCTGTGCGCAGCGCTCGGTACCACAACCCCAGCTCGTGAACCGGCCGAACCAGGGCATCCGTCGTGTCCATGATCTCCACACTCAGATATCTGAGTGTGGAATCCACCCGCCCCATCTGTACGCGCCCAGTCTGGGTGATGTGTTTAATGTCCGCCAAGGCCACCTTGGCATCAAATACCAGCGGTCCGACGTCCTGTTCAACTCTGGCCAACAGTCTTTCCAGACGCAAGTGGGTCCGTATCAGCACAGCCGCCGTCACCGCGATGATCAACAGAATAATGATCATGACAATGGCAATGATGGTTACCCCCGCACTGACACTCATCCTTTCCCCCAGAGCCTCCGTATATCGAAAGCAAAGCCCTTAACGCAGTGAAGAGCAACAACCCGGTTATAACCCCTGGGCCACCCTGTAACCTCGTCTCATTATAAGCCGCATCTGCAGCCTGGGTAAAATCGCAGGTGCCGATGTGACGCGCGCCAGCTTCATCAGAATGACAATACATGCCCCATCACGGCCAGTCCGGCGACACTCAGCAATCCCAAGGCCAATCTGCTCCAAATCTGTTGCGCACCAGTCAGTACGTATCGTGGATGCCGATAGCGATAAGTTTGCCAGCTTCCCCAGAGCAGGCCCAGCCATAACCCGGACAGCAACCACGCCCCGAACACATCACTAGGCCAATGTACCCCCAGAATCAGGCGACTCCAGGAGATGGCTGCGACCAATGCCGCGAGCAATGTCACCATCACCAGACGCAGGCCGCGATGCCGCACCGTGGCAAGAAAATACAGGGCCAAAAGGCCATAGACCAGCACACTGAGGCTCACGTGCCCGCTTGGGAACGCAGGCGACAGCATTTCTGTCGCGGTCGGCGGCCGGGCACGTGCCGTAGTCACTTTTACCAACTGAACGAGCACGGCGAATACTACCGCGCCTGAAACCAGCAGAATGCCGTCGAAAAAACGCCACGCAGCGAAGCAGGCAGCCGCCATTACTGCTACCAGCCAGGGCAGAAAATCTGGGCCGCCAAGCCGGGTCACCCCGGCCCAGAACGGCTGCCAGACAGGGTCCCGGGACCGCAGAATCTCCGCCTCCCAACGGGCATCCAACAGCGCCATCCGACGCAAGAGCACACCCGCCAGAAAATCACCCGCATAAAGCCAGAGCAACGCTGCCACCACCAGACCGAGCAGCAATAAAGCCAACAACTCCCAGCGTTGTGGTCCGCGCAAATTTCAAAACCCCGTATGAAAGCGTCGCCACAACAACAACGCGGCAATCAATACCGCAGCGATGCTCAGCACCAGCACCGCCGCCGCGCCATAGTCCTTGGCGCGCGCCACCAGAGGGTGATATTCCGGGTTTACCAGGTCAGCGAGAGATTCTACGGCGCTGTTGAGCAGCTCTGCCGCCAACACTGCACCCATGAGCAAAATACCAACTCCCCACCAGATGAGCGATGCCTGGGTCCAGTACAAAAGGATCACGCCCACCACGACTGCCAACAACTCTGCCCGAAAACTGGCTTCCTCACGGGCCGCGACCCACAGCCCATGCCCCGCAAAAAAGGCCCGCCGCCAAAGTGCGCTGTTTTTTTTCACCAGCCCCCCCGTTCGCGCAGGGACAAGGGTTCGCCGTCGCCGACTATAAAGTGATCCAGCAAGCGCAGGTCAACCAGTTGCATGGCCTGATCCAGACGCCGGGTGAGGGAAAGATCTGCCGCACTGGGTTCCGCCACGCCAGAAGGATGATTGTGCGCAACGATGAGGGCTGCCGCATTCAACTCCAGGGCACGCTTCAGCACTTCGCGAATATGCACGGTAGCGCCGTCAATGGTCCCCAAGAACATCTCCTCGAAGCGCAGCACCCGATGGCGATTATCCAAAAAGATCACAGCAAAAACCTCACGGCAACGGTCGCGCAAAGTGGCAGACAGATACTGTCGCACCCGCTGCGGCGAATCAAGACTGTCTCCTCGCTGCCATTCCTCGGCGAGATGACGCTTGCCCATTTCCAGCACCGCCTGCAAGAGCGCGTATTTGGCGTCCCCGAGCCCTTTATGCACACAAAAATCATGATGCGACGCGGTGAGTAATGCCCGCAGGCTACCAAAATTTTGCAGCAAGTCCCTGGCCAGATCCACCGCACTTTTGCCCACCACGCCCACCCGCAGAAATATCGCCAGCAGCTCTGCATCCGACAGAGTCGCCGCCCCTTTTTGCAACAGTCTTTCCCGCGGACGCTCGTCCGCCGGCCAATCAGTGATGGCCATACGCTCCCTCCTTCCCTTACACTAGGAATGTGATGGATCCATTGACGCCGCCTTGTGGCACCCTCCTGCATCGACTAAAATCCAGACACAGAATTGAGACATACATAAATAAA
>JBBIUH010000027.1:0-24854 GCA_037440305.1 Acidithiobacillus sp.
GCACCAGCAACTGGCCATTCATTGCCATGAACAGAAGTAAGACGATCAGGTTGAGAAAGTTGGAAAGGGTAGGGACCTGCACGCCCGTGACAGGGTCAAAAAAACTGCTGAATCCCAGCCCCATCTGTAGACTGATGACCGACCCCGCAAACTGCACCACACTAAAAACCACCGTCACAGCAAAGCCCAGCGCCGTACCTATGAGGATTTGCTGGATGAGCAGCACAAAACCTGCTCCCGACAAAAAATGTACGGCAGGCATCGCGGGCAGAGCGGGGGCGATAGCCACACTGATCAGCAACGCCAGCCCTACCCGCACCTGAATCGGTACCTGGGTGGCGCTAAACACCGGCGCCGTGGACAGCAGCGCGAGGATACGAATAAAGGGCCAGAAGACCAGGCCGATCCAGTGCTCCAGTTGCAGCGTGGTAAAGTGAATCATTGGTCGATCAGATGCGGAATGTCATGGAACAGGTGGATGGTAAAGTCCATAATCAGATGCAACATCCATGGACCGGCAATCACCAGCACCAAGGCCATCGCCAGAATCTTGGGCACAAAGCTGAGCGTCATTTCATTGAGCTGGGTGGCCGCTTGAAAGACACTCACCAGCAGGCCGACAACCAGCGCAATCCCCAGCAAGGGGGCCGACAACAAGAGGGTCGTCCACACCGCTTGCTGACCGACCGTGACAATACTCTCCGGAGTCATTCCCTCACCTCAATGGACAAAGCTCTGTACCAGCGAACCGATGACCAGATCCCAGCCATTGACCAGTACGAAGAGCATGAGCTTGAAGGGAAAAGACACCGTCACTGGCGACAGCATCATCATGCCCATAGACATCAGCACGGCAGCCACCACCAGATCGATGATCACGAAGGGTATGAAGATCAGAAAGCCGATCTGAAAGCCGGTCTTCAGCTCCGAAGTGACAAAGGCCGGGATCAGCAACGTCATGGGCGTATCCGCCGGGGCCTGCAATTGCGGGTGTCCGGAGAGCTTGACGAAAAGCGCGAGATCATCGGGTCGCGTCTGCGAAAGCATGAAGGTGCGCAACGGTCCATCCGCACGCGACATGGCCTGGGTGATATTGATCTGGTTTTGAGTAAGGGGCTGCAGGACTTCCGTATTGAGCTTCTGAAACACCGGCGCCATCACAAAAAAAGTAAGAAAGAGCGATAGGCCGACGATGACCTGGCTGGGCGGCATCTGGGTCGAACCCAGAGCCTGTTTGAGCAGGGAGAGGACGATGATGATACGGGTGAAGGCTGACATCATCAGCAGCATGCTGGGTAAAAAGACCAGTACCGTCATGAAGATGAGCGCCTGAATACTGAGGCTGTATTCGGTGCCGCCGCCCGCTGCAGGACCTGTGGTAAAAGCGGGAAGGCCGCCGGCGATGGCCACTCCCGGAATACTGAGGGCGATCAGACCAAAGGCGGCGATCCTGGTCCGGAAGCGGGCGGAAGTTCTGCCGGGTCCCTGGTGGTGTTCTTTATGTGCTGGTTCCATGGCCCTTGCTTGCGCCTCTCCATTGCGGTGCGCAACCAACCGGCGAAAGTGGCCGGTGAGTTGCTGGTGGTGTCTGGCAGCGTTGTCTCCAGGGTGTGCAGCAGGGTAATCCCTGCCGGAGTCACACCGAGAAGCAACTGCTGCTCTCCCACTTGTACTAGCAAAAGGCGTTCCCGCGTTCCGAGGGAGAGTGACGACACCACCCGCATAGCTCCGACCTGGCCACCGACCAGACCGGGTTGCAGGCGCTTGAGTAACCACACCACCCCGAAAAATATCAGGAGGACCAGCACTAGGGCAGAAAATAGCTGGAGAATAGCTGACCACGAAAAAGCACTGTCCGCCCCCATGCCGACGGAGGTATCCGCCCAAACTGACGGGCTCCACAGGGCGAAGACCATGCCTGCCAGTCGGATTTTTGACGCTCGCAGGGCGGCCATTTTGACGCTGAAGTCGGGACTTGGATTTTTTTTCAACGGAGTTTCTTGGCCCGTTCCGCCGGGCTGACGATGTCGGTGAGGCGAATGCCAAACTTGTCATTCACCAGCACGACCTCACCCTGGGCGATAAGGTAACCATTCACGAGCACATCCATCGGCTCGCCAGCGAGGCGTTCCAACTCGACCACCGAACCCTGCGCCAACTGCAGGAGATTCCGAATTTGAATCTTGGTACGCCCCAGCTCTACCGAAAGCGTCACCGGAATATCGAGAATCATATCCAGATTCTGCGCCTGCGTCCCGCTGCTGGCAGCGTGCAACTCGGGAATAGGAGCGGGAGTCGCCTTAGGGGCCTGCTTAAGTGGAGCATTGAGCTCTTTGTCCGGTTCAACAGATGCTTCCGTATCGGTGCTGGCGCCGCCCTGCTCCGCCATGGCCACTGCCCAGTCCGCCATAATATCATCGGCCGCGCTGTTATCCGCCGCGTCCGCCACAGGTTCCGCGTCTACCGGTATTTGCTCTTCAGCCATGGTTCAACTCTCCAATGCCGCCATGGCGGCTTGCCCTGCTGCGATTTCCGGACAAAGATGCTCCGTCACCTGAACAGCATATTTGCCATTAGACATTCCATAGCGCCCGGAAAGCACCGGAATGCCATCAATGCGCGCGACAATCGTTTCCGGCATTTCAATAGGAATCACGTCGCCATCGCGTAGCGCCAGCAATTGCCGCAGAGTCAGGCGCGTTTGCACGAACTGCGCTTCCAGTTCCAGTTCGGCCTCCTGCATTTCGTCCTGCAGAGACTGCACCCAACGGCGGTCCACCTCAGAACGATCCGCCGTCGTGCCTGCGGTGAGCTGGTCGCGTACCGGTTCGACCATGCCATAAGGAAGACAGACATGGAGAGTGCCCGTCCCCGACTCCAGCTCTACGGTGAACGTGGTGGTGATCACCACTTCTGTCGGCGTCGCAATATTGACGAACTGCGGGTTTACTTCCGAGCGCATCAACTCCGGGTTCAGGGGCGCCACCGGTGCCCAGGCCGACTTAAAGTCTTTGAACGCCATATCCAGAAGCCGCTTGATGATGCGCTGCTCCAGCGGGGTGAAGTCTCGGCCCTCAATACGCGCATGAAAGCGGCCATCACCACCGAAATAGTTGTCCACCACCGCAAAAATCAGGCGGGGATCGAAGACGAACAATGCGGTCCCGCGCAGAGGCTTGATCTGTACCATATTGATATTACTAGGTACCACCAGACTGCGGATGAACTCACTATATTTGATCAGTCGTACCTGACCCACGGAGATTTCTGCCGTGCGCCGCAAAAAGTTGAACAGACTGACCCGCCATAGACGAGCAAAGCGCTCGTTAACCACCTCCAGGGTAGGCATACGTCCGCGCACGATACGATCCTGGTTGGCGAGATCATAAGGCCGCACACCACCCGGATCAGGCACTGCATCAGTCTCGGTATCGACATCGCCACCTGCCATCCCTTTGAAGAGGGCGTCTACTTCATCCTGAGAAAGAATATCCTGTGCCATGCGGTCACCGTATCGTTAGCGGCACTGCTTTGCAAGAATCATGCAAAGGTATTCACCAATCCCAACCGGGCACGGACCGATACCGGAAGTGCGGTAACCCCACCGGTCGCCTCCCCAACCGCCATAATACCGGAGGCGGGCGCAGATTTGTTGCGCGCAAAGGACCGCCCGCCACTATCCGCCCCCACACTCGCCTGACCCAGGCTCATCCCCGCCGCCGCAAAACTCTCCTGCAGTTGCGGCATGGCCGTGGCAATGGCTTCCCGCACTTCCGGATGTGGTGAGCTGAAAAAAGCATTGGTCTGACCATTTTGTTGAAGATCCAGATGCACCTCCAGCGGACCCAGGTGCTGCGGATTGAGATGCAGGGTGGCCTGCTGTATCCCCTGGCCCAGTAAAAATTGCACCTGCTGCCCCAGCGCCTGACCCCATTGCGGATTACTATCCACAGGAGGCGCCACGACAGCCACTGCAGGGGCAGGGCCTGCGGTCGGAGTAACTCCGCTTAACACAGTCATATTCGGCAGATTGGCGCCGGGTTGACTGGCACCATTGGTCACTTCCGAACTCTTGGTGGAGACCATCGCCAAAACGGCTGTCGAAGGGCTGGACGCGGTGACCACGCCAGCACCCTGAACCAGCGCGGGACGCGGCGCTTGCGCGCTTGCCTCTTTGCCCTTCAGGTTCTGAACATGGATCGTCCCCAATGCACCGACTGCATGGGCCGCGCCCTCTCTGGACAGCGTCGTCACCATGTGATGACCGGACTCGTCGGCAACCCCTAAAGGCGTCGGTTTCCCGGATACGCCGTGGTCGTGGGGGGGCGCTGCGGTGGCTGCCGGGGGAAGTGTCGGTGAAAAAAACACGGCTGTCGTCAGGGGAACAACAGCCGTATTTTTGGCCGCGGATGTTTTATCAGCAACCTTTTTGGACGGCACCGCAGTTGCACCGGTTTTCGCCGGATCGGGAACCGTCGACGTCGCCTTGATAGCCAGCGCCACCGGCAAAGTTTTGCCACTGCTTTCCCCCACCGGCTCGCGAAGCGCGTGCGGCGAGACTTTTTGTGGTGCGTCTGATTTTTTTCCCGCGCTCTTCTCAGGCGTACCCACCTTACCCTGGGCGCTCGCCGGCGCTGCCGCCCGCTGCCCAGCCATCACCTGGGCAAAACCAGGCACCGGCCCTGTGCCGCTTGCGGTCTGTGCCGAAGCGGGAGCACCTGCCGACGCAGGCGTCGCTATGGGGTTGGCGGTTGCGCTCATGATTTCTGCAACCATACCGGCACCTCCTCAGAAAGATATTTGCACCATCATAAGCAAAAAACACGCCCGACCCGTAGCGCGGAGGAGCGCATGGCCCATTCATCCAGCTCTTTTTGCATTTTGCGTAACGCCAGGTTGCGCTGCTCATTTTCCAGACGCTGAGCGAGGGAGGCCAAGCCTTTTCCCCGCCCTCTGGCGGCCACCCATTCGCCTTGCAGCCAACGCACCTGCTGCTGTTGGTGCTGGAGATTTTCTCGTTGCAGCTTAAGCACCTGTTCAAGCTGTGCGATGAAACTGCGCATCTCCATCGCTTGCGCGCTGAGGATACCAGCCTGCTCCGCGGCGACCGCCTGCTCGCGATACTGCGCCAGATAATTTTCCAGCAACTGTAGCTTATTCTGTATTTCATGCAGTAGCGCACGCTGCCTACCCAGTGTCTGGGCCAGCTCTTTTTGCCGGTTATCGGCGTC
Organism: Acidithiobacillus sp.; assembly: GCA_037440305.1. Classification (GTDB taxonomy): domain Bacteria; phylum Pseudomonadota; class Gammaproteobacteria; order Acidithiobacillales; family Acidithiobacillaceae; genus Acidithiobacillus. Next base: position 5,232 of record JBBIUH010000027.1, read on the forward strand.
TTCACGGAGGTAGAGGATGGTATCTTGGCGGCTCATAATATTTAAGCAGGCGTAACTCCCGCGTGATCGTCCAGGTAATGGGTCATAATTTCTGCCAGTTGCGCCTGGCTTGTGGCCAGCGATACGGATTCCCGCTGATCCTGACGCAGAAAGGCGAGGATTCCGGGATAGGCGCGCACCGCCTGGTCAAGCAGCGGCTCCATGCCAGGCGTATATGCACCGACCGCGATGAGATCCTGCTGGTCGCGATAGCGACTATAGAGCCGTTTGAGCACATGCAAGCGACTCAACTGAAGTGGCGGCACAATATTCGGCATCACCCGGCTGATAGAGGCTTCCAGATCGATAGCCGGATACTGCCCTTGCTCAGCGAGGCTGCGGGACAATACCAGATGTCCGTCGAGCACGGCCCGCGCGCTATCGGCAATGGGGTCCTGCTGGTCATCGCCTTCCATAAGCACGGTATAGAAAGCCGTAATGCTGCCGCCCCCCTCGGGACCATTGCCAGCGCGCTCCACCAATGCGGGCAAGCGCGCAAATACCGAAGGCGGATAACCCCGTACGGCTGGCGGCTCGCCCACGGCCAGGGCGATTTCGCGCTGCGCCATTGCATAACGGGTCAACGAATCCATCAGCAGTAAGACATGCTGGCCCTGACTCCGATAATATTCGGCGATGGCGGTTGCCAGGTGCGCGCCACGAATGCGGGTCAGCGCTGGCACGTCGGCAGGTGCCGCCACCACCACGGCACGGCGCAGACCGGACTCACCGAGAATATCCTCAATGAACTCCTTGACCTCGCGGCCACGCTCACCAATCAATCCGACGACAATGACATCCGCATCCGTATTGCGCGCCATCATCCCCAAGAGGACGCTCTTACCCACGCCGCTGCCGGCAAACAAGCCCATGCGCGCACCACGGCCAATGGTAAACAACGCGTTGATGCTGCGCACCCCCACATCGAGCGGCGCCCGCACCGGCGCCCGCCGCATGGGATTGATGGTCGTTCCCAGCAAAGGGACGCGATCCTGACCAAGAATGGACCCACCACCATCCAGTACCTGACCTTGTCCATCAACAATCCGACCCAACATCTGCGGACTCACCCCCGCCTGAGCCTCTCCCGCCAAAGGTTGCACCCGTGCCCCAGGCGCCACGCCATGCAGATCTCCCGCCGCCATGAGTTGTAGACGTCCGGCCTGAAAACCGACTACTTCGGCGTCAATACCACGCTGATGCGCTGCGGCCACCCGGCAGCGCGTTCCGATACTGGCATCAAAACCTTCTGCCTCCAAAACCAGACCCACCATGCGCACCAGACGCCCGCTGGGCAACAATGCGGGCGGTTGTCGCTGCATACGCGACTGTATACTCTGGAGATACTCGCCCCAGTGCCGTTGGCGGTCGGCAAATATCCCGGTCATGTGGAAATCTCACCGAAAAGCTGATCCAGGGTTTCCCGCCAGCGCGTCTCCAGACGAAGATCCAGTTGCGTAGCCGCATGATCGAATTCACGCCCCTGCCAGCGGCGGTCGGGGCGCGCCACCTCTGCATCCAGGCTGGCGGCCACCAATACGCCGCCCCGTTCCAGCTCAGCATCGGCCTCCAACACCACACCTTGCTCCGTCAGCTCCGGCATCAAACGTTCCACTAATGCGAGATCATCGGGATGCAGGCGAATGCTCGGCTGCGCACTCCGTACTGGCACCGCGCGCAGTGCCTCCCGGAGCAGCGGCAACAGCGACTCCGGCCGCAGAATCAGCTCGTGGCGGATCACCTGTCGGGCAATTTCCATGGCCAGCGCCAGCAGCGACTGTTCAACGCTCACATCCAACGCCCGTAGCGGCGTGCTGAAACCGTGTAAAATCTGCTGCAAAACCTGTTGATCCTGGGCCGCAGCGGCCACGCCTTCGGCATAGCCCGCCGCGTATCCTTGCTGATGCCCCTGTTCCCGCCCTTCCCGCTCGGCCTGCCCATAAATGGCTTGCAATTCATCCGCCGTCGGCAAGACTACGGATTGCGCGGAAATGGATTCCCCCGCCGCCTCCATCGGCTGGGCTCGCACCGCGGCAACAGTCATATCCGGCAACTGCCAGCGTTGCAGATCGCCAATCGCGTCGCGAGAAATCACTTCCTGGGGCAATTTCATAGACGCTCTCCGACCCTCAAACCATGGCCTCACTGCTGCCGCTGCCCAGGCTAATCTGCCCGGCAGCGTCTAAACGGGTGGCAATCTGCAGGATGGCCTTCTGCGCAGCCTCCACCTCGCTGACCCGCACCGGCCCCTTGGCCTCCAGATCATCGCGCATCATCTCCGCAGCGCGTTTTGACATATTCGTGAAGAATTTTTCGCGCAGCCCAGGACTGGCGCCCTTCAAGGCGGTGACAAATCCCTCGGAAGGAATCTCCCGCAGCAACACCTGCAGACTGCGGTCATCCAGCTTGATCAGGTCATCAAAGACAAACATCTTCTCCTGCACCTTTTCCGCCAGTTCACTATCATTTTCCCGCATCTTCTCGAGAATACTACCGGAGAGGCTGGTTTCCAGACGATTGAGCACTTCTGCCGCAGCCTTCGGGCCACCGAGACTGGCTACCTGCAGGCTTTGCGTCTCTCCCGATAACTGCTCTTCCAGGATATCATTCAACTCCCGGATCGCTGCGGGCTGCACCGTCTCCAGGCTGGCCAACCGCATCATGGCCTCGCTGACCAGACGCTCCGGCAGATGATGAAGCACCTCACCCGCCTGCTCAGGCTCCATGTAGGCGAGGATCATGGCCAACACTTGCGGATGCTCCAGCTTGATCAAATCGGCGATGGAACGGGCATCCATCCATTTGAGATTCTCCAACCCACTGGAGTCACCGCCATGGAGAATGCGATCAATGAGGGTGCTCGCCTTATCCGCACCCAACGCCTTGTTCAGCATCGCCCGAATATACTGATCACTCCCGACACCCAGAGAGGTCTGCCGTTCCAGACGTGAGCGAAAATCAGACAACACCGTCTGTGCCTGATCGGTGGAAACATGGGACATACGCGCCATCGCGGCACCCAGCTTCTGGACCTCGCGCGGCCCCAAATGACGCATCACCTCCGCAGCCTCGTCCTCCCCCAGACTCAGAAGGAGAATGGCGCTGCGATCAATGCCATTAAGATCCCGCTTCACGGTCATTGGCTAACCATTCCTTCACTACCTGAGCGGCGCGCGCCGGGTCTTGCATGACCAGTTGGCGGGCCACATAGAGATCGGTTTCCAGCGGATTTTCAGGCAGCGCCACCGGTCCATGACCCGCTCCGGCGAGGGTTGCTGACGGCACGCCGACCCCTGGTGTCGCTGGCCTTTTATCCTCTGCTGAGGCTGCCTCACTGGCGCTGCCTTCGGTGTTCATTACCGGTTCCTGCCGCATGCGGCGGCGCAGCAATGGCCTGACTACCCCGACATAGAGCAGGAGGGCAAGAATCAACAGCACCAGGTAACGCAAGCCACTGTTCATCAGCGTAAGGAACCAGGATTGCTGCCACCACGGAAGGGCGGTCGCCGCCGACTGTGTAGTAAAGGGCATGTTGACCACTTTCACCGTGTCACCGCGCTGAACATTGTAGCCAATGGCGTCTTCCACCAATTGCTGCACCTGCGCCAGTTGAGCGGCCGTCAGAGGTTTGGCGTGGATGGCACCCAAGCCGCTTTCCGTAACCCGGTCATCGACCAGCACCGCAACCGACAGGCGCTTGACACGGCCCACCGGTTGCACGGTATGCACGATGGTTTTATCGACATCGTAATTCGTGGTGCTATCGTTGCTACTCTCTGTGGGCGCCAGCATCTTGAGGGTGGGGGCGACCGCAATCAGCGCGGCCGGCGACATCGCCGAAGCCACCGGCGCCACCAGAGGCGCGATGGCCACCCCTGGCGGCTGATTGGAAAGCGCGCCCGGTATACCGTAGGGTCCGGCACCACCCGTACCGCTGCTGATGTGCGTCTGCTCGCTCAGTATCTGTCCCTTGCCGTAACGCACCGAGCTGCTTTCACTCTTGGCAAAGTCAATGTCAGCGGAAACGGCAACCCGCACCCCATTGTGACCCACTATGGGCGTCAGAATTTCCTGAATGCGTTTTTGGTATTGCTGGTCCACCTCGCGCTGATAGGCCAGTTGTGACGGCTGCAGACCGCTATCGGCATTGGCATGAGAACTCAGCAAGTCACCGTGCTGATCAACCACGGTGACGTTCTTGTCCTGCAAACCGGGCACGCTGGCCGCCACCAGATGCACCACTCCCGCCACCTGCGCCGCGCTCAACACCCGCCCCGGATAGACCTCCAGCATCACCGATGCCGTGGGGTTCTCCTGTTCGCTGAGAAACACCGAAGGCTTGGGAATAGCGAGATGAACCTTGGCGTGTTCTACCGCTGAAAGGGAGGCTATCGTCCGCTCCAGAGAACCTTCCAGCGCCCGTTGATAATTGATGTGCTCGACAAACTCGCTGGTACCCATGGGTTCATGGTCAAGCAGTTCAAAGCCAACCCCGGCCCCTTTAGGTAGCCCCGCCGCCGCGAGCTTCATCCGGGTCCCGTAAACATGACTTCCCGGCACCGAGATAACCGCACCACCGTCACTGATCCGATAGGGAATATTGAGCTTTTGCAGTTCGGCAATGACCTGACCGCCATCCCGGTTGGAAAGATTGGTATAGAGCACTTTATACGGCGGCTTACCATTCCAAACGAAGGCAACGATCAGCACGGCCAGCACGGCGGCGAGGACCGCCAATACCGTAAAACGGCGATTGGGCGTCATTTCCTGCCAGCGCCGCTGAGCTTCCGCAGCGCCGCCGGAGAGCGTGGTGGATCTTGCCGCTTCAGTGGCCATGCATCAGTCCTTGGTCGCCGTCAATCGCGCCGATCAGGCCTGAATATTCATGATGTCCTGGTACGCAGATACCAGTTTATTGCGCACCTGAAGCATCGTCTGAAAAGAAAGACCTGCCTTTTGCGAGGCCACCATCACCTGGCTGAGGCTCACCGACTGATCCCCGCTGGAAAATTGCGATTGCAACGCGCTGGATTTGGCCTGCAGATCATTCACAGAGTTCACCACCCCTTTCAGGGTATTGGCAAAATCACCTTCACTGCCGGTGGACGGAGCTGGTGCCTTCATCCCCTGCGCCTGATCGGCGAGGGCTCGCAATTGCGTTAAAAGGGAATCCAGAGAATCTACACTGCTCATGGCTGCACCTGCTCTATCCGTTGTTGCGTTTTAAAAAGCAAAATCCGCGCCACTCCTAACCCAACGCATACCCAGCCTCACGAAAGCGCTGCAACTTATGTCGCAGAGTACGCGGACTGATCCCCAGGAACTGGGCCGCCAGCGTCCGCGAACCCTGACATTGGGCAAGTGCCAGGACGATGGCCTCCCGTTCGTGGTGGGCGCGCAGATCGTCCAGCGGTAAACATGCATCCATTACAGTCCCAGGCGCTTTTTCGCAGGGTAGCATTTCCGGGTCGGGAAGGGAGCGATCCGCAACACCTTCTGCAACAGCGATTCCCAGGTCTGGCGCCTGGATTTCTTCCGTCATGGCCAGTATGGCCGCGCGTTGCAACGCATTCTCCAGTTCACGGACATTGCCCGGCCACGGATAGGCCCAGAGCGTATGGCTGGCGGCAGCGTCCAGTCTTTTCAGCGGCAAACCCATCTGCTGACAGTGTTGCGCCAAAAGATGTGCTGCCAAGGGCAGGATATCTGCCTGCCGCTCCCGTAATGGTGGAATCCCTATGGGAAATACCTGTAGCCGGTAATACAGATCCGCACGGAAGTGCCCGGCGGCCACGGCCGCCTGGAGATCGCGATTACTGGTCGCGATCACCCGGATATCCAGCGCAATGGTCTGCTTGCCGCCCACCCGTTCCATCTCCCGCTCTTGCAGCACCCGCAGCAACTTGGCCTGCAGCGCCAAGGGCATTTCCGTGACCTCATCCAGGAGCAGCGTGCCCCCCTGGGCCTGTTCAAACTTCCCGGCACTGGCCTGGCTGGCGCCGGTAAACGCCCCTTTTTCATGACCGAACAACGTCGCCTCCAGCAGGGTATCGGGTATCGCCGCGCAATTCACCGCAATAAAAGGCCCTCCTCGACGCTTGCTCTGCCGGTGCAGATAGCGGGCAAACACTTCCTTGCCGACCCCGCTCTCGCCCGTCAGCAGGACCGTCGCATCGGTTACCGCTACCCGCCGTGCCATCTCCAGCGTGGACTGCATCGCGGCGGATTCCGCAATGGGACCACCTTCCACCTGACGCGCCCGGCGGGCATGGCGGCCGATTTTTTCCAACAGCACGTCCATGGTAAAAGGTTTGACGAGATAATCCACGGCCCCGTTCTGTAACGCCCGTACCGCCTCGGCGATGGTGCCCCATGCAGTCATCATCAATACCGGCGGGCTTTCGAGACGGCCCTCCAGAGCTTTGAGCAGAACATAGCCATCCATGGGGCGCATCTGGACGTCACTCAGAACCAGATCAAAAGACGTCGCTGCCAGGGCTGCCAGGGCTGCCGTGCCATCCGCTGCGCGCTGCACCCGATAATCATGGTCCTCCAAACCTTCCTGGAGGGCTTCGGCAAGGTGATCATCGTCTTCTACCAGTAATATCCGAGGTCGGTAATGGCCCATCATGTTTTCTCCTGCATCATCGCCCCACTGGGCAACGGTTGCGGCGGCTGCCAAAGCGGCAGGCGCAATACAAAACGTGCCCCCCCGCTCGCGGCAGCCTCAATCCCCACCGCCCCTCCCATGGCCACCACAAAATTGCGGGTGATGGCCAGACCAAGGCCGGTACCATCGCTGCGGCTGGTATAAAAAGGGGTAAACACTTTCTCCCGGTCGGCTTCTGCAATACCTGGACCCGCATCGGCAATAGCGAGGACCAGATCACCCTCCCCGGCCAACTGCACGCCGAGCAGCACGGTGCTGGCCGGGGGGCTGTAGAACAACGCGTTATGCAACAGATTGGCCAGCACACTTACCCAGGCGGCCCGGCTTCCCGTCAAAAACCAGTCAGGTGATACTTGCGGCATTTGCAAAATGACATTTTTTTGACGGAAGAGCAGCTCGAACTCCTGCCGTAAACCTTCCAGAATCTCCACCACCGCCACAGCGCCCTCTTCCTGTTCGGTGCCGCGCAAGAAACGCAGCATGGCATCAATAGTGGCCTCCAGGTGCTGCAGACGCTCCAGGGCGCGCTGCTGCTGCTTGTGAAAACGCGCCTCGCCACGGTCACAGGATAATTGCGACACCGACAGGAGCGTGGTGGCCAGCGGGGTACGCAGTTGATGCGCCAGACCAGCCATGGTTTCCCCCATCGCCGCGAGGCGTTCGCGGCGTTGCGCCGCCTCCTCCCGTGCTCGTGCTACCGTCACATCCTGCAACAGGATGATCTGTCCGCCATCCCCTGGTAACGCATTGACGGCCACCGTCACGCGCAACCCCGCCTCCCCTTCTCCCTGCAGTATCCACTCATTGGGGCCTGATTGCCGGTGCAGTGTCTGCACCTCACGCCAATCGGCGCCACGCAGATCCGCTCCGAGAATTCGTCGCGCCTCGGGATTCATTTCCATAATGACGGACGCATGGTCCACCACCAACACCGCACCCGGCAGCAACTCCAGAAGCATGGCCAGACGTTCGCGCATGCGCTCTTTCGCCTCCAGTTCCTGACGCAGGCGGGTATTCACCTCGGCCAGTTCCGCGCTGAGACGCTGCACTTCCAACTGGAGGGTGCCGTAGGCTTCCGTTAAATCCTTGGACGCCTGATTAAAGAGCGAGAAGGCTTCCATGAGGCTGGCGGCATCCGGGACATGCTTATCGCCCGACACCATCAGCTACTACACTCCCGCGGACTGGCCAAGGCGTATTTCTTGAGTTTCTCCACCAGCGTCGTGCGGCGCAGCCCGAGACGCTGGGCAGCATGGGCCACCACCTGGTCGCAGGCAGCCATGGCCTGGAGCAGCAGGTCTTTTTCGATACCCTCCAGATGCTGTTTGAGGTCAAAGGGTCCATCAGGCAAAAAGGTCACCGGCTCGGACCAGATGGCGGCAAGGCTTTGCCGCTCTTCCTCCGCACTTTCTGCCACCGAAGCACGAAAGCGCAGAGGCAGATCAGCCACATCTAGCCGTTCTCCACCATGAAGAATCGTCAGCCGCTCCGCAAGATTCTGCAATTCGCGGACATTACCTGGCCAGGGATAGGCATCGAGCGCAGCCATGCTGCGCTCTGACAGCATTACGGGACTATAGCCGCATTCTTCCAGACGCTGCAAAAAATGATGAAATAACAGGTGAACATCACCGCAGCGATCGCGCAATGGCGGTATTTCAACCGGGAATACATTGAGCCGATAGTAGAGATCCTCCCGAAAGGAACCATCGCGAATTCGTTCTTCCAGATTACGGTGGGTCGCTGCCAGCACCCGTGCGTTGGCCGGAAAGCTCTGCGTACCACCCACCCGCTCAAACCGCCGTTCTTGCAGGACCCGCAGCAACTTCACCTGCATCTGCGGACTCATCTCGCCGATCTCATCCAGAAAAAGGGTGCCACCTTGGGCCAATTCAAAGCGTCCCTTACGGGTCGCCAACGCCCCCGTAAAAGCGCCCTTCTCATGGCCGAAGAGCTCACTTTCCATCAACTCCTCCGGGATGGCACCGCAGTTAATAGCCACAAAAGGCCCGTCGTGCCGCGCAGAGTGCCGATGCAGACACTGAGCGATGACTTCTTTACCAGTCCCTGATTCGCCGAGGATCAGGACCGTACTGTCGGTGTGCGCCACCTTTCCCAGCATGGCGGTGATACGCCGCAAGACCGGGCTGTTGCCAATCAATCCGCAACTCTGCCGGGACAGACTGCGTCTGTCTGTTTCGGGCATGACATTTTCTATTTTTTCACTGCACATGAAGTGGCCTGTCATTCATCTGATGGATGGTGCTGATCCTTACTGCGCGCTACCGCACGCCGATGATGACGGAATATTAGCCGATCCAGTGATTCTTGCACACGGCTATCCAGATGAAAGTGCAGATGACAGCGGGTGCTCGCACCTGAAGCGCCGCCGGACGGACCGGACAGGGCTTGCATGGAACCGGGAAGCAGCAGGGGCATGGCGATGCGCGGGCGCAAAAAAAGCGCTATGCAGGTTTCATTGGGTGCACCCGCAAATAAGGCAGGATCGGGACAATCCCAGTAGAGGTCCTCGGAGCCCAGGATACAAGGGTAACTCGGCGGCGTCGGCCCCATCCCCTTGACGCCCGCGCTGACCAGCAACAACAAGAGGTCGACCTTCGTCTCCAGATTGCTGAGCCCTTCATGGCCCTCCTCATCATTGGTGACGATGTGCTCATCCATGACCAGCAACGCGCGCAACAAGGCGAGATTGTCTGCCATCAGGGTATTACGGGTACCCGCATCGTTGGGCCATTCGCCCAAGGCCAGGGGCAAATGGTCCTGCAGCACTACAGCATGTTCGGTCATTATCCCTCCCGAGGCGGGAAGGACCATGCGTCAGGCGCGCTCCAGCAATCCTCGCCAGGCGTCGCGCAAATCCTCCACCACCGGACGGCAGGCATCCAGTGCCTGCAGATCGTCAAAAATATTGGCTTGCGCCAACTGATATAACAGGAAACGGTAAAGACTGTCGAGGTTTTGCGCAATTTCGCCGCCGTTCTCAAAATCGATGCTGGCCAGCAGGTGGGCGGTGAGCTGATAGGCCTTGTCCATGGATTGCGCTTTGGTCGCCAGGTCACCCTGCTCAATGGCCAGCCGCCCCCGCCGCAGGTATTCGAGAACGCCGTCAAGGCCGAGCAGGACCAGTCGGTCGCTGGACAAGCCCTGATTTCCCACCTGCCGATAGGCCTGCATAGCCGCTGTCGCTACACGCATGATGTGATTCTCCTCGAATTAACCACTGGTAGAGCTGGAACTCGAACCAGTGGAGTAAAAGGCATTGAGATACTGGCCAATGGACTGCAACTGCGAAAGCTGCGACTGCATCGCGGCAAACTGCTGGGTCAGCAGGGAGGTCTGATTCGATGCTGATTGTTGCAGCGTCGTGATTTGCGCGCTGAGGCCATTGATGGAGGAGGCGATGCCGTTCTGCGCCGCCGCCACAAAACCACTTTGACTGTTGAGCGCTTGGGTGAGCAGGCTGTTCATCTGCTGATAGAGGCCCTGGCTCACGGTCACCGTGCCCAGATTGCCGGTCGTCGATCCCATCACCTGCAACTGTAGCCCCAAGGCGTTTCCGGGGCCGGTCACCGTCAGATTCTGACCGACGCCACTGGTGGTCTCGGCATTGACCGTACCTGCCACATCCGTCCCGGAGGCCGCCAGACTGCTGGTACCGATGCCCGTCCCGCTGGCCCCCGCCGCCACGTTGGAGACCACGCTGAAACTCTGCGCGCTGCCATAGGTGTTGGACTGAATCTGCAGATAGCCATTCTGGTTACTGGCAGTGAGTCCGGTGACCCCGGATTGCTGCAACGTATCATTGATGGTGTTGACGATAGTGGCGAGGCTGCTTCCGGAGGCCAGCGACACCACCACCGAACTGGAGCCGGAGCTGATGGTCAGGCTCTCACTCTGGGCGATACCGCTCGTTGGTACCGCCGCGCTGCCCGACACCGTGGCCTGGGTCGCCGCCTGACTGACGTTGAGGGCGTAGGTGCCCGCCTGCGTACTGCCACCGGCGCCGACATACTGCACATTGGCATTGCTGGTGCTGCCCACCTGCCCGAATAGCCCGGCGACACTGTTGAAATCGCTGTTGAGCGCGGTACTGAGGGTACTGGTGTTGAGACTGATGGTACCGCTGCTGGTCAGGCCGAGCCCGACGCTCCCCAGGGAGTTATAAACGCTGCCGGAAATCACCCCGACCCCCTGCCCCGAGATCAGGTTCAGTAGCTGGGTGCGCAAGCCCTGCACCGAGGCATCGCCGAGCAGCGGCCCGCCGGAACCGGCTTGCGCGTTGTAGGCCGTAAGCTGATTGATGGTGCCCATGGTCTGGTTAAAGGCAGTGGTGAAACTTTGTACCGCGCCGACGAAAGCGGAATTGCTGGCGCTGACCTGCAGCGTGGTGGAACCGCTGGCCTGCAACAGATTCAGGGAAACCCCCGGAATGGCGCCAGAGATGGTATTGCTGGCGCTGGTCACTGCCAGCCCGTTGATACTCACCCCGGCATTCTGCGCCACCTGACTGAGGGTCATACCCGAACTGCCCGAACTACTGGAACTGTAACTGAGATTCGCCAGGCTGCCCGTCGCCCCGCTGGTGGTGACACTGAAGGCGCTGCTGGCCCCGGTGCCGGTCCCGGTGAGGGTCAGTCGATAGCCGGTGCCATCATAGACCACCGCCGCGTTGACACCGGTATTGGCCGTGTTGATAGCGCTCGCGATACCGTCCAGCGTGTTATTGCTGGAGCCGATGGCCACATTCGTTACCGCCCCACTGCCCACCTGTATCTGCAGGGTCCCGGTACCCACAGCGCCGCTGCTGGCACTGCTGAAATCCTGGGAATAGATGCTCTGTGACTGCGCCAGCACTATATTGCTGAGGCTATAACTGCCGGTGGCGGCGTTGGCGCTTACCGTGGCCGTTGCGGCATTATTATTGGAAAGGCTGACACTGCGGTTATTGGTGCTGCCCAGGTTTTGCAAGCTGCTCATGGAAGACTGCAGACTGGACAAACTGCTCTGCAACGTGCCCCATGCGCTCAACGTCGTCTGATAGGATTGCTGCTGGCTCTCCAGCACCATGATCGGTTGCTGGTAAGCCGCGCTGAGGTTGCTGATCAACTGCTGGACGTTAATTCCACTGACCAGACCTGACAATGACACTGACATGATCGTTGCTCCTCGCCTGCGCTCATTCGCTCAGGCCTTTTCACTCATTAAACTGCCCGGTGGTATGGTGCCCCCCGTTGCTGCGCTCTTTAATATTTGCTGCACGGGCACGTAGTATTTAAAAAATATTTGCTTGGTCGCCTTATCACTAAGCATGATCAACACCTGACCGGGGTGATTCCCATTCGGGTCAAGACCCGCTTCCAAGGTGATCGAAGAACTTTTCGGTATGTTTTGTTGCAATTTTTTAACCGCGACATTCAACTGCTCTGATGTGATTTTCGGGATCGATGTGGTGGATGTCTGACCTTTTGGTAGCCTAGCCGCTGTGGTCAAACTCGCGTTTTCTTGCGATCCTCCCGCAGCAATCGCGACGCCGTTTCCAGACCCCGTCTGCGGATTAGGTGCATTACCATTACGGATAAGCGTTGCATCCATGAGACACCTCCGCCGAGCGAAGCCCCTCCCGGCGTTTGCCGGGAGGGTAATCACCAAGCCCTTTAACTTTTACGGTATGAGCTTGAGAAAGCTCTGCTGCAAAGAGTTTTCCTGCGCCAGGGTAGAGATTCCAGCCTGTTGCAAGATCTGGTACTTGGTCATCTGCGACGTCGCCTGCGCGATGTTCGCATCCTGCACCACCGACTGCGCCGACTGCAGATTGGTCGCCGTGGTCTGATCGTTGGCGACCGAGGCCTGAATCCGGTTTTGGGTGGCACCGAGGGCACCGTTTTGCTGATTCAGGTAGTTGATCGCCTGGTCCATGATGCTGATAGCCTGCTGCGCTCCAGCCGCCGTACTCACGTTGACCGAAGAAACCGACGAACCGGTGATTCCGGTAGCCGCGGTGTCGAATCCAATATTCCCGCCATTACCGATGGCATAGGAACTGGAGGAGTTAAACTGTACCGCACCCTGGATCAGGACATTGGCCGAAGCGCTGGTGATCGCCGAGCCCACCGAGGATATCCCGCTGCCGCTCACTGCTTGCAAGCTACCCGTGGAACCCGACGTCAAGCCCGCACCAGACAAGGCGCCGCCCGCTGTCACCCCCGCGGAGATGTTGATGTTGTTACCATTGGCATTGGTCAGCACCAGCTCCTGTGTTCCATTCACGGTCTGGGTGGTGGCGGAGGTACCCGTGATCGCTGCCTGGTTATTGATGGCGGTAACCAGCGAACTCAAGTTGGCCTGGCCATTGGAGCCGTTGGTCACCGATGCGGAAATATTTACCGCATTGGTGGGGCTGCCACTGCTACCGTTACTCAGGGTGAAGGTATAGGTGCCGGAACTCGCCGTGAAGGCAACGCTCGTGGTCGCCTGTGCCGACACCCCCGTCTGTGAAGAGACCGCGTTCACCGCAGAGGCCAAATTCGCCGCCGACTCCGTGCTGGAACTCACGCCGACGTAGGCATTTCCGGCAGAACCCTGCACATTGATGCCGCTGGTACCCGTTCCACTGGTAAAGTTACCGACTCCACTCGCACTCAACGTAAAGGCACCCCCGACCGCGTACCCGCCCATCTGGAAAGAACCCGAACTGGTGTAAACACTACCAGACGTTGCCGTCGTGTAATTCCCCATTGCATTGGTCTGCGTGTTGCCGACCGACACATTGATGATCTGGTTGGCATTCGCCCCGACCTGAAAGGTCGAACCAGAAAAAGTGCCATCCAAAATATTTTGCCCGTTGAACTGGGTCTGCGTCGCAATGGTCTGGACCTGGGCCAGCAACTGGCTGACCACGCCCTGCAGAGCGGCACGGTCCTGCGTGGTATTGGAACCGTTCGCAGCCTGCACCGCCGTGGTACGGATCTGCTGCAGGAGGCTCGTCTGGTTCTGAATGGCACCGGTGGCCGTCTGCACCAGGGAGACGCCCTGATTACCATTGGAAACCGCCTGATTCAGGCCATTGATCTGCGTCTGAAAACGCTGGGCGATCGCGTAACCGGCGGGGTTGTCGGCGGGGTTGTTGATACTCTTACCGGTGGAGAGTTGCTGCAGATAGGTGTTTAAACTGCCTTGGGTGCTATTCAACGCATTGATCGTGCTCAAGGCCGCGGTATTGGTATTGATAATTCCTGAAATTGCCATGGTAATGCTCCTTTCTTAGGGGTTAGGTGGCATCCTTGCCGTTCATGCGGGTGAATCCCGCATGTTTTTCATAACGGCACATGGCATTAAAACTTGAGCCGCTCAAGGCAACCACGCCTGCAGCCAGTCATCGAGATGATCTTCCAGCATCCAGCGTGCCCGCACCTGATCGCGCAGAGCGTCGCCGGCGGCGGCAAGCGCTGCCCGATCCGAGAGCGCCTCCCGGATCGCCTTCATCCAGTCGCGATACCGGTTGGCCACCCGCCAGACCGGGAAATCCCCTTGATAAGGCGTGATATTCGAGCAGACCACGGGAAAGCCCAACACGCCGTATTCCAGTATCCGCAGATGGCTCTTGGCATCGTTAAAGGGGTTTTCTTCCAGCGGCGCGATGGCCAGATCCAGATCGAGGCTGGCCAGTTTGGCGGGATACTGCGGCAATGGTACGCCGGGGTGGAATTCATGCACGTAGGGACGCAAAGCCTCTGGACACAGCCCGAAAAACACCCACTCCACCGTGTCGGCGAGATCACGCACCACATCGGCCACCAACTCCAGATCGCCCGTATGCCCCACCCCGCCGGCCCAACCGACACGCGGCTTGGACCCACCACGGCGATGCGGTAGCAGGCCGCCCCAGACCGCCCGCTCGACGCAGTTGGGCTGTACCCGCACTTCATCGCTGAAGCCTTTGTAGGCCTGCGCCAGCGGTTCGGTAGCCACCACCAGACGATCACAAAGACCCGCTGCTTTGCGGAAACGCTTGGCGATGTCCTTGTGAATCTGTCCCTTGTGTACGCTTTTTACGGGCAGATTGGTGATAAGGTCGTCAATCTCGAAGACGCGGAAGGCTTTATGGAGGCGCTTGTGGCGCTCCAACGCTTCGATTTGCGGCCATTCCATCTGCCGCTGAAGGACGATACTGTCGGGGGAAAAACTTTCCATTTCGGCTGGTTCGAAGATACGCATAGTCTCCCAGCCCTGCACCTTTCCCACCGCCTGCAAGGCGCGCATGGGCGAGATAATGCGGTACTCACCACAACCCTCACGGTCAGCGGGATGGACGAGAATGCGCGGGCGCGGGCGCCATTCCGGGTCCCAGGTGAGCGCCGACTGATCTTCCAGGAGAAAGTCGGTGCTGGCGAGACTGAGATGCCGGTTATAGGCCGGATCGAAGGCGAGTTGCGGCAGCCAGCGTTTATAAAAAGCTTCTTTCTCGGCGGCGAAACGGGCCAGTTTATCTGTATCCGCTTTTTGCTCCACCGCGCCTTTCTGACTGGCGGAGCCTTCGTGCAGCAACATGGCCCAGGGTGTCCACACAATTTTATGCCCCGCTTCACGGACTCTCAAACAAAGATCAACATCGTTGTAGGACACTTTGAACTGCTGCTCGTCGAGTCCGCCCACTTCTTGATACAGCGCCTTGGATATGAGCAAACAAGCGCCGGTCACCGCCGAGTAATTCTGCGTGAGCATGGCACGCCCAAAGTAACCACGATCCTCTGGCAGATGGCCGATAAAGGGATGTTCCGCAGGCCCTTTCATGCCCAAAATCACCCCGGCATGCTGAATTTTTCCGTCAGGATAGAGCAGCTTGGCCCCCACGATACCCACTTCTGGACGCAGCGTGTGGCTGACCATTTCGTCCAGCCAGTCCTCGTGCAGAGCCGCCGTGTCATTATTGAGCAGCAGGATATAATCGCCGCGCGCCGCATCCACCGCCATATTATTCATGGCCGAGAAGTTGAAGGCGCCGGGATAGCGCAGCACCCGCAAGCGCCCGCCCATGCTTTCTTCTTGCGCCGCCATCATGTCCAGATAAGTACGGGTTTCTGCATCGTCACTATCATTATCAATAATCAGAACTTCATAAGCCGGATATTGGGTTTTTTCGATCAGAGATTCGATACAACGCTGTAAAAAACCCAGTTGATTGCGGGTGGGGATGACGATGGAAACCAACGGGGTAGCACCAAGCGGATAACGCACCCGGAAAGAAGGCGGAAATGGTCCGGGCTGCACTTCTGCAGGGATCTGCAATCGCTCTAAATGGCGGACCAAAGCCTGCCGTCCCGCCTCCAGAATCTCTGGCACCGATTTGCGGCAATGACTGCTCCCCTGGTGACGGTGGTAAAGCACTTCGGGAATATGGCCGATACCCGCATCTCCCACCCGTTCCCAGGCGCGCAGGAGGAAATCATAATCCTCGGCGCCATCGGCCTGCGAATCAAAGCCATCGAGGGCGTCAAAGAGCTCCTTTTTAATGAGCATCAGGCCACCGACATAGGGCAGACTACGCAGGTAATCGAGATTAAAATCGGGTTTACAGTGGGGGTTTATGTGCTCGCCTTCTACAGTGAGGGAGTCTTCGTCGGTGTAGATAATCTGCCATTCCGGATGATTCTGAATGGATTGGGCAAGGCGGAACGTGGCATCGGGGGCGAGTTCGTCACCGGCGTCCAGGACAGCCAGCCAATCACCACCGGCAGCGCACAAGGCCGACTGAATCGTAGCGATAGGGTCCTCCCCTGCATCTACGCCACTGCAAGCCACCGGCAACCACTGCGTATCGATGCTGACACGGGAATCTTCAGCACTCTGGGGATTCCGGTTTTCCACCAGCAGGATTGAAAGGTGCGGCACAGTCTCCCAACCCGCTATCTCTTCCTCCGCCCATTGGCACTCCGTGGGAGACCAGCGCCATTGGGGAAGCCAGGGTGGTGGGGAAGATGTCGGTAATGACCTGTCCTCTGTCCGCCCTCGCAACAGCTTTTTCTGTTTTTTTGCTGCCTGGATAACTTCCCAAAACCGCGATCTGTGGGCATCTTCATTCCATCGTTCTATACGGCGCCGAGCTGCTTCCCCTATCTGCTTTCGTAGCTCCGCATCCCCAAGCAATACAGTCATCCATTCTGCCGCCTGTTGAACATCTGGCTCCGCCCACCGGGCTTCCGGCCCCACGACTGCTGCATCGTATGCCGCAATTCTGGCATTTTGCACAGGCACAAGCTGATAGCGAACCAGACAGGCACATTCTGAATCCATGAAACTCATATTACCCGACCAACTAGTGGCAATGACCGGCAGACCCAATGCCATCGCTTCGAAAAGTCCCAAGCCGAAGCCCTCGGCTCGGTGCAAGGAGACATAGACATCGCATAGATGATAGAGTGCCAGGACATTCTCGTAGCTCATAGTTTGATGCACAAAGCGGATACGCGGATGGCTTTTTGCTAACGCTTCAATATCTTTGATAATATTTCTAGCATACTGTGTATCAACATTATTTGTCTTGATAATTAACCAAGCGTCTTCGCGATTTCCTACGCCCTGCTGAAAAGCTGAGATGGTTGCAGCGATGTTCTTTCTGACTGGGTCACTATAGGGCTCAAAGCTGGCGACAAAAAGAATGCCTTCCTCAGGCAAATCAAAATCCCGCCGCTTCATCGCATTGACATGAGGCAGAGGGATGGCCAGCGGTGCATCTATAATCAGCGGTCCTGGACAAGATGAAGCCACTGTATTATGGATAAACCCAGTTGGGGCAAGGATGACATCCATACCCTGCAATGCAGCACACCAAGTTGGCGGTATCACCTGCAATTCCCAAAAAACCAGCGCGGCGTTGAATTTGCCCGCCATCCAGCCAGTCTGAAATCCCTTGCTGTGCTGGCGAATATTCTCGATTTCTGCCGGAGGTAGTACAAATATGTTTGTATCATAGGGAAGATTCTCCGGATTCTTTACCAAAGTTCCGGCATAATCCTGATGGATTCCGCTGCGACCGAGCCCGGCATCCATGTCAAAAATAGCAACAGCATGGCCCACACTGGCAAAAAATCTCGTGACGAAGCGAGCAAAAACGCCCAATCCGAGATTGGCGCTAAGATAGCCAATGATGTTGACCCCGGCAACAGCCTGGAGCGCTGCAGACTCGGTTGCCGATTCAGTTATCATTCCTTGCTTCGCTTTCTTCTGGCCATCCCTTTCGCAGAAAATATTCAAATCCATGTCACCATTTAATGACTGTGACTTTATGCGAGAAAAACCACTGTATTCAGCCATAAAGGCGAGAAGCTCTGCTGGAACTGGCCGGATATGTGTCGGGTCCAGCCAAAACCCCTTACCAAGAACCTGTAAATGGCCAGTATTTGGCCATTCCAGCAGCAATACACCACCATTCTTTAAACAGCGAAAGGCCTCCTGGAACAATTCCAGTTGCAATTGCCAGGGAAGGTGTTCGATGACATGAAATGCCGTAATCAGACGATAACTCTGATCTGGCTGGGAACGCAAAAACTCCATAATATCCGCAATGACGACATTCAAGCCGCGATCCTGAGCAATATCAAGCATCGCCACATTATTGTCTACACCGAGACCCCGGATATTGGCGCTGCGCAAAAGCTGCAACCACTCGCCCCTACCGCATCCCAGATCCAGCGCAGCATCCTCGGAATTATCCAGCAATATCTCCCTAATATTCGGTAAATATTGCTGCAACCTGCTGTATATTAATTCGAAGGAACCGCGAAAGCGATCCTCAAATGCTGCGTAAAACGCCTGGCCCTGATCCTCCATTGGAGTGTCCTTTCCGATTTAAATATAATTAAACAAACTCAACCCCTGCACCTGTGCAAAGGCTTTTTGCGCCGCCTGCAAAGCAGTGGTGCTTTGTTGAAACTGGGTAATCACTTGCGGGTAGCTGATATCAGCCAAGCTGCCCTGCGTGGTCTGAAATTGCTGGGTAAGATTGGCGTTGAGCGTCTGCACACTCTGTGCCTGTTGCAGTTGTGATCCGATCTGACTCTGAGTGCTGAGCAGAGTGGTTTGCGACTGACTGAGATCGGCGAGAACGTTGCTGATATCCTGGGCGCGTTGCGTGTTGGCGCCCGGCGATCCGCCGCCCGCCTGAAAGGCCGTGATAAGGTTATTAAAGGTCTGGAACAAGCTCTGCGGCTGAGCGGCGGCAAGGGTAAACGAAGCGCTCTGCCCGGTGCCCGGCTGTCCGTTGGTGGGCACACTGATAAATGGGCTGCTTCCTGGTGTGCCGGGTATGGCTATGCTCTGGCCCGGCGTGTAGCTGCCGGATACCACCGTCCCGGAGCTGCCACTCCAGCCCGATGAACCCACCTGCCCCGTGCCGCTGCTCACACTATAGGTCAGCCCGCTGGAGCCATTATTGCTGATCGTCACCTGATACTGCGCGCCATTCACCACGAACTGGCCATTAGCGGCGGCCTGATTCAAAACGCTTCCCGGCCCCAGAGTGGTGGTCCCCACATCTGTGGCGGTACCACTCGCCGGGATCTGGTAGTTACCGCTGGACGCCGTCACCGTAAAACTGCCATTTCCCGCTGGGATATCCATAAAAACCGAATTCCCTGACTGCGACACTGGCGCCGTCAGCCCTGGTCCAATCTCCAGGGTTTTTTGGCCGGAATCACCCAGATACTGCACCTGGTTATTACTCTGCAATTGAAATGGCGTCACACCCGATTGCGAACCCGCAAAGACATAGGTGCCATTGGCATCCTGTGTATTCGCCATCTGCACCAGTTGCTGCAAGTTTCCTTGCATGGTAGTCACCGCATTCTGCAGATCGCTGGAGCTGACCGTAGCATTGTTCATCTGCACCGCCAGTTGCT
>JBBIUH010000028.1:0-24428 GCA_037440305.1 Acidithiobacillus sp.
GACCCAGCGGGCGTCCCGGTAGGTCAGCAGGCGCTGTGGCTCCTGATAGAGCAAATGATACTGGTAGGCGTCCGTTTTCAGCCAATGCGCGGCGCTAACGCGAGCCAAGCGCAGCACGGGCAGCGCCGTCGTGGTGCCCACGCTGCTGGCCAGAGGGGCGGGATGCGACGGCGTAATATCATAAGGTGCCTGCCACGGGGCGCTGCTGGCACAACCAGCAGCAAGCAGAACCATGCCTGCCAGCGCCATGCGTTTCCCCGCGGGTGAATATTTGGAAAGAGGGTGTTGCATGCGCTCAGTTTCCTCCTGCGGAAAAGCCCGACTCACCCGGTCCCGGCGGCGGGCCTTGATTGCCGTAGAGCAATGATTGTGGGGAGCGCTGCAGCGAATGGCTGAGATCCGCTAGCGCCGCACTACTGGTCATCAGGCTTTGGGTGAGGCGATTCACCTGCGGCAGGGTGTCATAATTGAGTGTGTTCACCGCCCGCTCTCCCGCGACACTGAGTCCACGCAGTGACTTGGCGGCCTCCGCTGTATCCGCCAGCGGCGCTTGCGCCGCCACGGTCAGCGCATCAAGATGGGCGATGAGCAGCTGGCTCGCCACCATGGTGGACCGGGTGGCAGCGACCATGGCAGGCAGGGCTTTAATGGTCGGCAATAATGCCGTCTCCATCTGTACCAACTGGTCTGTGGCTTGGTCCACGTGGGTTAGCGTCCGCGCAAAATGTGTGCGATTTTTATCAGTTAAAAGTGAGTTCAGGCGATCAGCCAACTCGTTGCTGCGATTCACCAGCGATTCACCATTACGGGACAGCACCTCAAAAAAGCTGGGGTGCATGGGAATTTCGGCCGGTCGACCGGACACCCTCGGCAAAGGTGCGAAGTCGGTGCCGTGATCGGTCAGGGACAAATAACTCAGCCCGGTCACCCCTTGCGGCGCGAGTTCGGCGAAGGTCGCGCGGGTAATGGGCGTCGCCCTATCCACCTTGATCCGCACCCTGATCATGCGCGGGTTCGCCGGATCCAGACCAATCGCGGTCACGTCTCCCACCCGTACACCTTTGAAGCGCACCGGTGCCTGAAGGGTGAGGCCCGCAACGCTGTACGGGGATAGCACATCGAAGGTGATGCCTGGCCGCTCACCACGATGCATCCACAATCCGACTACCGCCACTCCGACACCCAGTACGGCCAAAAAAATGAGTGCTACCAGCGCGTGCGCACGGCTCTCCAAAAGGAACTCCTTTGCAATATCAGCGGCTATTGGAGCACAGGACGGACGCCAAGCCAATCACCATCTGACACGCGCGCAGATGAGCGCACGGATTGACTTGCCACAAGACCCATGCCTAAATGGCGGAAAACTACTGGAACCCTGATTCTCTATGGACTTTGATATCCTCCGCCGTACCATGATTGACACCCAGATTCGCACTTGGGATGTGCTCGACCCCCGTGTGCTGGGTACTGTTGCGCAGGTGAAGCGTGAGCTTTTCGTGCCGACCCCATATCGGCATTTGGCTTTTGCTGATTTTAATTTACCTCTGGGGCACGGCGAGATTATGTGGACGCCAAAGATGGAGGCGCGGGTCCTGCAGGAGCTGGATATGCATGAACCGGATCGGGTGCTGGAGATCGGTACCGGAAGCGGCTACCTGACAGCACTGATGGCACAACTTGCGGGGATGGTACACAGTGTCGAGGATCGCGCCGACCTCTCCCGAACGGCGGAAGGCCATTTGCGGGTGCAAGGCATTCAAAATGCCCACCTGCATATTGGTGACGGCTCTAACGGCTGGGTAAGCAATGCCCCCTATGATGCCATCTGCATCACCGGCTCCTTGCCGGTGCTACCCGATGCCTTCAAAGAGCAACTGGCGGTCGGTGGGCGATTGATCGCCATTCTCGGCACTGGCCCGGCCATGCGGGTGCGGCGCATTTTCCACTCCCAGCCGGGCATCTTTGAAAGCTCGGATCTCTTCGAGACAGAGGTTCCGCCTCTGCGTCACAAGCCGCTGCCTGTCGGCTTCGTATTCTGAGTGATCATGCGTATTGAGGCCGCGCAGAGCGTTGTCCTCGCCGTTGATCTGCAGGATCGCCTGCTCGGCACCCTTCCCCCCGCGCGACGGGTACCGCTGCTGCGCAACATCACCCAACTGCTGGAGGCGGCCACGGCCCTCGGGCTGCCCACTCTTGCCACCGCCCAATATCCGCAGGGTCTGGGACCAGTCCGTGAGAATATCCGCGTCCATGCTGCCGATGTCCTGGAAAAGACCGCCTTTTCCTGCCTGCGCAGCAGCAACAGTCGCCAATGGCTGGAGGCACAGGACGGGCGACGTCAGGTCATCCTGACCGGTATGGAGCTCCACATCTGTGTGCTGCAAACCGCCCTGGACCTGCAGGCGGGGGGCTGGCAACCGGTGGTGGTGGCCGACGCCTGCGCCAGCCGTGACGCCGAACATCAACAACCCGCTTTGGAGCGGCTGCGGCAGGCGGGGGTTACGGTCGCCGTCGCTGAGTCGGTATTTTATGAGTGGCTGGGCGATGCGGCGCACCCGGCTTTTCGCACCCTTGCCGCCGCCTGGCGTTAGGAGTGCTGCCTTGAGTTCTGTCCCACTGAGTTACCAGATCAGCGCCGCGCCACAAGCACATCTTTTTCAGGTATCTCTGAATATTTCCGAACCAGACCCGGAAGGACAGATCCTCGCCCTGCCCGCGTGGGTGCCCGGCAGCTATACTATCCGCGACCTCGCCCGCCATGTGACCCAAATCCGCGCAGAGCGTAATGGGCAGGATGTCGCCCTGCACAAAACCGGCAAGGACCGCTGGCGTCTCGCTGCGGGGCATGGCCCGGTCGTCGTCCATTATGCCGTGTACGCTTTCGACCGCTCGGTACGCACGGCATATCTGGATGATCAGGGGGGCTTTTTCAACGGTCCGGCCATCTACTTGCGGGTCCTGGGACAGGAAGACCAAGCGCACGCAGTCCTCCTGGAAGGTCCGGAAGACTGGCAGGTGGCCACCTCCCTCCCCCGGCAAAGCGGCGTGAGCTGGGGCTGGGGCAGTTTTGTTGCCTCTGAGTATCGCGCCCTCATTGATCATCCGCTGCTCATGGGCACGCTCACTCTGCTGGACTTTTCGGCAGGGGAGCGGCCCCATCACCTGCTCATTCAGGGAATCCATCAGGCAGACCTGCAACGGCTGGGTCCCGACCTGACACGCATCTGTGACTGGCAACAGCGTTTCTGGGGCGATGCCGCCTTTGCCGAGTACCACTTTCTGTGCATGACCAGTGCTGATGGCTATGGGGGATTGGAGCACCGCGCTTCCTGCGCCCTCCTCTGCGCCCGTGATGACCTGAGTGGCCGCAACGAAGACCATTATCAGCGCTTCCTGGGTCTGGTCAGTCACGAGTATTTCCATAGCTGGCTGGTGCAGGCCATTCGTCCCGCCGTGCTCAGCGCCAGTGCCCTGGACCGCGAGGCGCCCACCCGCGACCTCTGGGTCTTCGAGGGTATCACCTCCTACTATGATGATCTCTGCCTGCACCGCGCCGGCCTGACCACGCCCGAGCAATATCTGCGCGGGGTCGGGAAGGAGCTGACCCGTTTGCTGCGCCGCCCCGGACGTTTCCTGCAAAGTCTGGTGGAATCCAGTGAAGATACCTGGATCAAGCTCTATCATCCCCACGTCAACAGCGCCAACTTTGAGATCAGTTATTATAACAAGGGCGCCCTGCTGGCCCTCTGTCTGGACCTCAGTTTGCGCATCGAGAGTGAAGGCACCCGGAGTCTCGACACCTTGCTCGCCCGGCTGTGGCAAGACTACGGCCGCATCGCCAGACCGCTGCCGGAAGGCCAATGCATCAATCTGGTCGAGGCGCTCGCCGGATCAGCGCTCGCGGCGCGTTTGGAGGCCTGGATTACCGAGAAGACCGACCTGCCGTTGCGCGCCCTGTTGGCGGAAATGGGCATTGCGCTGCACCTGCGCGCCGCCAACGGCCCGCACGATGAAGGCGGACAGGCCTGCGAAAAAACCCCACCGGTCTGGCTGGGTGCGCACTGGCGTCCGCACGCGCTGGGTGCTCAGTTGCGCCATGTGCAGAGTGGCGGCCCTGCCGAGCAAGCAGGGTTGTCACCGGACGACATTCTCATCGCCATTGATGGCGTCCGGACTACAGCGGAACAATTACAGGCACAACTGGATGCGGCTGCCGCGGGCGCGGCGCTACGTGTTCAGTTCTACCGCGATGATATTCTTAGAGAAACTCAACTGACCCCCGCCCCGCCTCCACAGGATACGGTCTGGCTGGAATCGCTGGAGGATGTGGATGAGGTCGTCCTTGCACGTCGCCGTGCCTGGTTAGAGGGGACAACGGCAACAGCGGAAAGTCGTTGAGCTTCCGTACCATCATGATCTGATTCTGTAGCAACCCATTTCCGTACAGACAATACCCAGAGGGATATCCCAAGGCTCTCTGGGCACACGCGGCACTTCCTGAAAGGCATGCCCCACCCCAATCAACCGCGGACGCCGCCAACTGCGGCGATGCGGCAAATGTGCCAGGCTGCGATCATAGAAACCGCCGCCCATCCCCAGACGGTAACCTTCCGCGTCAAAGGCAACCAGTGGCAGGATCAGCAAATCCAGTTCGTGTACGGAACGCTGATGACTGGGGGACACCTGTGGTTCCGGGATGCGAAAGCGATTGTTGCGCATGGCCGCATGCGGGTTAAAAGGCGCAAAACGGAGGCTGCGTGCAAATTGACCGGCGAGTACCGGCAGATAAAAATGCTTGTTGACCGCGATCGGGTGCTGCATGAGCGGCAAGGGGCTGATTTCGCCCTGCATGGGCCAGTAGAGTCCGATATGCCGGGCCCGCTGAAAGTGGTTGAGACGCACGAGGTGATTAGAGAGCGCTATGGCGGCGCACTGTAATGCCTCGGGTGACAGGTCGCGTCGCTGCTGGCGCAGCCGTCGACGTAATTGGCTTTTTGCTGGTACTTCATCCAGCCCTTGAAACAAAAAACCTCCCGCGTGGGTCGTGCGGCCCGCTACCCCATGAACCTGGTGTACAGGTGGGAATCCACACACCGCTTTAGGCTACTCCACGAAGGAGCTGCACACCACGGTGATGACTGGGGATTCCCTGGATAGACAATGTTGGTTCAGGAATCATCTCGACCACTCGCGCCCCGCAGGAGGCAATGTCCAAGCTACTCTGCCCCCCTACCCATGTCAACCAGCCGACGCAGGCGATCTTCCAGCAGATTGAGTTGATCATCGCGTGCGTGCACTTCCTGGCGGGTGCGCTGCAGGTCTGCAGCCAGGTTGACCGCCACCATCAGTGCGGTACGCTCCTTACTGATCATTCGCCCCCGTGCACGGGCGGCTTCGAGCTGTTGATTCAACAGTGCCACCGCCTCCAGAAGCAGTGCCTGTTCTTCGGGCAGACAGGGCACCTGATAACTTTGCCCCAGCAAAGTGATGTTGACGTGATTGGTGGTGGGACTGCGAGTCGCTTCAGGCACGGTTTTCTCCATCTGTGTGGTTCTATCCTTCATTTTCCCAATGGCTCACCTGCGTGAGCAGCTCACTGAGCCGCAGACATACCGCCTCCTGACGTTCCCGCAACAAGACATTCTCGGCGTCAAGCATCTGGATTTGTTTTTGCAGAACCTGCAGGGAACGCTTGTCACGCCCGTCTCCTTCCAGATGACGACGCAAGCCGCGATAATCCGTTATAATGCCTTCCAGCTCTGCGAACAGAGATTCAAAACGGGACTCCAACACTGCGCCACCCCATCTCACCAAGGATTTTGATTCCGAGTGTACGAAGCGCCCCAGCCATTTGCAAACTGAATCAGGTCGTTCCCGATTATGCCTCTTTCTGATCCTAACAAACGTAACCGCGGCTTCCGCTTCCGGCTCGGTGTAGCGACTGGCCTGATGCTGCTGGCGATTCTGGTCGTCGTACTGCGCGTCATGGACCTGGAGGTGCTGCATTTTTCCAAGTTCCGTACACTGGCTTATGATAACCACGCGGCCCTCGTCCCCGTCGCCCCGCCCCGCGGTCTGGTGCTTGCCGATCATGGTGAGGTGCTGGCGGAGAACCAGCCCACCTATGCCGTGGAAATCACCCCCGACCAGACGCCCCATTTGCGGGAGACGTTGCAGCATCTACAGCAAATACTCGGGCTGAGTGCAGACGATATGCGCCAATTTCAGGACCGGCGTCTGGGAAAGCCGGATTTCGATCCGGTGGTCCTCAAGGCCGATCTGACGTCGACACAGATCGCCGCTATCGCCGTGCGCGCGCTGGATCTGCCCGGAGTGCGGGTCGTCGCCATGCTCCATCGCCATTATCCCTACGACGCACTGTTCTCCCACGTCGTCGGCTATGTCGGCCCTATCACCGCCACCGACCTGAAGGATTTTCACGCCAGTGACTATGTCGGTCGCAATTATATTGGCAAGAATGGTCTGGAGCGCTATTACGAACGCCAGCTACGCGGCACCATGGGTTATCAGATCAAGGATATCAACGCACGCGGCCTGCAAGTGGGCACCCTGCGCGATATCCCAGCGCACCCCGGGGATAATCTGCTCACCCACCTGCGCGTGCGGGTGCAGGAGGCGGGGGCAAAGGCCTTCCAGGGCAAAGGGTATCGCGGCGCCGTCGTCGCTTTGGACCCTAACAATGGCGCCGTACTGGCCATGGTCACCAGCCCCAGCTTTAATGCCAACTGGTTCGTGGATGGCATCAGCACAGCACACTGGCAGAGCCTGCTCGATAACCCAGGACGTCCGTTGATGAACCGCGCCGATAATGGCCTCTATCCACCGGGGTCCTGCGCCAAGCCCTTTTACTCCATTCAGGCCGTGCAGGAGGGAGTGATTACGCCTGATTTCCATACATTTTGCGCAGGTAACTACCAACTCGGCGGCCATACCTACTGGGACTGGAACCGGGCGGGTTTCGGCAACACGGGCATAACCAAGGCCCTAGCCTGGTCGGTGGATGTCTTTTACTACAAGCTCGCAGTGAAGATGGGCATCGCCCTGCAGGACAAGACCCTGTGGCGATTTGGCTTCGGCAGAACCCCCCCCATCGACCTGCCGGGCGGCGCCAGTGGTCTGGTACCGACCCCCGCCTGGAAGCGTAAGCATCTGCATGCACCTTGGTACACAGGAGATTCCGTCATTCTCGGAATCGGTCAGGGTTATTTGCTGGAAACGCCATTACAGTTGGCCCGCGCGGTCTCCGCCCTCGCCAACGGCGGCTATCTGGTTCAGCCTCAGGTCGCTAAAGCCTTCATTAACCCGAACACCGGCCAGACAGCGACCATTCCCAATGCGCCGCCCGTTAATCTGCACATTTCGGCAGCGGCCATGCATGCCGTCCATAAGGGTATGGAGGCCTGTGTCGCAATCGGTACCTGTCATACCGTCAGCATTCCCGGCATTACCATTGCCGGAAAAACGGGGACGGCACAGGTACCGGTGGGTTACAAAAATGGCCACACCATCTATAACAACGACTCCCTTTTTATTGGCTGGGCACCGGTACATCACCCCAAAATCGCCGTCGCCGTGGTGGTGGAATATGGCGGGCACAACGCCTGGCAAGCCCTGCCGGTGGCCCGTGCGGTAATCAAAGCCTATTTACAGCCCGATGAAAAAACACCGGAAATAGTTGCTGAAAAAACCGCAGCGCATTATGATGCGCGCCTTGCTATTGGGGAGAAAGGTTCTGTCAACCCTCGCCCCGCTCATTCCACTAGACCATAAGGAGTCCAAAAAATGACAGATTTTGCGATTGCGGCCCAGCCGCGTGAAGATAACGGCCGTCGTGCCAGTCGTCGCCTGCGTCGTACCGGCATGGTGCCCGCCGTGCTTTATGGTGATGGCAAGACCGCGGTAGGTCTCAGTATTGAAGCCCGCCTGCTGCGCAAACTGCTGCCCGACGAGCGCGCATACACCCACGTTATTACGCTGCAGTTCCCCAACGGCAACGAGACGGCGCTCATCCGCGACATTCAGATGCACCCCTACAAAGAAGAAGTGCTGCACATGGACTTTTTGCGCGTTCATGCCGGCGAACAGGTGCGTTTGCATGTGCCCGTCCACTTCCTGAACGAAAGCACCTGTGTCGGCCTCAAGGCAGGCGGTGTACTGCATCGCGCCCTGGTGGAAGTGGAAGTGGAAGCACCAGTGGATCGCCTGCCGGAAGCCCTCCAGGTAGATATTGCCGGGCTGCACATTGGTGATAGCCTGCATCTGTCGCAGATCAGTGTGCCCGCCGGCGTGACCCTGGTGCCTTTGCTGCATGAGGACGACAAGGAAGTCGTCTCCATCCACAATCCGCGTACCGGTGCCGAGGCGGAAGAGGCCCCGGAGACCACCGCCTGAGGCCTTATGGACTGGTTGTTGGCGGGCTTGGGTAACCCCGGCGCGGAATACGCCCGGACCCGCCATAATGCTGGCTTCTGGACGCTCCAGACCCTTGCGGATCGGGTCGGAGCGTCTTTGCGTATGGAGAAGCGCTGGCATTGTCTGGCCGCTACGGCACGAACTTCCGGACTGGAACTGGGGCTGTGTATGCCTCAGGATTTCATGAACCGCAGCGGTGGCCCGGTACAGGCCATGGCGGCCTTTTATAAAGTGCCTGTAGAACGGATTCTGGTGATTCATGACGAGCTGGACCTGCCCCCAGGCATGGCACGGCTGAAACGCGGTGGTGGTCATGGCGGGCACAACGGCTTACGTGACCTCGACCGTGCCCTGGGCACCCGCGATTACTGGCGGCTGCGCATCGGTATTGGCCATCCAGGGCACAAAGATGCGGTCATCAGTTATGTGCTTGGCGCTCCGACGGCAGCGGATAAGAGCCTGATTGACGAGGCGATTGAGCGCAGTCTCGGCGTACTTCCCGATTTTCTCAGCGGCCGCACGGATGCGGCACAAAAAACCCTGCACAGCGATTAGGAGTTTCTTATGGCTTTGGCCTGCGGCATCGTCGGCTTACCCAATGTCGGCAAATCCACCCTTTTCAACGCCATCACCAGGGCGGGTATCGCGGCGGAGAACTATCCCTTCTGCACGATTGAGCCGAACGTCGGTCTGGTTGCCGTGCCGGATCCCCGTCTCGAGGCCCTGTCAGAGATCGTCAAACCGCAGAAGGTGCAACACGCCACCATGGAGTTCGTGGACATCGCCGGGCTGGTGGCTGGTGCGGCGCAGGGCGAGGGTCTGGGCAACCAGTTTCTCGCCCATATCCGCGAGACGGACGCCATTGCCTTGGTCACCCGCTGCTTTGACGACCCCAACGTAGTCCATGTGAGTGGCCATGTAGACCCAGTGGCGGATCTGGAGGTGGTGCTGACGGAGCTGATTCTGGCTGACCTCAGCACCGTGGAAAAGGCCCAGGCGCGGGTGGCGCGGCAGGCCAAGGGCGGCAACAAGGACGCGGTAGCCGAAGTCGCCACCATGACCCGCCTCCTGCCCCACCTCAATGAAGGCAAGCCGGCCGCCAGCCTGAACCTGAACAGCGAGGAGCAAGAGCATCTGCGCAGCCTCTGCCTGCTGACCATGAAACCCCTCATGGTTATTGCCAATGTCGCTGAGGACGAGTTGCAGGATGGCCCCTGGCGCGCGCCGCTGGAAGCCTGGGCGGCTGAACGGCATGCGAGTGTGGTGCCGGTCTGCGCCGCCATAGAAGCAGAGCTGGCAGAACTGGAGCCGGAGGAGCAAAGCGCTTTCCTGCAGGACTTGGGGCTGGAGGAGCCCGGCCTCAACCGCATCATCCGTGCGGCTTACCGTTTACTGGGTCTGCAGACCTACTTCACTGCCGGCGTCAAAGAGGTCCGCGCCTGGACCATCCCGGTGGGGGCCACGGCGCCACAGGCGGCAGGGGTGATCCACAGTGATTTCGAACGCGGCTTCATCCGCGCCCAGACCATCGCCTATGACGATTTCATTCAGTACAAGGGCGAACATGGGGCCAAGGAAGCGGGCAAGATGCGTGCGGAAGGGAAGGAATACGTGGTGCAGGATGGGGATGTGTTGAACTTTTTGTTCAACGTGTAGCGGAACGCCCGGAGCAGGCTGAAGGCCATGGACTTCACCACTCTCGATGCCCTGCGCAACTACCATCCGACGTGGCGCTTGCTGCGCTCGGACCATGCGCCGCTGGTGGCGAGTTTTCTGCATCGGGTCTTTGTGCTGCCCAATGTCCGCATTATTGCCGCCGCTGATCTGGCCGAGACACTGGAAGATGAACTCTACGCCCTGCGCCAGCGACTGGGGCCGGAGGCGTTTCCCAAAGACGCCATCGACTATCTCAACGACTGGGCCAGCCCGGAGAAGTCCTGGCTACGCAAGTTCTACGCCCAGGGCAGTGATGAGCCCCAGTTCGACCTGACTCCGGCCACGGAGAAGGCTATCGCCTGGCTGAACAGCCTCACGGCACGGCAATTTATCGGGACGGAGTCGCGTCTGCTTACCCTCTTCGAACTGCTCAGACAGATGAGCGAAGGCAGCGAGAGTGATCCCGCCGTCCGTATGGCCGACTTGCAGAAACGGCGGAATGAGATCGATGCCGAAATCGCGCGGGTCCTGGCGGGCGACATTGCCCTGCTGGGCGACACAGCTCTTAAGGACCGCTTTCAGCAATTCATGCAACTGGCGCGAGAACTGTTGGGCGACTTCCGCGAGGTGGAGCATAACTTCCGCTTGCTGGACCGGCGGGTGCGGGAGCGCATTGCCCTCTGGGAAGGGGCCAAGGGGGCGCTACTGGAGGAGATCATGGGGGAGCGCGATGTCATAGCCGACTCCGATCAAGGGCGCAGCTTTCGTGCCTTCTGGGACTTCCTCATGTCCAGCCAGCGGCAGGAAGAACTGACGGCGATGCTCGACCAGGTGCTGGGGCTAGGGCCAGTGGCGGCGCTCCAACCCGACGCCCGGATGCGGCGGGTACATTACGACTGGCTGGAGGCGGGCGAACACACCCAGCGCACCGTGGCGCAACTCTCCCAGCAACTGCGGCGTTTTCTGGACGATAAGGCCTGGCTGGAAAACCGGCGCATCATGGACATTCTGCACGGCATCGAAGCCAAGGCGCTGGCCCTGCGCGATGATCTACCGACGGGCGATGTCATGGAAATCGCGGAGCTGAGCGCCCGCATTGAACTGCCCATGGAAAGACCTTTGCACACCCCCACTCTCAAGCCCCTGATTGCGGCAATCACCCTGCAAGCCGGAGAGGGCGATATCGACGCCGCAGCGCTCTACCAGCAGGTGTTCGTGGATACGGTCCAACTGACGGGCCACATCCGCCACGCCTTGCAGGAGCGCTCCCAGATTACCCTGCGCGAGCTAACCGAATCTCAACCCTTGCGCCAGGGGCTGGCGGAACTGGTGGTCTACCTGCAACTCGGCAGCGAGACCTTCAAAACGGCGGTGGATGAGGACACACCCGAGCAGATTCGCTGGAACGCTCGCAACCGGAATGATGTTATCGTTGAGAGAACGGCACAGTTGCCGCGTATCATTTTTATGAGGTAAGGATGGAAGAAGAAGCCGCAACTCTTTCTACACTCGTTATTCCTCTCCTCAAAGGGGTGATCTACCGGGAGGGCAACGAGCGCCTGTGGGGCGACCTGCTGAATCTGCACCCGCAGGCGCGGGATTATATTTCCGTACTTGGTCTGGAACTGGTCCTCGACGAAGCGGAAGGCTATGCCTTTCTGAAAAGCCGTCCGGAATCCGCTGATCCGGGCGTGACACCCCTGCCCCGCCTGATTGCCCGCCGGCCTTTGTCTTTTCCGGTGAGCCTGCTACTCGCCCTGCTGCGCAAAAAGCTGGCGGAATTCGATGCCGGCGGCAACGACACCCGTCTGGTGCTGAGTCGCGAGGAAATCGTCGAACTGCTGCGGGTTTTCCTGCCCGACAGCAGCAACGAGACCCGTATCGTCGATCAGATCGAGAATCACATCAACAAAATTGTCGATCTGGGTTTTCTGCGCCGCTTGAAGACCAGCAGCGGCCCGGCCAGCTTTGAAGTGCGGCGTATCCTCAAGGCCTTTGTCGACGCGCAATGGCTGGCGGATTTTGACCAGAGACTGGCAGACTATCAGGCACAATGCAGCGGCGTGGAAGGCCGCGCAGAGGACACTGCTAATGATTGAAGCACAAGCGCTGGAACTGGATTTTCTCGGCGACGACACCCTCTCGGGTTTTCGCCTGCAACGGCTGGAAGTCTTCAACTGGGGTACCTTCGACCAGCGCGTCTGGACCCTCACTCTGGACGGCCAGAACGGGCTGCTGACCGGCGACATTGGCTCCGGCAAGTCTACCCTGGTAGATGCCGTCAC
Source organism: Acidithiobacillus sp. (assembly GCA_037440305.1). GTDB lineage: Bacteria > Pseudomonadota > Gammaproteobacteria > Acidithiobacillales > Acidithiobacillaceae > Acidithiobacillus. Next base: position 12,375 of record JBBIUH010000028.1, read on the forward strand.
CACCCTGCTGGTTCCAGCCCAGCGCATCGCCTACAACAAGGCCGCCGGTGCCGACAGCAAGGAGCGCAGCCTGCGCTCTTACGTACTCGGGCATTACAAATCGGAGCGCAATGAGGTGACGGGAGCGGCCAAGCCCGTGGCTCTGCGCGGTCAGAACAGCTACTCGGTGATTCTCGGAGTCTTCCATAATGCGGGTTATGAATCCACGGTGACCCTGGCGCAAATCTTCTGGATGAAGGATGCCCAGGGCCAGCCCGCCCGCTTCTTTGCCATGGCCGAAAGCGATCTCTCCATCACCCGTGATTTTTCCGGATTTGGCACCGACATTGGCCAGTTGCGCAAGCGCCTGCGCGACGGGGGCGTCGACATCGAAGACACTTTTCCCAAGTACAGCGCCTGGTTCCGCCGTCGCTTCGGCATTGAAAACGATCAGGCCCTGGAACTCTTCCACCAGACCGTCTCCATGAAATCCGTGGGCAATCTCACCGACTTCGTGCGCAGTCACATGCTGGAACCCTTCGATGTCGCCCCGCGCATCGGTGCCCTCATCACCCATTTCGACGACCTCAGCCGCGCCCATGCCGCCGTGCTCAAGGCCAAGCGCCAGGTGCAACTGCTGACACCGCTGGTGGCCGACTGCGCGCAATACCGGAGCCTGGAAAGCTCGGTCGATGATCTGCGCCAGTGCCGCGAAGGCCTGCGCGCCCACTTCGCCGGACTGAAACTGACCCTGCTGGACAAACGCCTCACCGGTATCAACGAAGACTGGACCCGTCTGGATGCGCAGGTGCAACGGCTGGATCAGCGCCGCAGCGAACAGCGTATGGCCGTCGATGCCATCCGCCAAGCCATCGCCCAGAACGGCGGCAACCGGCTGGAGCAGTTGCGCATGGAAATTCAACGCGCCGGGCAGGAGCGTGACCGCCGCCGACACAAGGCGGACCGTTACGCTGAACTCGTCCAGAAGATGGCCGAGACGCCAGCCGCGCATGCTGCGGCCTTTCAGGAACAACACAGCCAACTGGGCGAACTCAGCGATCGTCTGCGGGAACAGGCGACTGGCCTGGAGAATCAGGAGCGGGAAGAGGATTTCGCCTTCCGCAAAGGACGGGAGGAGTATGAAACCCGAAGCGCGGAAATCGCCAGCCTGAAGCAACGCCGCAGTAACATCGACACCCGGCAAATCCAGATTCGCAGCGCCCTCTGTGCAGCGCTGGGCGTGGACGAAGAAGAAATGCCCTTTACCGGTGAACTCCTTCAGGTGCGGCCCGAGGATAGTGCCTGGGAAGGTGCGGCGGAGCGTTTGCTGCACAACTTCGGGCTCTCCCTGCTGGTGCCCGATGCCCGCTACGCCGATGTGGCGGCTTGGGTAGACAGCAACCAATTGCGCGGGCGACTGGTCTATTTCCATGTGCGACCGCGCAAGCAGGGCGAAATGCCCGAACTGCACCCGGACTCTCTGCTCCGCAAACTCTCTGTCAAACCCGATTCCCCTTTCTACGACTGGCTGCAGCGGGAAATGGCGCATCGCTTTGACGTGGCCTGTTGCGGCACCCCGGAGCAGTTCCGCCGCGAGACCCGCGCCATCACCCGCGCCGGCCAGATCAAAGACCCCGGCGGACGACACGAAAAGGATGACCGCCACCCCATCGATGACCGCAGCCGCTATGTACTGGGCTGGAGCAACACCGCTAAAATTGCCGCGCTGGAAACTACCCAGCGCCAGTTCGAAACCTTTCTCAGTGAAATCGGCAGCCGCCTCGGCGCCATTCAGTCGGCACGCAAGGCGCTGGAGGAACGACTGCAGACCCTCGCCCGGCTGGAGGAGCTCAACGACTACGAAGAACTGGACTGGGCGGCCATCGCCACGGAAATCGCCCGCCTGGAGGACGAACGGCAGGCGCTGGAATCGGCGTCGGATATCCTCAAATCCCTGAATGTACAGTTACAGGATGCATCCCAGAGCCTCAGCGGCACCGAAAACCAATTGGAAGCCACCAAAGACAAGCGTTCCAAGCTGGAACAGCGCCGGAGCGATACCGGAAAACTGCGGGAGGAAACCCAGAAACAACTGGCGGGAAACACCGCTGACCCGATTCTGTCACAAAAGCTGGAGGCACTGCGCAGCCAACCGTCCGGTGAGTACCAACTCACCATTGAATCCTGCGAGGGTCGCGAGCAGGAACTGCGCCAGTGGCTGCAGAGCAAGATGGATAGCGAAAACAAAAAAATCGCTGGGCTGGCTGAGAAAATCATCAAGGCCATGTCCGCCTTCAAGGACGCCTACAAACTGGAAACTGAGGATTACGATGCCAGTCTGGCTGCTGGTTTTGAATATCAGAACCTGCTCGGCACCCTGAACAATGACGACCTGCCGCGCTTTGAGTCCCGCTTCAAAGATCTGCTCAACGTCAACACCATCAACGAGATCGCCAATTTCAACGCGCAACTCGCCCGCGAGCGCGAAACCATCAAGGAACGCATCACCCGGATCAACGAATCCCTGGCGCAGATCGACTACAACTCCGGTCGTTATATCGTACTGGAATCCCAGCCCAGCCCCGATGCCGAGACCCGCGACTTCCAGACGGAACTGCGCAGATGCACCGAAGGGGCGCTGACCGGCTCCGAAGATGCCCAGTATTCCGAGAGCAAGTTTTTGCAGGTCAAAAACATCATTGATCGCTTCCGGGGCCGCGAAGGCTTGTCCGATCAGGATCGCCGCTGGACCGCCAAAGTCACTGACGTGCGCAACTGGTTCCTCTTCGCCGCCAGCGAGCGCTGGCGCGAGGATGACAGCGAACACGAGCACTACACCGATTCCGGCGGCAAGTCCGGCGGGCAGAAGGAAAAACTCGCCTATACCATTCTCGCCGCCAGTCTTGCCTATCAGTTCGGTCTGGAATGGGGCGCTGTGCGCTCCCGCTCTTTCCGCTTCGTGGTCATTGACGAGGCCTTCGGTCGTGGCTCCGACGAGTCGGCGCAGTACGGGTTGCGTCTCTTCCAGCAACTCAACCTGCAACTACTTATCGTGACGCCGCTACAGAAAATCCACATCATTGAACCCTTCGTCGCCCACGTCGGCTTCGTGCACAATGCAGGTGGCAAGGACTCCAAATTGCGTAATCTGTCTATTACGGAATACCGTGCGCACAAGGCAGACCTCGCTCCGTGAACTGGACCTCTGCGGCGGACGTCCGCAAGCAGCTCCAGCGGCTTTGGGAGCGCGGAGAGTTACTGCGGGCGCTGACCGCCGACGCCACGCTTTCCCCCCTGCGGCTGACCCTGAAAAGCCCTAATTCAGCAGAGTTGACCGAACAATTCGCCGCCGTCCGTGATTGGATCTGTGCCCTGACCGCCATCCCGAAGATCCGCATCGAGTGGCGCGAGACTCAGCACCGGGTGCTTGGCGCACAACGGCTGCCCACCGCCCTCTGGGTCGATACCCCAGAAGAGGCCCTCGCCCTGATCAGCAAGCAGCATGATGCCCGGCGTTTTCGGGCAATATGGGCATCGACGGCATCCCGGCACCCCGCATTGCTAAATTGGCTGCACCGAAAACCGCTGCAGGCACTGGACTACGCTGCCGTCTGGCCACAACTGCTGGCGGTGCTGGACTGGATGGCGGACCATCCCCGCCCCGGTATCTACCTGCGCCAAGTGGACATTCCCGGCATCCACAGCAAGTTTATCGAAGGCCACCGCGCTGTGCTGTCCGAACTCTGCGATGCGCTCCTGCCCACAGAGGCCATCGCCCCTGAGCATCGGGGTATCAGCCAGTTTGCCGCCCGCTACGGCTTTCTCGATAAAGCGCCGCGCATCCGCTTTCGGCTGCTGGATGCCGGGATAACGCTGCTCCCCGGCACATTCTGTCCCGACATTACCCTGAATGCCACCAGCTTCTCCGCCCTGGATTTACCGGTTCGTAGGGTCTTTATCACCGAAAATGAAACCAACTTCCTCGCCTTCCCCCGCGTCTCCGACGCCATCGTCATTTTTGGCGCGGGTTACGGCTGGGACGCACTGTCCCAGGCCCGCTGGCTTACGCGCTGCGCTATCCATTATTGGGGAGACATCGATACCCACGGCTTCGCCATCCTCGACCACTTGCGCAAGTACTTTCCGCAGGTGCAGACCTTGCTCATGGATGAAGAAACCCTGATGACGCATCAGGATTTCTGGGGAGAGGAAGACAAACCCACCGTACAGGATCTGCCTCACCTGACCGAAAACGAACGCGGCCTCTACGACATCCTCCGCGACAACCGCCTCCGTCCCGGATTACGGCTGGAACAGGAGCGGATCAGATTTGGCCGTCTACAGGATGCCATCGCCGCGTTTTTTAACGAGGCACGTTAATCACAGACGTCCAAAATAGATTACATGGCGCGTGTTTTAACGTACACTCTCCGCCCATGGAACAGGTCTGCAAAAAAATTCGGCAACTTCGCGAGGATAAAGGCTGGTCCGTGCGCGGGTTGGCGGCGCGTGCGGAGATTTCACCCAGTGCCCTCTCGCAGATCGAGGCCGGGCAGAACTCCCCCTCCATCGCCACGCTGGAAAAGATCTGCGCGGCGCTGCAGATCCCCATCGTCGCGATTTTCGATGATGGAGAAACGGCGGGTTTGCCATTGATCATGCGCAGCGGTGACCGGCGCAAGTTTTACAGTGCCGGTTCCCACGCCTCACTGGAACCGCTGGCCCGCGGCCTGCCGCAAAAGAAAATGCAACCGCTGCTGATGGTACTCGAACCGGGCGGGGAGTGTGGGGAGCATCCCTATGCCAGTGCCGAGGGAGAAGAGTTCACCATTGTCATCCGCGGGACAGCCGCCTTTGAGCAATCCGGGGTGACCACGGAACTGGGGGAAGGCGACGCCATTTACTATGATCCGCGTCTGCCCCACAACTGGCACAACCGCGGCCACTCCGCAACGACCCTGCTGGTGGTGGTAGCCCAGTGACCTCCTGCCTGCCGCTGGATCTGGCCACCGGGGCATTATTGCTCTGGCTGGGTCTGGGGCTATTGGGTTTTCTGCTGGGCGGCTGGCCGGCCCTCGCCTGTCGGCTGGTCTTTCCCCTGAGCAGCGTGGTCGCCCTGCTGCTGACCATTGCCGGATTCACCGCGCTGACGGCCACCCCGGACGACCTGCAACTGCGCGGCCCCCTCCCCGCTCTGCCCTGGTCTTTCCAGATCGATCCCCTCTCGGGATTTTTCCTGATCCTGCTAGGACTGCTGGCCTTCGCGGTAGCGCTGTTTGCCACCGGCTATTTCCGCTCCTTACCGGGACCCGACTTGCGCCGTTTACTGCTCCAGTACCACAGTTTTCTGCTGGGGATGGGGCTGGTTCTGCTGGCGGCCAACGCCTTCACCTTTCTGGTCGCCTGGGAAATCATGGCGCTGGCCTCGTATTTTCTGGTGGTGACGGAGCATAAAGAGGCCGGTAGCCGCCATGCCGGTTTCCTCTATCTGCTCATCGCCCACCTCGGGGCGCTGGCCATTTTGCTGGGCTTCGTCATCCTCGCCGGGGCGACCATAGCCCAGGGCGGGCCGTTCAGCGCCATGCTGCACGCCCCCGTCAACCCGTTCTGGGCATCGGCCGCCTTTCTCCTCACCTTTTTCGGATTCAGCGCCAAGGCGGGTCTGCTCCCCCTGCATGTCTGGTTGCCGGATGCCCATCCCGCCGCACCCGCCCCGGTCTCTGCGCTGATGAGCGGGGCGATGCTGCAGATGGCCTTCTATGGCATGTTGCGGGTGGATTTTCTCTTCCTCGGCAGGCTGGCCCTGTGGTGGGGTCCCTTTGTGTTGGTGGTAGGGCTCACGACGGCCCTCTTCGCTGTGCTTTTCGCCGCCGTCCAGACCGACATGAAGCGCCTGCTGGCCTATTCCTCCATGGAAAACATGGGCCTGATCATGGTGGCTTTCGGCCTCGCCCTGATCTTCCGCGCGCATGGGCTCGATGCCCTGGCGGCCTTGGCCCTGGCCGCCGCCCTGTACCACGCACTGAATCACGCCTTCTTCAAGGGCCTGCTTTTTCTCGGCAGTGGCAGTGTGCTGCACGGGGCAGGCAGCGTGGCCATGGATCGACTGGGTGGCCTGATCCGGCAGATGCCCCAGACCGCATTTTTCATGCTCCTCGGCACCCTCGCCATCGCCGGGTTGCCACCGCTCAATGGCTTTGTCTCCGAATGGCTGCTCCTGCAAGCCTTTTTGTTATCCCCCGCACTGCCGCAAAGTACCCTCAGTGCGGTGTTACCGTTGGCGGCCGCCGGCGTGGTGCTGGCGGTCGCTCTGGCGGCCTATGCCATGGTCAAGTTTTACGGCATCGCCTTTCTCGGTCAGTCGCACGGCACCCGGCATGTCCACGAGGCCGGACGCTGGGAACAGTCGGCCATGGCCCTGCTCAGTCTCGCCTGTATTTTTCTCGGACTCTTTCCGGGTGTTCTGCTGAATCTGCTGCATCCGGTGTTGCTGGAGATGCTCGGCCAGGGCTTCGCCATCCAGCAAGGGCTATGGCTGACCCCGGTTTCCGCACAACGCGCCAGTTATAGTCCGGTGATTTTCTTTTTCGGCATGGCGACCGCCCTGGGTCTGGGTTTTCTCCTGATCTGGAGCCTCTTTGGCCGGCCCTTGCGGCGCGTGCAGGTCTGGGCCTGTGGCTTTCCCGTCCGCACGCCGACCATGCAAGATAGCCCACTGGGCTTTGTGCAACCCCTCCTGCGCATCTTCGCCCCACTGTATCAGGCGGAGCGGCAGGCGGACGATGTCGGCCGCTGGCGGGTACGGATCGGCGAACCGGTGTACCGCGGCATCTATCAACCCCTGAACCGCATCGTCCTCTGGCTCTCGGCTCAGGTGCTGCGCCTGCAGCAGGGTCGCATTACCCTGTATCTGCTTTACAGTTTCCTGACCCTGCTGATCCTGCTGGCGATCTGGCGATGACCGCCATACTGCTGGAACTCGCGCAGGTGCTGCTGGTGGCGTTTCTGGCGCCGCTCTTTGCCGGTCTGCTGCGGGCATTGCGGTCGATCCTGCAGAACCGGCGCCCGGCTGGCTGCTGGCAGAGCTACCGCGATCTGTATCGCCTGTTCCATAAAGAATCTCTGCAGGCGGAGGGAACGTCCTGGCTCTTCCGCTTTGCGCCTTATGGGATTTTCGGGGCGTTCTGTCTGGCGGCCGGGATCATCCCCATTCTCGCCACCGGCCTACCCCTGGCACCGGCTGCCGATGTCATCGCCCTGGTGGGTTTGTTTGCCCTGGCGCGGGTTTTTCAGGTACTGGCGGCCATGGATACGGGAACGCCCTTCGCCACCCTGGGTGCCCATCGGGAAATGCTGATCGCAGGGCTTGCGGAACCCGCCCTGCTGGCCACACTCTTTACGGCGTCCCTACTCTCCCGGTCCACTTCGCTGAGCGTGATCGTCGCCCATCTGGAGCAACTGCACTTCGCCCTGCACCCCAGCATGGTTTTCGCCGCCGCCGCCTTTTTCATGGTGCTGCTGGCGGAAAACGCGCGGATTCCCGTGGATAATCCCGCCACCCACCTGGAGCTGACCATGATCCACGAAGCCATGCTCCTGGAGTACTCGGGACGGCACCTCGCGCTCATGGAGTGGGGGGCGCAGATCAAGCTGGTGCTCTACGTGGCCATCGGTATTGCGCTGTTCCTGCCCTGGGGTATCGTGCCCACCGCAGAAATTGCGGTACTGCCCCTGACCCTGCCGATCCTACTGCTGAAATTCGCGGCCGCCGCCCTTATCCTGGCGCTGGTCGAAACCCTGCTCGCCAAGCTGCGCCTCTTTCGTGCGCCGGAATTCATGGCGACCGCCTTCCTGCTCGGGGTTATCGGGCTTCTGGGTTTCTTCATGCTGGGGGCATGACATGACGATCAGCGCACAGGGACTCGCCTGGGGCATCCCCCTGCTGAGGCTCCTCGCCGCCCTCCTCCTGCTGCTGGCTTTCGCCATGCTGGCGCAACGGCGGCTCCTCACCCTGATCCATCTTCTCGCCTGGCAAGGAGTGGTCCTGGCGACCGGCACCGCGCTGGTGGCGCTGTTGACCGGGCAGACGGAATTATGGTTTTCCGCGGCGCTGACCCTGGGCCTGAAGGCCATTCTGATCCCGACGGTCCTGCATCGCCTGCTACGGCGACTGCAGGTGCGTGGCGATGTGGAGGCAGTACTCAACATCCCCCTGACTCTGCTCGCCGGTATCGCGCTGGTCATTTTCGCTTTCTCCCTCGCCGCCCCCATCACCGCTCTGACCGGCATCGTGACCCGCGGCATGGTCGGCATTGCCCTCGCCGCCGTGCTGCTCGCTTTTCTGATGATGATCACGCGGCGCAAAGCTATTTCTCAGGTGGTGGGTTTTCTGGCTATCGATAACGGCCTCTTCTTCGCCGCCACCAGCGCCACCCTGGGTATGCCGATGATTGTGGAACTGGGCGTAGCCCTGGATGCCCTGATCGGTTTCGTTATTCTCGGCGTGTTCTTTTTTCAGATACGGGAGACCTTCGACAGCATGGATCTCCAGAATCTGGAACATATCCGGGAGGAATGATGCTGATTCTGCTGGTTCTGGCTTGTGCGGCAATGGGCATTCCGCTGCTCGCCCTCTGGGGCGACGGACGCCGGGGCGCGGCGCTGTTCATCGGCCTCAATACGCTGACCCTGCTGGCCATCCTCGCCCTGGCTATACAGGTGCTGCGGGACGGCGCATTTACCGCGGGCGGCGGACAATTCATGGTGGATGATCTCAGTATCGTGCTGGTACTGGTGGATGGCGTGGTGGGGCTCAGTACGGCATGGTTCTCCCGCAACTATATGCTGCACGAAAAGGCGCACTGGTTGCTCTCCCGCCGGCGTGTCCGCCTCTATCACGCCATGTTCCAGACCTTTCTCGCCACCATGCTGCTGGCCTTGCTGACCAACAATATGGGCATCCTCTGGGTGGCCATGGAAGGCGCCACCCTGTCCACGGTCCTGCTGGTGAGCCTCTTCCGTACCGCCGAGGGTCTGGAGGCGGCCTGGAAATATTTCATCCTCTGCGGCGTCGGTCTGGCGATGGCGCTATTCGGTACGATCCTGCTGTATTTCGCCGCACAGAAAGTCCTGGGGCACGGTGCGGACGCCTTGCTGTGGACCCATCTGGCAGCCGTGCGCCGTCAATTACAGCCGCAGGTCATGGCCATCGCCTTCATCTTTATGCTGGTGGGTTACGGGACCAAAATCGGCCTGACCCCGCTCAACAACTGGCTGCCGGATGCCCACGCCAGCGGCCCCAGCTCGGTTTCGGCGGTACTTTCCGGGCTATTGCTCAATGTGGCCCTTTACGCCGTTCTGCGCGCCAAGGTGCTGGTGGATGGTGCCTTGGGTCCGGACTTCGCCGGTCGGCTGCTGATGGGTTTCGGTTTGCTCTCCCTGCTGGTGGCGGCCTTTTCCATGCTGCGGCAGCGGGATGTGAAGCGGCTTTTCGCCTATTCCTCCATTGAACACATGGGACTGGCCACCTTTGCCTTCGGGATCGGCGCACCACTGGCGAGTTTTGCGGGCTTACTGCACGTGATCAGCCATAGCCTGACCAAGTCCTCCGTGTTTTTCTCGGTCGGACAAGCGGTACAAAGTGTCGGCAGCCGGGAAATCCAGCGCATCCGCGGCCTGTTGGAATTCAGCCCCTTCCTGGGCTGGGCGCTCATGCTGGCGGTGCTCTTTATTCTCGGGATGCCACCCAGCGGCCTCTTCTTGAGTGAATTTCTTATTATCACCAGCACGTTGCAGGCCCAGCCCTGGCTCACGCCTTTGCTCCTGCTGGGATTGGGCGTAGCCTTCGCCGGGATTTTCCCGCGCCTGCAAGGCATGGTCTTCGGGCCTGCTCCAGAAGGCATCGCCCGCCAGCCCGTCGCCGGCATCATCCCGGTCTTCATTCAACTGGCCCTCGTCATCGTGCTCGGGGTGTTCATCCCCTGGATACTGGTCCAGTGGATGCAGCATGCCGCACTGCTCCTCCACGGATAGGGACGCCATCATGCCCAACCCCGCACTGCGCGTACTGACTGATTTTAAGCAATGGGGCACGATGTTACCGGTGTGGTCCGGTCGCCTCTGTAAAGAGTATTGGCCGCTTGCCGCCCGCAATATCCGTGCGCAAGGGGGTCGCCTGTTGGCCCTCTGGGGCGAGGACCTTCGCGCCGAAGAATCCGGTTATCTCGTCCATGCGGCGTTTCTCGCCGAGACAGGCATCGTGCATACGGAGATGATCGTGGACCCTGCCACTGCGGTCTGTCCGAGTCTGGCCGCTATCTTTCCGGCTGCCCTGCGCATGGAACGGACCCTCTATGACCTGCTGGGCGTCCGCACGACAGGGACGAACGACACCCGCCCCTGGCTGCGGCATGCCGCCTGGCCTGCGGATCAATTTCCCCTGCGCGCGGATTTTCGCACTGAAAACCTCGGTACCGCCGGAGACGGAGACTATGCCTTCGTACCCGCGGCCAGCTTGGACATCCACGAGATTCCGGTCGGCCCCATACATGCCGGCATCATCGAGCCGGGGCATTTCCGTTTTCAGGTCCTGGGGGAGGAAATCCTGCGCCTGGAGGAACGTTTCGGTTATAAGCACAAGGGCGTGGAGCGCCTCTTTCAAGGCCTGGACGTGGCGGCTGGCGCACGTCTGGCCGGACGAATCAGCGGCGACAACACGGTGGCTTATGCCTGGAGTTATGCCCAGGCGGCGGAACAGATCGCCAAGGCACAGGTGCCAGAACGCGCCCAATGGCTGCGCGCCCTCTGCCTGGAGCGGGAGCGCATGGCCAATCATCTCGGCGATCTCGGTGCCATCGGCAACGACGCCGGACTGGCCTTCGCCCTGACCCAGTTTCAGGCCCTCAAAGAGGACCTGCTGCGGGAGAATCGGCGCTATTTCGGGCATCGCTATCTCATGGACGGGGTCTTGCCCGGTGGGGTGGCCTTTGATCTCACGGCGACGGCCATCGCGGCCCTCCACAGTGCGGGGCAGGCACTCAAAACCGCCGTCGGGCGCCTACAGGAGATCCTCGCCGAGCACGGTGGACTGCGCGACCGCGTGGTACAACTGGGCATAATTTCCCCCGAGCGGGCGGCGCATCTGGGACTCATGGGGGTTGTCGGCCGTGCCAGCGGCCAGGCCTGGGATTTGCGGGTGCAGTTCCCCCACATCCCCTATGACCAGCTCCAGGTACGGATGGCCACCGCCACAGAAGGCGATGTCGCGGCACGTATGGCCGTACGCTTTCAGGAGATTTCCGAGTCGCTACGCTTACAGGAGGAGATCCTCCAGAAACTGCCCGTCGGTGACATATACCACCCACTAGATCTCCGGCATGCCGCGGGTGAAGGCGTCGGTTGGGCGGAGGGCTGGCGGGGTGAGATATTCTTCTGGCTGCGTATGGAGCAGGGAAATATTCGCCACTGCCGCCCCCAGGACCCCTCGTGGACCCTTTGGCCGGCTCTGGAAGAGGCGGTCCTGCGCGATATCGTCGCGGATTTTCCGCTCATCAACAAATCTTTCAACCTGAGTTACAGCGGCCATGATCTTTGAGCACAGCGCCCGGGCGATTCCCGAAAGGAGACGATGATGTATCGGATACTGCGCGAGGCCCTGCGGCTGGGAAAAGTCGGGGAAAAACCGCCGCGGACAGAGCGGGACCCAACATCCGCCAGCCCCTCCTGCTTCCGCCACAGTCTCAGCATCCGCCATGTGGATGCGGGCTCCTGTAATGGCTGCGAACTGGAGCTCAATGCCCTGAGCGGTCCGCACTATGGACTGGAGCAGGCCGGTTTTCACTTCACCGCGTCCCCACGCCACGCCGATGTGCTGACGGTGAGCGGGCCGGTGACCCGTCATATGGTCGCAGCTTTACAAGACTGCCACAACGCCACGCCCGAACCGCGGCGGGTCATCGCCATCGGCGACTGCGCCTGTTGCGGCGGTGTATTCCGGGGCAGTTATGCGGTCATGGATGGTGTCGCAGCAGTGTTGCCGGTGGATCTGCAGATACCGGGCTGCCCGCCGGACCCTGA
>JBBIUH010000029.1:0-24113 GCA_037440305.1 Acidithiobacillus sp.
TAATGCGATTAAGATCATGAGTATTTTGGCTACCCAGGACTGACCAAAATTCCGAAATGTATCCATCATAAGCACATCTCCACAAAGCCATAGCACCGAGGTAAAGCTGTCTGTATATTTAGCGCCCGACCATCAAGGAAGAGCTCTCAAAACACCATAATGGCCACATCAGTGTCTCGTTATACAAAAATAGACAAAAAAAAGGCGCCCTACAAGGGTCGCCTTACTCGCATTGGCGGGGCGGACGGGGCTCGAACCCGCGACCTCCGGCGTGACAGGCCGGCATTCTAACCAACTGAACTACCACCCCAATAAAATTTGTGGTGGGCGGTGAGGGGCTCGAACCCCCGACATTCGGCGTGTAAAGCCGACGCTCTACCAACTGAGCTAACCGCCCAAACCAGACGCGCTAGTTTACTGCATCACGCAGTGCTTTACCAGCCTTAAATTTAGGCGTACGACTTGCGGCGATCATGATTTCTGCACCAGTAGCGGGATTACGGCCTTTGCGCGCCTCACGGCTGGAAACAAGGAAGGAACCGAAACCGACCAGAGTTACCTGATCACCAGCCTTCAGTGCCTCTGTAATCACCTTGACTGCCGCATCCAGAGTATGGCCAGCTGCGGCACGAGTCACGCCAGCTTCTTCTGCAATCTTCTCGATCAACTCCGATTTATTCATATTTCTTTCTCCTGTTATGGACTCGGTTACTAGGTATAACTGCGCATCAACTCTATCCAGAAAACGTTATAGCAGGGTAAAAAAAGACTTGTCAAGAAAGTGCAAAAAATGGCCTGGATCACGAATCATAGGCCGGCCTTCGCCAATGAACCATCGCTGTCAGGAGCACGACGACATAAATGTCGTCGTATTCTTACGCCTATTCTACATAACTAAAATTATGGAGGCGGTTTTCGCACCGCATCCTTAATGTGCCATTGCCTTGTCCTCAGAAGGCTCATTAACCGCTACTACCCCAACCAACGCTTCTCCGCTGTCGGCGGGCAGCGGCATCGGTGATGACTCCAGCGCAATAGCCAGAACTTCCTCAATCCACCGGACCGGTTTGATGGTCAGCGCATCACGCACATTTTTTGGAATTTCCTGCAGATCTTTTTCATTCTCTGCCGGAATCAAGACCGTACTGATACCACCACGATGTGCTGCCAGCAACTTCTCCTTTAACCCACCGATGGGCAGGACCTCACCGCGCAGCGTGATCTCACCGGTCATGGCGACCGTGGCATGCACCGGAATATTGGTCAGTGCCGATACCAAGGCAGTGGCCATGCCAATACCGGCACTTGGCCCATCTTTAGGCGTAGCGCCTTCCGGCACATGGATATGCACGTCACGGTTCTGGTAAAAATCTGCAGGGATGCCCAGCGCCCGTGACCGGGCACGAACCACGCTCATGGCGGCCTGGATAGATTCCTGCATAACATCTCCCAGCTTACCGGTGATCAGCAGCTTGCCGCGACCCGGTACAACGACAGCCTCAATACTCAGCAATTCACCACCCACCTCGGTCCAGGCCAGACCAGTGACCTCACCAATGCGGTTTTCCTTCTCCGCCTTGCCGAAGTCGAAGCGACGCACTCCGAGATACTTGTCCAAATTGCGATCCGAGACCTGCACCCGCGTGCGCTTTTTGTCGAGCAGGAGTTCCTTTACTACCTTACGACAGATACGTGCGAGCTCCCGCTCCAGATTACGCACGCCGGCTTCCCGGGTGTAGTAACGGATGATGTCCCGGATGACCGTCTGTGAAACTTGCATCTCCCCATCCAGTAGCCCCGCTTTTTCTGTCTGCTTAGGCAGAAGATACTTGGTGGCGATGTGGATCTTTTCGTCTTCGGTGTACCCTGATATACGAATCACCTCCATGCGATCCATCAACGGTGCCGGGATATTGAGCGTATTCGCCGTCGTGACAAACATCACCTCCGAGAGATTGAAATCCACTTCCAGGTAATGGTCGTTGAAAGTCGCATTTTGCTCGGGATCCAGCACTTCGAGGAGGGCGGAGGCCGGGTCACCGCGGAAATCCATCGCCATTTTATCCACTTCATCCAGCAGCATCAGCGGATTGCGCGTAGCAATTTTAGCCAGACTCTGGACAATTTTACCCGGCAGGGCGCCGATATAGGTACGCCGATGCCCGCGAATTTCCGCTTCGTCGCGCACGCCACCCAAGGACATTCGCACGAATTTGCGCCCGGTCGCCGCCGCGATAGAGCGCCCCAGACTGGTCTTACCCACGCCAGGCGGGCCTACCAGACACAGGATGGGACCGCGGCTGTTGCCAACCCGTTCCTGTACGGCAAGATATTCGAGAATACGCTCCTTGACGTCCTCCAGACCGTAATGATCGGCGTCGAGAATGGCCTTGGCCCGCTTAAGATCCTTGGTGATTTTACTGCGCTTGCGCCACGGCACCCCCACCAGCCAGTCGATGTAGTTACGTACGACTGTCGCCTCTGCGGACATAGGACTCATCATCCGCAGTTTTTTCAGCTCGGCGTCCGCCTTGGCCCGCACATCTTTAGGCATTCCGGCCTTGTCGATTTTACGCGTCAACTCATCCAGCTCACTACCGCCCTCTTCCGACAGATCACCCAGCTCTTTCTGAATGGCCTTCATCTGCTCATTCAGATAATACTCGCGCTGGCTCTTCTCCATCTGTCGCTTGACGCGGCCGCGGATGCGCTTTTCCACCTGCAGCAGGTCAATTTCAGACTCCATCATGCCCAGCAGATGCTCCAGCCGGGCACGAGTATCCGCCTTCTCCAGAATTTCCTGTTTTTCTTCGAGTTTGAGACTGAGATGTGCGGCTACAGTGTCTGCCAGCCGTGCCGGATCATCCATACTGGCCAGAGTAGACAAAATCTCCGGGGGAATTTTCTTATTCAGCTTGACGTAGGCCTCAAACTGGGCACTGACCGAACGCATGAGCGCTTCCAGCTCACGATCATTTGCCGCACCACTGGCAACGATCTGCACCTGAGCGCGCAAGGATTCCTCCGCAGGCAGGAAGGAGACAATTCTAGCCCGGTCCGTACCTTCGACCAGCACCTTAACCGTACCGTCAGGCAGTTTGAGTAACTGTAGAATCGTCGCCAGCGTGCCGATCCGATAAATATTTTCCGGTTGAGGATCATCGTCCGCGGCATTTTTTTGTGACACCAGCAGAATCTGCTTTTCACCAGACATTGCCTCTTCCAGGGCGCGAATCGACTTCGTCCGCCCCACGAAAAGAGGGATAACCATGAACGGAAATACCACAACATCGCGCAGAGGCAGTACCGGTACCATCTGCGCTTCCTCTTCCACCAGGAGACTTTTATCGATTTGGGCCACGGTCTACTCCAAAAGTAGGTGATTACTACCAATAGCAGTGCAGATGGGGTCGTCGACAGTGCTTTTCAATAACGACCACGCTCTACGTCAGGCAGGATGAGACATATCCACCTTGGCAGCATCATCGTAAACCAGCAGCGGCTTGGTGCCGCTTTCCACGACGGCGGCATCCACTACCACCTTTTTCACGCCACTCATAGAGGGCAATTCGTACATCGTATCCAACAGAATCTGCTCAAGAATAGAGCGTAAACCACGTGCTCCGGTCTTGCGGGTCAGTGCCTTTTTGGCAATGGCCCGCAATGCCTCGGTACGGAACTCCAGGGTCACGCCTTCGAGGGCGAAGAGCTTCTGGTATTGCTTCACCAAAGCATTCTTCGGATCGGTGAGGATGGAAATCAGTGCTTCTTCATCCAGTTCTTCCAGCAGCGCCAGAATGGGCAGCCGTCCGACAAATTCGGGAATCAAACCATAACGAACCAGGTCTTCCGGCTCCAGATTCTGCATCAGCATGACTGCGGTCGCTTCTCTATCGCGGCGCTTTAGGGGTGCATTGAAGCCCATACCACCCTTCTCCAGACGAGCAGAGACGGACTTCTCCAAACCCGCAAAGGCACCGCCACAGATGAAGAGGATATGCCGCGTATCCACCTGCAGGAACTCCTGCTGAGGGTGCTTGCGGCCGCCTTGTGGCGGAACCGAGGCCACCGTCCCTTCAATCAGCTTGAGTAACGCCTGCTGCACGCCTTCGCCGGAAACATCGCGGGTGATAGAGGGGTTCTCGGACTTACGAGTGATCTTGTCGATCTCATCAATATAGACGATACCGGTCTGCGCCTTTTCCACATCGTAATCACATTTCTGCAGCAACTTCTGAATGATGTTTTCGACATCCTCACCGACATAGCCGGCTTCCGTGAGTGTCGTGGCATCGGCCATGGCAAAGGGCACGTTCAGGAGGAGCGCCAGGGTCTGCGCCAGCAGGGTCTTGCCCGAACCGGTGGGGCCGATGAGCAGGATATTACTCTTGTCCAGTTCCACCTCATTGTCCTTGCCACCATGTTCAAGACGTTTGTAATGATTGTAAACCGCCACGGACAAGACCTTTTTGGCAACGTCCTGACCAATGACGTAATCATCCAGCGTCTTGCGGATTTCCATAGGTTTAGGCAGTTTGTCCTGACCCTCGCTGCGGTCGTCCAGTATCTCGTCCTTGACGATGTCGTTGCACAACTCAATGCATTCATCACAGATAAATACCGAAGGACCGGCAATCAGCTTACGGACTTCATGCTGGCTCTTGCCACAGAATGAACAATACAGCGTCTTTTCACCGCTTCCCTCATGCTTTCCAGCCATAGCTGTTCTCCTGCCTGTTCAGGCGATCTCGTTTTCACCGCGATGGCTAATCACAGCGTCCACAAGATGGTAGGTTTGGGCCTCTTCGGCCGACATGAAAAAGTCTCTGTCGAGATCCTGCTCAATGCGTTCACGACCTTGTCCGGTATGATGGACCAAAATATCATTGAGCCGTTCACGGATACGCAGAATCTCTTTGGTATGGATTTCGATATCATGTGCCTGCCCCTGAAAACCACCGGAGGGCTGATGCAACATAATCCGTGCATTAGGCAGCGCGTAACGCTTGCCTTCGGCACCAGCGGCCAGCAATACCGCCCCCATGCTCGCCGCCTGCCCGATGCAGACCGTACTGACCTTCGGGCGAACAAACTGCATCGTGTCATAAATCGCCATGCCAGCCGTGACAGAACCACCTGGGCTATTGATATACAGCGCGATATCTTTGTCGGGATTCTCCGCTTCCAGAAAAAGCAACTGAGCGACCACCAGATTGGCCATCATGTCTTCCACCTGGCCCACCAAGAAGATCACCCGCTCTTTGAGCAAACGGGAGTAAATATCATAGGATCTCTCGCCACGTCCGGTCTGCTCGACCACGATGGGCACATACCCCAAGCCCTGTACGGCGGGCGCAAACTGGTCTCCTGCCTGTTTCCACATAATCCATGCTCCTGTCTGTTGACACGGTCCTGCCTCGGGCACCGGCTATTCCGCGTTTGCTTCGGCTACCGGCGCCCGGCCGATGAGCTGGTTAAAGCTGACAGCCTCGTCGGTCACTTTAACACGCTCCAGAAGCCACGCCACCACTTTGTCTTCCAGAACCATAGCCTCGGCCTGCTCCATCTGCTCGGGATTACCGCGGTACCAGCTCATGAATTGCTCAGAGTCCTCATACTGCTCGGACATGTCCAGAATAATCTGAGTGATTTCAGCCGTGGATGCCCGCAGCTTTTCGCGCCGGACGATTTCCGACAAAACCAGGCCGAGTACGACACGCCGCCTGGCCAGCGCGTCCAGATCACCGCCGCCAGCCGCCGCATTGGCGTCTTTTTGCAAACGCTCCAATTCCTGTCCGATCATTTGCCTGGGCAAATCGGGATGGTTACTCTCCGCTACCAGTTCCAGAATCTGCGCTTTCACCTGGCCCCGGCTAATCCGCTGCGCTTCACGTTCCAGATTTTCCCGTACTTCCTGCCGCAATACGGCGACATCCCCATCCTCAATACCCAGTGCCAAGGCAAAAGCCGCGTCCACTTCGGGCAATTGGGGGGCCGCCACTTCCCTGACCTGAAGATGGAACTGGGCAGCCTGACCAGCGAGTTCCGGAGCATGATATTCTGCCGGAAACTGTACCGCGACGGTCCGCTCTTCTCCCGCAGACATCCCCAGCAGTCCCTGCTCAATGTCCCGCAGTAGACGACCGGAACCCAGCACCACGGGGTAATCGGTCACATCACCTCCCGCCATGGGGACACCATCAATGGTCCCCTGAAAATCCACGATGACCCGGTCTTCATCCTGGGCGGCACGCTCGGCAGACACATAAAAACGCCGCTGCTGACGCATAATGTCTATGGTGGCATCCACGTCCGCATCCGTCACTTCAGC
The DNA here is from genome assembly GCA_037440305.1 of Acidithiobacillus sp. Classification (GTDB taxonomy): domain Bacteria; phylum Pseudomonadota; class Gammaproteobacteria; order Acidithiobacillales; family Acidithiobacillaceae; genus Acidithiobacillus. Next base: position 6,332 of record JBBIUH010000029.1, read on the forward strand.
CGTCTTGCGGATAATGGTGGCGTCCGGCACCTGCGGATCAAATTCGGGATACACCTCTACCACGGCGGTAAACACGAGGTCCTCACCGCGCCCACCTTTCTCGACCTGCACTTCTGGTCTTCCAACCGGACGTAGGGACTCGTCGCGCACTGCCTGAGAATAGCGTTCATTGATAAGATGGTCGAAGGTCTCCATGAGGGCATCCGAAGCATAATGGCGTTCGATGAGGGCCATGGGCGCCTTGCCGGGCCGGAATCCGGGAAAACGTGCGGAGCGCGCCTTGTTACGCAGACGCTGGGATACCCCACTCTCCACCTCACTGGCGGGAATGGTCACATGGATGTGTCTTTCCAAAGGCGCGGCCTCTGGTGTCGAGATGTGCATGAACTGATCCTTCTTTTGCATTTTGTCTAAGCCTAAACGTTAATAATAAACACAAGCCACCTGCCCCTCAAGGTCAGCGCAGACCGCGGCTCCCCGGTTTAACGGGCGTCCCGCCAACTGCACAGAGCGGACAACCAATAGCTTCCCAAGTACGTACCGGGAGCGTCAACAGCGGAAAAAATGGTACGCCGTCAAAATCGCTGAATCCTGAACTGCGATCAATAATTGCCGATGTCGCTAATACTTGCCCACCTGCTGCGGTAATGGCCGCTATACATTCCCGCGTCGAGCCCCCTGTCGTCGTAATATCTTCAACCACTAACACCCCTTCACCCGGCGCCAGCGCAAAGCCCCGGCGCAGCACCATCTGCCCGGCTTCCCGCTCGGTGAACAGGCTGCGTACTCCAAGCGCGCGGCCACATTCGTAGGACACCAGAACCGCGCCCATGGCTGGCCCCACAACACAGGAGATGCGCTGCCGCAGATCATCAGGAATACCCGCCACCATCGCCGCACACAGTCGCGCTGCGTGCTCGGGATGTTGCAGCACCCTGGCCGACTGCAGGTAGGTATCACTATGCAACCCTGAGGATAGCAGAAAGTGTCCCTGGAGCAGCGCTCCATCTTCTTTGTACAACGTCACCACTTCGTCTGTAGTCACAGCAGATTTCTTCTCCATGATCAGTGTTGCGCGGAGCGCAGCCCTTACCACCTCTTTAAAAAACATATCAGTCGGACTTCTGAGAACCGGCGGCGTTCCCTGGCAACTCACTCAATATCTGGCTAAGGGCCTGTGCCGGATACTCGGCAGCCGTAATAGGCCTGCCTACCACGAGGAAGTCCGATCCCGCCGCCAGTGCCGCCGCTGGCGTCATAATACGTCTCTGGTCATCCTCCGCATACTGCGCGGGACGAATCCCCGGAGTCACACGCCGGAGTTCAGGCACGGCCTCCCGTAGACGACTTGCCTCCAGCGCAGAACAGACGATGCCATCCAAGGCACATTCTGCTGCGAGTGTCGCCAAACGCCCAACTTGATCCTGCACCGAACTGTTGACGCCAACTTCGCGTAAAGCGGCGTCATTCATACTTGTAAGTACCGTCACCGCAACCAGGAGAGTCCGCCGTGTCCCAGCGGCATCGTTCACCGCTTCGCGTGCGGCGCGCAGCATGGTGCTACCGCCACTCGCATGTACGTTGAGCATCCATACGCCGAGACGCGCTGCCGCCTTACAGGCCTTGGCGACGGTCTGCGGAATATCGTGAAATTTGAGGTCAAGAAATACGTCAAATCCTCGCTCCTGCAGGCGCTCCACAATGGCGGGGCCACAGGCGGTAAAAAGCTCCTTACCTACCTTGACCCGACACGCGGCAGGATCAAGCTGATCCGCCAAAACCAGGGCGTCGCGCTCGTTCGCATAATCCAGCGCAACAATGAGCGGTGAAATCACAAACTACACCCTCCAGAAAAGGTGCCCCACTGACGGCAGCTAGGGCAGCGCCAATAGTACTGGGGACTTTGATAACCACAAGACTGACAATGAAAAACCGCTGGTTCCACCGACAGCCCCCTGACTGCTAGCGCCATGACAGGATACAATGCGGGATCCGGTGCATCGGGATCCAGTTCCAGCAAAACCTGCATCACCCGCATATCTGGCTGCCGCAACAGAACACGTCTTAAATATGCCGTCGCCACGGGGGTTCCCTCAACCGCCTGCAAGGCATGCGCCAAAAGTTTTACGGCCAATGGCGAATTACACATCTTCAACAGGCGTTCTCGTGCTTCTTGCACATCCGTGCCGTTCGCAGCATATTGTAAAACGCTCAGAAAGGGTTCCAAAATAAGCAGAACTACAGATTCTACTGGGGAGTCAAGGAGTTTCTCCCAAAGGCTTAACGCACCACCCCAGTCCTGCCGATCGAAGGCGATGCGTCCGCCAATCACCAAAGCCCGCGGATTTTCTGGATCCTCCTTCCGGGCCGACTCCAAAAAAACCTTTGCTTGCCCTGCCTCTCCCGCGAACAGCGATTGCTCGGCCAGTTCACCATAGAGCATGGCAATCACGGGACGCTGGCCGCGCTTACCCGCTTTATGTAAGCGCTGACGAACCGCAATAGACTGCGCCCACTCACTGCCCAGTTCGTACAGCTCGGCAAGCGTAGCAAGACCCTCTAGATGATCGGGTTGACGATCCAATAATTCTTTAAGGATGGATTCCGCCCGATCGAGAATCCCTGCCTTGAGGTAATCCTGCGCGATCTCGAAAAGCACACTTTGCCGCAGGTCAGGCGCCAGTGCCGGTTGATCCAGAAGATGCTGATGTACCCGCAAGGCACGCTCCAGCTCTCCGCGCCGCCGGAAGAGGCGTCCCAGGGCGAGCAAAATGTCAACGCTCTCCGGATGTTGCCGCAGCGCATCGAGAAAAACCTCTACAGCTTCGTCATTGCGCTCACTGAGGAGATGGTTGAGTCCCTGAATATAAATTTCGGGAATCGTGTCGGGGACATTCGGCGCAGGTTTTCGCGGAGAGGTAACCTGGCCAATCCAGACACCCAGCGCGATCGCCAACAGCAGGACGAGGATGACGACGGTATCCACGCCGGAAACCGTCAATTAAGCCTTGCCACCCGCAACCGCCTCAGGGTAATCAACCTGCTCACGGAGTTCCTTACCCGGTTTAAAATGCGGAACCCGCTTCTCAGGCACCAGAACCGGCTCTCCCGTTTTCGGATTACGCCCCTGCTTGGCAGGGCGCACGTGCATGGAAAAACTTCCAAAACCACGAATTTCAATACGTTCACCCTCAGCCAGTGCGTCGCTCAGATAATCGAGCATCTGGCGGGTAGCCATTTCAATATCGCGCACACTCAAATGCGGATATTGTGCGCTGATGTTTTTGATCAATTCCGATTTAGTCATAGTTTATTAGCTTCTTACAAAGAATGGTGAACTGACAGGACATCATAAAATTAAAAAGTAAGCGGCAGGTTGACGATTCAAAAAAGGCCTTTACCTGACGCCATCTCATTCACCCCCTCCTCCCGATCAGCACATGACCGGGAGGAGAAGGGCCACATTTAACTTTCTTCTTCCTGCTTACGCTTGAGCTGTTCTTTGATCAGATCGCCCAGACTGGTGGTGCCCGTCGCCGCACTACGCGCATATTGCTGCACCGCCGCCGTTTGATCTTCCTGAGAAGCAGTCGCTTCCCGAGCCTTGGTGCTGAGGGTCAAGGTGCGGTTCTTGCGATCTACCATCGCAATGCTCACCTCAATTTTATCCCCGGCTGACAAGGTCAGACCACGGGCCAATTCACGTTGAGGCAGGAATCCTTCCACACCCTCGCCAAGCCGAATCTCGGCACCACGGCTATCCACCGAGATGACCTCACCTTCGACCAGGGCACCCTTTTCATTGGCCACCACAAACTGAATGAACGGATCGGTTTCCATCTGCTTGATCCCGAGGCTGATACGCTCCCGCTCTGGATCAATGCTCAGGACAACCGCATCCAGAGTATCTCCCTTTTTGAAATCCCGCACGGCTTCTTCGCCGGTACGATCCCAGGCGAGATCGGACAAGTGGATCAGCCCGTCGATACCGCCATCCAGACCGACGAATACACCAAAATCGGTAATACTCTTGATCTGACCGGAAACACGATCGCCCTTCTGGAAGTTCTGCGCGAAGTCATCCCACGGGTTGGGCAGGCACTGCTTGATGCCCAGTGAAATGCGGCGACGCTCTTCGTCGATATCGAGGATCATCACTTCGACTTCCTGGCCGACATGCAGGGCCTTGGCCGGGTTGATGTTCTTGTTGGTCCAGTCGATTTCGGAGACATGCACCAGACCTTCGACGCCTTCTTCGATCTCGACGAACGCACCATAATCCGTAACGTTGGTGACCTTACCGAAAATACGGGTGGCCTCCGGATAACGGCGGGCGATATCGCGCCAAGGGTCTTCACCCAACTGCTTCATGCCGAGAGAGATACGGCCGCGCTCGCGGTCGAACTTGAGGACCAGGACGCGCACTTCGCCGCCCACGGTGACCACTTCGCTGGGATGCTTGACCCGGCGCCAGCCCATATCGGTGATATGCAGCAGGCCGTCGATACCACCCAGGTCGATGAATGCGCCATAATCGGTGAGGTTCTTGACCACACCCTCAAGGATGGCACCTTCCTGAATGCTTTCCAGCAGTGCGCCACGTTCCACGCTCTGTTCCTGCTCGACCACCGCGCGGCGGGAAACCACCACGTTGTTGCGCTTGCGGTCCAGCTTGATGATCTTCATCTCCAGGTCTTTGCCTTCGAGATAGGCAACATCTCGCACCGGGCGCACATCTACCAAGGAGCCAGGCAGGAAGGCGCGCACACCGTCGATGCTGACCGTAAAACCACCCTTCACTTTGCCGGTAAGGAAACCATGCACCACGGCGTTGTCGTTGAAGGACTTCTCCAAATCGACCCAGGTCTTGGCGCGGCGGGCTTTTTCACGGGAGAGGCGGGTCTCGCCCATACCGTCTTCCACCAGCTCCAGACAGACCTCTACAGAGTCACCGACCTTCACCTCTATTTCGCCTTCCGCATTGCGGAACTGCTCGGCGGGGATCGGCCCTTCAGACTTGAGACCCACATCGACAATGACAAAGTCGTTATCGACGCGGGTCACGATGCCGGTGAGCAACTCGCCAGGCTTGAGGCCCTGGGTACTCTGGCTTTCTTCAAACATCTCGGCAAAACTGGGTTCAACAAGCATTTCAGCGTTAGGGGTGGTCATAAATTTCAGTAGGCCTCATTTACCGGGCACGCCATGGGCGCCCCTTGAATCACTGCTCGATGCCATAAATGGCGGTTTCAATTTTCCTGCAAAGCCGATTGAACCCAGCTTAGCAGAACCCTGTATGTGTCAGAAACGCTTTGTTCACTGGTATCCAGGAGGCGCGCATCAAACGCGGGCCGGAGCGGTGCCACGCTGCGCTGCTGATCCCGGGCATCGCGTTCCGCAATTTCCGCCACAACTGTGGCGAGATTAGCACTACTACCCTGTTCCATCAACTGATTTAGACGCCGCTTGCCACGGACCTCGGCGCTGGCAGTCAGAAATATCTTGAGCGGTGCGTCCGGGAAAACCACAGTCCCCATATCCCGGCCGTCGGCCACCAGTCCCGGCGCCTGGCGAAAATCCCGCTGCCGCTGCAATAAAGCGGTGCGGACCGCAGGAAGCGCGGCAATTTGTGAGGTCAACGCACTAATTTCGGGGCTGCGGATTTCCGCATCCACAACCTCTCCCCCAAGCAGTACGTGGGTTTGGTCCACTGCACCGCGAAAGCTCAGCGGTAAGGCACGGGCAAGGTCGGACAGCGCCGCTTCCTCATCTGCATGAAGTCCGGCCCGCTGGGCCGCCAGCGCCAGCGCCCGATAAATAGCGCCGCTATCCAGCAAATGCCAACCCAGATCATGGGCCAAGAGGCGACCCAGCGTGCCCTTACCGACCCCGCCGGGACCATCCAGGGTGATGACGGGGATGATATTCATGCGCTTACCACCTCCAGCAGCAGTCCGGCCTGCTGCGCCAGAGTGGGAAAACTCGGAAAGGACGTAGCCACATTGGCGCAGTCGAGGATTTCGATATCGCCTTGCGCCACCAGTGCCGCCATAGCGAAGGCCATCGCGATACGATGATCCCCGTGACTGTTTACCCGGCCACCCAGCAGCGGTGATCCGCTAATAATGGCTCCATCCGCGCACTCTTCTATGGTGGCACCCAGTGCATGCAGCCCACCAGCCATCACCGCGATGCGGTCACTTTCCTTGACCCGGAGTTCTTCGGCGCCGGTAATCACCGTCTGTCCCTTCGCACACGCCGCCGCTATGAACAGCGCGGGAAACTCATCAATAGCCAGAGGTACCAGACGGGGAGGGATGGCGATGCCTTGCAACGGTGCATAGCGGACGCGGATATCGGCGACCGGCTCACCGCCCACTTCGCGCAAGGCGGTCAGGTCAATTCGGGCACCCATGCGGGTGAGGATCTCGATGATGCCGGTCCGGGTCGGATTGATACCAACACCTTCCAGGGTGAGATCGGAGCCCGGCGCAATAGTGGCACCGAGCAGGAAGAACGCCGCCGAAGAAATATCGCCCGGCACCTGCAGCGACTGCCCGTGCAACTGGCCACCGCTGCACAGACAGGCGCGTAGACCCTGACGCTCCACCGGGTGGCCGAAACCTTGCAGCATCCGCTCGCTGTGATCGCGGGTGGGCACGGGCTCGGTCACGCAGGTTTGCCCGTCGGCATATAGCCCGGCCAACAGCACGGCGGATTTGACCTGGGCGCTGGCCACCGGCAGCGCATATTCGATGCCATGCAGGGTCCGTCCATGAATATGTAAGGGTGCCCTACCCTCCTGCGCGGTAATTTCCGCGCCCATGGCACGCAACGGGTTCAGCACGCGGCCCATGGGCCGCTTCTGCAAACTGGTGTCGCCAATCAGAGTACTGGGAAAAGCCTGCCCGGCCAGCACCCCCGCCAGCAGACGCATGGCCGTACCGGAGTTTCCACAATCCAACGGGGCAGCGGGCGCACACAACCCATGCAGACCAACACCCTGTATGCGCAAATGCCCGTTATCCGGTCCTATCATCTCGACGCCCATCGCGCGAAATGCGGCGATGGTGGCGAGCACATCCGCACCCTCCAGCAATCCCTCTATTTCGGTCACACCTTCGGCAAGCGCACCAAGAATAACCGCACGATGAGAAATGGATTTGTCACCGGGGACCGGAAAACGGCCCTTGAGCTGACCACCTGGATGTACAAGATATCTGGACATAATTCAGGAATGCACCGGAGGAAATTGAAATTGTCGTCGGCAACTCTGGCCGCGCCCCAACAGATCGTTCAGCGCCTGGGCATCGTTACCCGCCAGCATCCGCTCGGCGGCGCTGAGAGTCCTTTGCACCGTGCTCAAATGCTCACGGACAGCGGCACGATTCTCCCAGAGGATATCGGCCCAGAGCCGGGGATCCGAGGCGGCGATACGGGAAAAGTCACGCAGACCACCACCCGCTAATTGCTGTAGCGCATCCGCCTGTCCTTCTAAACCTGCCATGTAGGCAAAAGCCAGCAGATGCGGCACGTGGCTGGTGGCGGCCAAAGCATAATCGTGAGCCTCAGGTGTCATTTGGATGAGGGTGGCTCCAAGCATTTGCCAGAATGTGCGCATAACCTCCAAGGATCCACCTGCCTGGTCCGGCGACGGGGTCAAAACCACTCGTGCGCCCTGATAGAGTCGCTTCCGAGCTGCACTGAAGCCGGTTTTTTCACCACCCACCAAGGGATGTGCCGCCACAAAACGATCCCCTAAGAGCTGAGCACCGAGTTGCGCTACCGGCGCCTTGACGCTCGCGACATCACTAACCACTGCCGTTGGAGACACCAGACGCGCCACCTCTGGCAACTGCGCCATGAGCATCTGTGGAGGGGTGGCCAAAATGACCAGGTCAGCGTCCTGCAGTGCAGGGGCAAGAACATGACTCAGCGTGATCTGCCACTTACCTGCTGCCTTACGAATCCGCCTTGCTTCTTCCTTATCCGCGACCACGCCCCAGACTTCTCCACTGAAATCCGTCGCGCGCAGGGCTTTGGCGACACTCCCCCCAATCAGGCCAAGGCCCACAATGGCGACCCGATGGAAGGGAAAGTCTGGCATGCTAGAGTTCGCGGCCGATGGCCTCGGCAATCTTGCGCAGATCACCCATCAGCGTCATGAGTTGCTCCGGACTCAGGGCCTGATCGGCATCGCACCAGGCTTCTTCGGGACAGGGATGCGACTCCACCAGCAAGCCATCCGCACCAGCCGCAATGGCCGCCTTGGACAACTGCGGCACCAGCCAGGCCTTGCCGCCAGCGTGGCTGGGGTCGACGATAACCGGCAGATGCGTTTCCCGCTTGAGGACTGGAATAGCGGTGACGTCAAGGACATTACGATAGGCCGTCTCAAAAGTACGAATACCGCGCTCGGCGAAAATAATCCGGTGATTGCCGTGCGCAGCTATATATTCTGCCGCCATGAGCCACTCCTTAATAGTGGCACTCACGCCACGTTTAAGAATAACCGGCACATCCAGGCGACCGACTTCTTTGAGAAGATCAAAATTCTGCATGTTGCGCGTGCCGATCTGAATGATGTCCACCCCTTTTTCGAGGAAAAGATCAATCTTGCGGACATCCATCAGCTCAGTGACGATGGGCAAACCGACGGCATCCGCAGCGGCCCGAAAATAATCCAGACCTTCATCGCCCACGCCCTGAAAAGTATAGGGGCTGGTACGGGGTTTGAAAGCCCCGCCACGCATCAAGCGGCAGCCCGCCGCTTTAACGGCCTCTGCGGAACTGCGCATCTGCTCAGGTGTTTCGACCGAACAGGGGCCAGCTATCACTTGAATCTGCCTGCCGCCGATGGGAATACTACGCACCTCAATCACGGTGTCGGTGGATTTGAACTCGCGACTAACGAGCTTGTAGGGCTTCAGAATGGGCATGACCTGTTCCACAGCGGGCAATGATTCCAAGGCTCCCTCGGGCAGTAACCGTTCATCTCCTAACAGGCCCACTACGGTGCGCTCGGAACCGGTACTGACCATGGGCTGCAGGCCAAACTGGCGGATACGCTCCAGCAACTGCTCCATCTGCTCTGCGGTAGCTTGTGGTTTAACAATGACGATCATGGAATTACAGGACCTCGCCCAGCATTTTTAGAAAACGTTGATTTTCCACCGGCAGACCAACACTGACCCGCAGATGATCCGGCATGCCATAAGGGGTAAGCGGCCGGATGATCACGCCCCGATGCAACAACGCGTCGTAGACACGCTGCCCACTCCCCGGTACGGCAAAGGCGGTAAAGTTGCCTGCAGGCGGCAGGATTGTCAATCCAAGATTACGTAATCCGTCGCGAAGGACCACGATCCCTTGGCGATTGTTGGCCAGGGTGGCCTGTAAATGGGCGCGGTCGGTGAGCGCAGCGTGCGCTGCCACCTGCGCTAACGTATTAACATTAAAGGGCTGACGAACCCGCTCCAGCACTGCTATCAGGTCAGGGTGGCCGATGCCGTAACCGCAACGCAGGCCTGCCAGCCCATAGGCCTTAGAAAAGGTCCGGGTAACCATCAGGTTGCTGAAGCGCCGCAGCCACAGCTTACCGTCAGGATAATCCGCGCTATCCATCAATTCCAGGTAAGCCTCATCCAGCACCACCAAGGCATGTGAGGGCACGCTGTCGATAAAGGTCTCCAGTGCCTCAACTGCAAGGTGGGTACCTGTGGGATTGTTGGGGTTGGCGATAAACACCAGCCGGGTTTTTGCGTTGAGCAGGCCCGCCATGGCATCCAGGTCATGGCCGTAATCCCGCGCAGGGGCAACCCGCACGGTCGCTCCACTCGCCTGCGCGGCAATGGCGTAAGCAGCAAAGGCATACTGGGAAACGATCACCTCGGTACCCGGCCCGGCGAAGGCGCGTACAGCAAACTCCACCACCTGATCAGAACCATTGCCGAAGATAAATTGCCGCGGGTCCAGATCCAACTGATGTGCCAGCAGTGCGCACAATTCCGGCGCCGATCCCTCGGGATACAGGGCCAAGGTGGGCAGCGCATCACGGATAGCCGCCAGCGCCGCGGGGCTCGGTCCCAGCGGGTTTTCATTGGAGGCCAGCTTGATGGCATCACGGATGCCCAGCTCCCGTTCCAGTTCCGCCAAGGGCTTACCCGGCTGGTATGGACGCAAGTCAGACACCCCTGCTGCCGCATATTCCAGATATTTATTGCGCATTAAAATGCCGCCCTGGGATAACTGCCGAGACAGCGATAGAAAGACGCCTGTTGCGCGAGGACATCCAGCACCGGTGCAATGGCAGCATCCTGACGATGACCAAGCAGATCGAGATAAAAGACGTACTCCCAAACAGCGGAGCGTGCCGGTCGCGACTCAATGCGCGTGAGGCTGATCCCCGCATCGGCTAATGGCGACAGCAGCGCATGCAGGCTCCCCGGGCGATTGGCCGCAGCTACCACCAGACTGGTCTTGTCGTTCCCTGTGGAGCGGGTACTGATCTTACCGATCACCAAAAAGCGCGTGGTGTTCTCGGGATTGTCTTCAATACCGGCAACCAAAATATCGAGGCCGTAAGCCTCCGCAGCCACGGTAGTGGAAATAGCACCACCCTCGGCATCTGCTGCCGCGCGTTCAGCAGCCACGGCATTACTGGGGACGTCTACCAATTGCACCTGCGGCAGATGTGCGGCCAGCCACTGGCGACACTGGGCACGGGTCTGGTAGTGCACATAGACCCGCTGAATCGCATCCATAGAACATTTAGCCACCAGATTATGGACGATGCGTAACTGCACCTCACCGCAAATATGAAGCGGATAATCCAGTAGCAGATCGAGGCTGAGATTGACAGAACCCTCGGTGCTGTTTTCCACCGGTACCACGCCGAACTGCGCCTGCCCACTGTCCACCAAACGAAAAATCTCGGCAATTCCCGTGGTGGGTTGCAACACCGCAGCCCGCCCGAAATGCTTTTGCGCCGCCATTTGCGTGAAGGTGCCTGCCGGACCGAGATAAGCCACCTGTAACGGCTCTTCCAGGGCCAGGCCAGCAGAAATGATTTCGCGGAAGATAGTGGCGACTTGCTCCGCAGAGAAGGGTCCGGGATTCTCGGCCATCAGCCGACGGAGAATTTCGGACTCCCGATCAGGATGGTAGAAATTTGTCTCATCAGCGGCGCGTTTGACTTCACCTACTTCGGCCGCCAGACGGCCTCTCTCTGCCAGCAAATGGAGGATTTCTCCGTCTACGACATCAATAGCGGCGCGTAATTCAGGCAACGTTCGTACAGTCGCGGACAAGCTGCCTCCCTAACCCTGACGGCGGGCAAAATCCCGCATGAAGTCGACCAGCGCCCGCACCCCGGCCTCCGGCATGGCGTTGTAGATAGAAGCGCGCATACCACCCAGCAGGCGGTGCCCCTTGAGCTGGAGGAGCCCCTGCTCATCCGCCTCTTTCAGGAATACCGCGTCCAATACCGCATCGTGCAGGGTAAAGGGCACGTTCATCTGCGAGCGGTTGCGGTGCTCGATGGCGTTGTTATAGAAGCCGCCAGAGTTATCAATCGCCGCATACAGCAATGCGGCCTTACGCGCATTGACCTCCGCCATAGCGTCCAGCCCACCCAATTTTTTCAACCACTTGAACACCAAACCAGCCACGTAAATAGCAAAGGTAGGGGGCGTATTATGCATGGAGCCCTCTTTGGCATGCACGGCGTAGTCCAGCATAGTTGCAGTACCGGCCGGCGCATGACCGATGAGGTCTTCACGAACAATAACCAAAGTCAGGCCGGCCGGCCCGATATTCTTCTGGGCACCGGCATAAATGAGGCCAAAACGGCTGACATCTACCGGCTTCGAGAGAATATGGGAAGAGGCGTCACTCACCAGCGGAATATCGCCCAGTTCCGGGACAAAATCGAACTCCAGACCACCGATGGTTTCATTACCGGCAATATGCACGTAGGCGGTATCGGCGCTGACCTGCCACTCCGATTGCAGAGGCACCACACGGGCCTGGCGATCCGCATTGCTGGCCGCCACTTCAACGATCGCAAAACGCCTGGCCTCGGTCATGGCTTTTGCGGACCAGATACCGGTCTGCACATAACTCGCCCGCCCATGACCACGCAACAGATTGATGGGGACCATGGCAAACTGCAGGGTCGCTCCACCCTGCAAAAACAGCACCTTGTAATGGGCGGGAATCTGCAGGAGGTCACGGAGGTCCTGCTCGGCCCCGGCGATAATCTGCATGTAGTCGGCACCGCGATGGCTCATTTCCATGACCGAAATACCGCGGCCATGCCAATCGAGCAATTCCGCCTGCACTTGCTCCAGTACCGCATGGGGGAGCATCGCCGGACCCGCACCAAAATTATAAACAGGATAGTTCATTGTGTATTACTGGGGCAGATCCGTCTGCTCCCCCTCCTCTTCTTCCGTATCGGCAATCAATGCCAGTCCCGCCAGTTGCTCGCCCTCGCCCAGGTTAATCAGGCGCACCCCCTGCGCATTCCGGCCGGTGCGACGAATACTGTTAATCGCTATACGAATCAACGTGCCATGATCAGAGACCAGCATCAGTTCGTCCCGCTCCGTTACCGCCAGCGCACCGACCACATCACCATTACGCTCGTTGGTCTGGATGGCAATAACGCCCTTCCCGCCCCGGTTGGTGCGGCGGTATTCATCCACTTTCGTCAATTTACCATAACCATTGGCCGTAGTGGTGAGGATCACCTGGCTGGAGTCCACCCACTGTGCCGAGATCACCCGGTCATTTTCTTCCAGACTGATACCGCGTACGCCCCGGGCATTGCGACCCATGGCCCGGGCCTTCGCCTCGGGGAAGCGCACCGCCATGCCATGCCGAGTAAAGAGCATGAACTCGCGCTGCCCGTCGGAGAGGCCAACGGCGACCAGACGATCACCGGGGTCGAGGTTGATGGCGTTGATCCCCTGACTACGCGGTCGGGAATATTCCATGACCGGCGTCTTTTTGACGACGCCAAGGGAGGTAACCATGCAGACAAACTGACCCTCGGTAAAGTCACGAACCGGCAACACGGCGGTGATGCGCTCCGTGGGTGCCAGCGACAGCATGTTGACAATGGGCTTGCCCTTGGCGCCACGACCTGCCTGCGGCAACTGATACACCTTTTGCCAGAAGACTTTACCGAGATTGCTGAAGAACAAACAATACGCATGGGTCGAAGCGCAGAACATGCGTTCGACAAAGTCTTCTTCTTTGGTGGTAGTGGCCATCTTGCCTTTGCCGCCCCGTCTCTGGGCATTGAAGACCGTCACTGGCTGCGCCTTGATATAACCGGCGTGGGTGAAGGTCACCACCATTTCCTCTTCGGTAATCAGATCTTCCGTCGAAATATCACCCGTGTCCGCCACGATCTCGCTGCGCCGGGCATCCCCGTACTGATCGCGGATGGCCACCAGCTCTTCGCGGATGACCTCCATCAGCCGGGTCTTTGAGCCGAGAATCTCCAGCAACTCACGGATGCGATCCAGCAAGGCCAGGTATTCATCGCGGATTTTGTCCTGCTCCAGCCCGGTCAAACGGTGCAAACGCAAATCGAGAATGGCCTGGGCCTGCAACTCGGACAGATGATATCCGTCCGTTTGCATCCCTTCCGAGGGTTCGCCGCGTTCGACCAGCAGCGCCGCGACCATGCCCGGCTCCCAAGACTTCGCCAGCATCTGCGCCTTGGCTTCTGCCGGGTTGGCCGCCGCCCGAATCAGGCTGATGAGTGGATCCAGATTGACCAGCGCCACTGCCAGGCCTTCGAGGATATGGGCGCGGTCCCGTGCCTTCTTCAGCTCGAAGACGGTACGCCGGGTGACCACTTCGCGGCGATGCTGGATGAAGGCCTGCAGCAGATCGCGCAGACCGAGGGTCCGCGGTGCCCCGTCCAGCAGCGCCACCATATTGATATTGAACACGCTCTGCATAACCGTGTGCTGGTAGAGATTATTGAGCACCACATCGGCATTGGCATCCCGCTTGAGTTCAATGGCGATACGCATACCCGATTTGTCGGACTCGTCGCGCAAGTCACTGATGCCTTCCAGACGCTTTTCCTTGACCATCTCGGCGATGCGCTCAATGAGCTTGGCCTTATTCACCTGATAGGGCAGTTCGGTGACGATGATGCTCTGCCGGTTGGATTTTTTGTCCGTCTCGAACTCGCAGCGCGCGCGCATGATCACTCGGCCCCGCCCGGTGCGGTAGGCTTCGATACTGCCGGCACGGCCATGAATAAAGCCTGCCGTCGGGAAATCCGGCGCCGGGACCAGGGTGAATAAATCTTCATCCGGGGTCTCGGGATCATCCACCAGCGCCAGACAGGCACTGATCACCTCCGTCAGATTATGGGGCGGAATATTGGTGGCCATACCGACAGCGATGCCCGCCGAGCCATTGATCAGCAGGTTGGGGATACGCGCCGGCATGACCAGCGGCTCCCACTCCTTCTCATCGTAGTTGGGACCGAAATCGACGGTCTCTTTTTCCAGATCCGCCAGCATTTCGTGGGCGATGCGGGACATACGCACTTCGGTATAGCGCATGGCGGCGGGACTGTCGCCATCCACCGAACCAAAGTTACCCTGCCCGTCGATGAGCGGGTAGCGCATGGAAAAGTCCTGCGCCATCCGCACCATCGTGTCATAGACGGCGGTGTCGCCGTGGGGATGGTATTTACCAATGACATCACCGACGACACGCGCCGACTTCTTATAGGGCTTATTCCAGTCGTTGTTCATCTCGTGCATGGCGAAGAGCACACGACGATGCACTGGCTTGAGGCCGTCGCGGGCATCCGGCAGGGCACGACCGACGATCACACTCATGGCGTAATCGAGGTAGGACTGGCGCATCTCCTTTTCGAGACTGACAGGAATAGTTTCTTTGGCGAATTCGATCATGTGGAGACTGAGTACCCCTGATTATTTTTTCAACACGGCATTATGCCACAGCGAGGCTAAGCCTGCATGTGGCCAGCGGCCAGCGCCCGGAGCGCCGCCTGAAACCCGGGGCGCGCCACGCCACGCTCGGTGATAATGGCGGCAATCAGACTGGCGGGGGTGACATCAAAAGCCGGATTGCGCACTTCGACACCTTCTGGCGCCACCGCATGGCCCGCACACTGCTGCACCTCGGCGGCGGGGCGCTCTTCGATGACGATACCGCCGCCATCGGGCATGGCGAAATCCACCGTACTCAAAGGCGCCGCGACATAGAAAGGAATCTGGTGATATTGCGCCAGTACGGCGAGGCTGTAGGTGCCAATTTTGTTTGCCGCGTCGCCATTGGCGGCAATGCGGTCGGCACCAACGATCACCGCATGGATCAGGCCCTGTTGCATCAGATAGGCGGCGGCGCTGTCGGCATTGAGATGAAAGGGAATACCGTCCTTCTGCAACTCCCAGGCCGTGAGGCGCGCGCCCTGCAGCCAGGGCCTGGTTTCATCAGCATAGATATGAAGCTGCTTACCCGCAGAAATCCCTGCACGAATCACGCCCAGTGCCGTGCCGTATCCGCCGGTCGCGAGGCTGCCTGTGTTGCAATGGGTCAGAATGCCACCCTCCGCCGGCAAGAGCTCCGCGCCATAACGGCCCATACGCTGGTTATCGGCGATATCATCGCGGAGCAAGTCATGGGCGGCCTGCAAAAGCGCGGCGACGGCCTGCCCCGCAGTAGACGCCGATTGCGCCAATGCCAGTTGTCGGTCCGTCGCCCAGGCGAGATTTACCGCGGTCGGTCGTGCCGCCTTGATCTCGTCGGCGGCACGCAGCAGGCGTGCCCGCCAGTCCGCATGTGTGCTCGCCTCACTCACGGCCAGTGCCATGGCATAAGCGGCGGTAATGCCGATTGCCGGGGCACCACGCACTACCATCTGCCGAATCGCCACCGCCACCGCGCGATAATCACTGAGCTTTAACCAGATTTCCTGCTGCGGCAACAGTCTTTGATCAAGAAGGCAGAGCTGACCCTCCTCCCAACGGATGGCACGAATTTGGTCGGCACTGGACACATATCCTCCTCGGCAAGATACCAGGTCAGTCGGGAGCGGAACACCGCAGTATGGTGTGCTCAATATACGGGCAGTTGAAAAGTCTGTAAAATGCGCCGGAACGTCCAGACCCCATGCTTCTGGGGCACTCCCGCTTTCACCATCAGGTCCACTCATGTCTTCTGCCAGCCTATACCCCATTCTTCGTCTGCGTCCCAAGGAGGATCGCCGCCTCCGCGCCGGTCACCTCTGGATTTACAGCAACGAAATCGACGTCCAGAAAACCCCCCTCACCGCCGTCACTCCAGGCAGCGTCTGCCGGATGGAAGACGCCCAGGGCAAGGCCCTGGGGCTCGCCCATGTCAATCCTCATACCCTGCTCTGTGCGCGCTTGTTGAGCCGTGACCCGCATGTCAGCATTGATGAGGGCTTTTATCGCACCCGCTTGCAGCAGGCACTGCTGATGCGGGAACGTCTGTTCAGTGCGCCTTTTTACCGCCTCGTGCATGGTGAAGGGGATGGTTTGCCAGGCCTGATTATCGATCGCTATGAGGATCATCTGGTGCTGCAGGCAGGTAGTCTCGGTATGGATCGCGATCTGCCCTTGATTACGGCGGCTTTGCAGAATCTGCTGCGCCCGGCGGGCATTTTGCTGAAGGCCAGCGGCGCGGCACGGCGGTTGGAAGGGTTGGAAGACCGCATCGAAGTCCTTTTCGGGCATATCCCGGAGCGGCTGGAGGTTTGGGAAAACGACTGCCTGTTCCAGGTTGACCCGCGCGGCGGTCAAAAAACCGGCTGGTTTTATGACCATCGCGCCAATCGTCGCCGCTTGCGGGACTTTGCCAAAGAGCGCCGAGTGCTGGACTGCTTCGCCTATCTCGGCGGCTTTGCCATCCCCCTGGCCAAGGCCGGGGCAAGCGCCGTCACCGCTGTGGACAGTTCGGCACCGGCCTTGGCGATCCTCGAAGAAAACGCCCGACGCAACGAGGTTGAGGGCTTGCGCAGCATTCACGGCGATGCCATGGAGACGCTGCACAATCTGCGCGACCGCGGTGAGCAGTTTGACCTCATCGTCCTGGACCCCCCGGCCCTGATTAAATCGAAGAAGGATTTCAAGGAAGGCAGCATCGCCTATCGCCGTTTTAACGATATGGCCATGCGTTTGCTGACCCCCGGCGGCATCCTGTTCTCCGCGTCCTGCTCGCATCACCTGAGCCGGGAAACGCTGCTCAGCCAGATCGCTTTTGCCGCCCAGCGTGGGGACTACCAAATCATCGGTGAAGGCAGTCAGGATATGGATCACCCCGTTCACCCGGCGGTGCCAGAAAGCAACTACCTCAAGGGCTTCTTCATCCACCGTCGGGAAGAGTTACCCGAAGAGGCAGAAAAGAACGCCTGATCACCCAGCGCGGTGGATTCTTGTCGCCATGCCCGGTGACAGGTACAATCCTGCCCACGCCGGCGTAGCTCAGTTGGTAGAGCAACCGATTCGTAATCGGTAGGTAGCCAGTTCGAATCTGGCCTCCGGCACCAAATAAAACAAGGGTTTATGCTTCTGCATAGACCCTTTTTTGTTGCCTGAGTGAATTTGCACCGTAATTGCACCTCACTCGCGGCTGCGGCACTCTCTCAGCAGGCATCATTCTGAGGGGGTCACATGGCATCCATCACTCAAAGTTTTGACCGCGACGGCGAGCACATCGGCTGGCAAGCTGCGATTCGCAAGAAAGGCTATCCGGCCAC